>NZ_JFAL01000022.1:0-135729 GCF_006454495.1 Bifidobacterium sp. UTCIF-38 | reverse complement strand
GATTTGATGTGCACCATCGAACTGACAGCGTTGAAATTCAACGCCGGCGAAGAGACCGCTACCGACCGAAAGATGTTCAAAGACCGGCGCGACTTCCGTAAAAACTATCTCAAGATTCTACGACGCAAGCAATTCTGATGGAATCCAGAAGCATGGTCTTTCTGCCGGGAATCCAGTAACTACCGACGAAACAGTTCTTGCTGGACTGCAATCCAACCACTCACGACACGCCGAACGTGTCGCCTTCCCAAGCAGCAAATCCCAGTAACATTTCAGTAACAGTGACCGTCAGGATTAGCCAAACCCACTGGTTCCAGCAAAGAACACCAAAACTCAGAAACGGCTTGATTCCAACGATATTCAGCCCATCCAAAGCAGCTGATTTTTGCAAAACAACCCCCTGATGGTACAGGATGTCGCGGGTTCAAATCCCGCCGGCCCGACCATAAGCCCTGCTCCCACTTGGGATTTGAGGTTTCGTCGTTCGGTGCGGAACGCCGCCGCAGTAACAATCCGGCAACAATGACCGCAGACTTCAGCCGCGACATCATCGCCATCGTCAGGACCAACGCCTGATATCTGCGAGCATCCGGATACTGCCCCGATTCATGCACCACCGCATCTTGATCTCCTGCACGAGAGCATCGGCCTACTCTGCACTTGTACATTCAGAGGTCCATGCGGAGGTTCAAGATTTCCATTCGTCCGCCATGACGATACGGTAGACACCGTCATGGTAGGCGTCGATGAGGTTGAAATAGTCGTGTTTCGACTCGAAGACCGGTTTCATGCCGCACTTGTCCATCACACGACCGGACTGGGAGTTCTCCGCATAGTGTCCACCCCACACGGCGTCCTTATGCAGCGCATCGAACGCATAGCCGAGCACCGCATTCAACGCCTCGGGCATATAACCGTTGCCCCAGAATGGGCGACCGATCCAGTAGCCCAACTCAAGCGCATTGCCGCCAAGGTACTTGCCGTAGCGCTTTCTGAGTCCGGCGTCCGCCTCGACCGGATCGATGATGTAGTGGCTGACCGTCTTGAGCGCGATGCTGCCAACCGGCTCAACGCCATTGTCCCTGATGGTGATGGCCCAGTTGTTCTCTACGGCGAGAATGTTTCCGATGTCATTCAGGCTGCCCTCGACACTGGTATGCGGAGGCCAGCCGCACAGCAGTCCGATCTCCGGATCGGAAGCATACCGGAACAGCGCGTCGGCATCGGCCGTGTCATCGGTTCTCCACGGGCGCAGCAGCAGTCTTGCGGTTTCAATCATCTCGCTCATCCGGACCTCCCGGACCGTCGGAATCATTAGCCCCCATACTAGCCGCAGCAACCGGATATGACAGGAATCCGCCGCCTTTCCAGTCTGAGGACGCAGAGTGCCGTTGGCCATTGCCCGTAAATCACCGCCCGCTCGATGCGGTGTATGGCCTCGTCGCGGTGCAGGATCCGACGACGAAGCACGGCGAACATGTTCCGTTCGCCCATGCATGAATCCTAGCTCTTGCATGATAGACAACGGCATCACGCAACTGATCAAAGCGAACACTCATGTTGAGTCCCCGGGTACGCGGGGCTCAACGCGGCTGCGACCGGATTCGGCATCGAATCCCCGAGGCTCACGGCCCTTCGACATGATCGGGGTTCCCCAAACGAAACTGAAGCGGTAATACGAAAAGGCCTCGTGTTTCCACGAGGCCTCAATCATTGTTATCCGTGCCCGAGACGGGACTTGAACCCGTACGCCCGTTAAAAATAGGCACTAGCACCTCAAGCTAGCGCGTCTACCATTCCGCCACCCGGGCAGGTGTCGATCAGACAACAGATGAAGAGTCTACTACAGTTTGACGAATCGTCAACCCGCGTGTCGCAGGAAACGCATGTAGGCACGCACCACCAACGACCTCTTCATCCGTATGCGCAGTGACATGGTCATTGACGACCAAGCCTCTGCGAAATGCCACCATGACCGGAACACATGCCACGGTAGTTCGGAGCACCGGGAGCGGATTGGGATCTTGTTCCGTCCTTGCACACGGCTACAAGGACTCCACCTCCCGAGGATTGCTGCGACGTGGAACTTCCGCCTTGTTGAGATGATTGGGACTGCTGCGTCTGCTGAGACTGGGCCTGTTTCTGTTGCGCCTGTTGCTGCGCGGCCTGAATGGCCTCCTGCTCTCGCTGCTGTTTCTCCTGTTCTCGCTGCGCGATGTTCTTCTCACGCTCATCCAGTTCGGATTGTTTCTCCTCAAGATCCTGCTGGGTCTTCTCCTGCTCGCTCTTCTGCTCGTCAAGCTGCTTCTGCAACGCATCGAGATCACCTACCCTCTTGGTGAGATCATCAAGCTGCGATTGGATGCCCTCGTTTTTCGACTGTTCGCTGATGAGCTGCTGCTGAAGATCTCGATACTGCGATGTAGCCGTCGGATCCACGGGTGTTTGCCCCACAGCAAACCCTATGATGAATACCGCGATGAACGCCAGCACCTTGAGTATCCGACGTCCCCATCTCCTTTTCTTGGAGCGGCGCGCTCTTCGGCCGCCGCCACCGGGGCCTTTTCCGGCACCGGCACCGCCATTCCCCGTCGGCGTGGGCGTCGCCTGACCTGCATTCGAAGCCGCGGTTGACGAAACGATGGCAGCGTGAGTCACACGAGTGTCCGTCTGCTGCACAGGGACGGGTTGCGTATATGCGGCGGTCTCACTGATGTTCTCGACCCGGGTTCCGTTCGGCTTGATTCCCGCCGACGCCCTACGGGAGGGAGACGTCTTCGATGATCGCACAGGCCGATCCAATCGTGTCTCATAGCTGAGGCCGGTCCCCGGTAAGGACGCACCAGCTCTTGCGCCGTTTTTGCCCACAGTCACATGCGGTGCCCCGCGTTTACCGAACGTGACACTGGTGACGCCGCTCTTGCCGAGGTTGACTCGGACTCCTTTGCCGAACGATATGCTTTTGCGGAATCTGAATCCCATGAGCTTCATCTCCTTCCCTAATCAACCGACTCATAACCAGCATTAGTAATCGATCAAGGCGTCATCGCCCGCGACATTGTCCGCTTGGGTTTGGCCGATTTCTTCCCGTCCAGCATACAGAATATTCGCGGAGTCCTCGCCACGGTGCGTTTCAATCGGCAACAACACAAGACAGCCAAGCAGTGGCTCCCTAACACACGAAAGGGGCGTCACGACTGATGCGTGACGCCCCTTGACTGTTGTCCTGGCTCTTCCCTGTCCATCAATCAATTGCCGGACACGGGAAACCCTTCCGTATGATCAGAAGTTGCGCGGCTGGACGGGCTTTTCGGCGCTCATCAGCAGCATGAAGCTGCGTGACTGCGCGGTGATCGTGAACCCGGCCTCGTAGTTGAGTACCGGCCCCTTCGGGTTGTGCGTGTCGACGACCAGCTTCCACTTGCGACCGTAGCGCTCCTCGGGCAGCGTGAACTGGATCGGCTCGTAGTGGGCGTTGAAGATGAGGATGAAGTTGTTGTCCACCATCGGGTTGCCGTAGTAGTCCAACTCGGGGATGTCCGAACCGTTGAGGTACACCATCATCGAGAACGCGTGCGTGTTCTGCCAGTCCTCCATGTCCATGATGGAGCCGGTGTGGTCGAACCATTCGACCTGCGGGATCGTCTCCATGTCCTCGCCGGGCTCACGACCGGTGAAGAAGCGACGGCGGTGCAGCACTGGGTGGTTCAAACGCAGGTGGATGAGCTTGGAGACGAACTCGAACATGTCCTCGCGCGTCTCATCCAGATCCCAGTCGGTCCACGAGATCTCGTTGTCCTGGCAGTAGGCGTTGTTGTTGCCCTGCTGGGTACGCTCGACCTCGTCGCCGCCGCAGATCATCGGAATACCCTGGCTGACCAGCAGCGTGGAGAACATGTTGCGGATCTGACGCTGACGCAGCTCGTTGACGTCGGGGATGGTGGTGGGACCCTCCACGCCGCAGTTCCACGAGCGGTTGTTCGACTCGCCGTCGCGGTTGCCTTCGCCGTTGGCGTCGTTGTGCTTCCCGTTGTACGACACGAGATCGTTCATCGTGAAACCGTCGTGCGCGGTGATGAAGTTGACCGATGCGACCGGTCGGCGGCCGTTCATCTGATACAGGTCGGACGAGCCCATGAGGCGCGACGCGAACTCGGGCAGCGTGGACGGCTGCGAGCGCCAGAAATCGCGAACGGTGTCGCGGTAACGGCCGTTCCATTCGGACCAGCTGGACGGGAAGCCGCCCACCTGATAGCCGCCGGAGCCCAGATCCCACGGTTCGGCGATGAGCTTGACGCGGCTGATGACCGGATCCTGCTCGACGATGTCGAAGAACGCGGAGAGCTTGTCAACCTCCTGGAACTGGCGGGCCAGCGTCGCGGCAAGATCGAATCGGAAGCCGTCGACGTGCATTTCGGACACCCAGTAGCGCAGCGAGTCGGTGATGAGCTGCAGCGCGTGCGGCGAACGCATGAGCAGCGAGTTGCCGGTTCCGGTGGTGTCGAAGTAGTGCTGCTGGTCGTTGTCGACCAGACGGTAGTAGGAGCGGTTGTCGATGCCCTTGAAGCTCAGGGTCGGACCCATGTGGTTGCCTTCGGCGGTGTGGTTGTACACCACGTCGAGGATGACCTCCATGCCGGCCTGATGGTAGGCCTTGACCATGGACTTGAACTCGTTGACCTGCTGGCCGCGCTCGCCTGCGGACGAGTAGGCGTTGTGCGGGGCGAAGAAGCCGATGGTGTTGTATCCCCAGTAGTTGGACAGTCCCTTCTCCTGCAGGAAGGAGTCGTTGACGAACTGGTGGATCGGCATGAGCTCGATGGCGGTGACGCCAAGCTTCTTCAAGTACTCGATGACCGTCGGGTATGCGAGGCCCGCGTAGGTGCCTCGGATGTCCGGAGGCACGTCCCTGTTGAGGTTGGTCATACCACGCACGTGGGCTTCGTAGATCACGGAGTCGTGATACGGGATGCGCGGGTGCTGGTCGTTGCCCCAGTCGAAGTAGGGGTTGACGACCACGGACTTCATCGTGTGCGCCGCGGAGTCGAGCAGGTTGACGTTGTAGGGGTTGTCGGGCGAGGAGAACCGGTAGGAGAAGAGACTCTCGTCACCGTCGATGTTGCCTTCGATGGCCTTGGCGTACGGGTCGAGCAGGAGCTTGGAGGGATTGCAGCGCAGACCCTGATTGGGGTCGTATGGTCCGTGCACGCGGAAGCCGTAGCGCTGTCCCGGCTGGAGGCCGGGAATGTAGTTGTGCCAGATGTACGAGTTCTGCTCGGTCATCTGGATGCGGGTCTCATAGTCGTTGTCGTCGAAAAGACACAACTCGACGCTGTCGGCAACCTGAGAGAACAATGCGAAGTTGACTCCGGCGCCGTCGTAGCTGGCGCCGAGCGGATAGGTTAAACCCGGTCGTATCTGCATAGTCACCAGTATCGCACCTCAAATCGTATGAAAATGTGTTGTTGTATGAACAGTCGGTGTTTCTTCGTGGACGAAGCGGCGTGGAACGCGGGATCAGGAGACACGGTTCGATTCGTGCCGGAGCCGTCGTATCGTCTCGTGCTGGATGGCGATGATCGAATTGGACGCGGTGATGCGCGTGGCCAGGAGGTCGTCCCAGCCCACCCATGCGGATTCGACGTGCTCGTCGGGGTCGAAGTGCGTGTCGTGATGCGTCCATGAGTCGAGATGGAGGACCATGATGTGCGCGAGTTCATCGGTCATCCCCTCCGACGAGTAGTAGTCGCCGACGTGGTCGATGCGCAGTGCGTCGCGGGAGGTCGGCACGACGCCGGTCTCCTCGGCGAGTTCGCGCAGCGCCGCGGTCTCCACGTCCTCGCCCGAGTCCATGAGTCCTGCGGGCAGTCCGTAGGCGAAGATGTCACTGCCGGCACGGTATTCGCGTTCGATCAGGTACCGGTCCGTCGTCGTATCGTGCACGAGCATGACCACGCATGGCGCGTGCCGGAGCACCTGCCGTCTGATACGTACGAGACCGCCCGTGTTGGTGGTCAGTCCGATGGTCATGTCGTCCACGTGGAAGATCGCGCCGCGGTACACCTCGCGGCTGTCGATCACCCTCGCGGGCGTGTTCATGTCGATGCCGTCGGAGCTGGCGTCCAGTGCATCCGCCGCCATGTCAGGCCTCCCTCGCGTCGCCGTTGCCGTCGCCGGCATCCGCATCCGACGCGGCCGACGTGCGTGGCGTGACGATCCGTCCCGAGTGGATGGCGAAGGTCCACGGATCCGTGTTGCGTCGGATCCAGTCGACGGCCGGCCGCTCCCCCAAGGCGCGTTCGATGGCCGCGGGAACGTCCTCGACGGCGTAACGGAACCACATCGATTCGATGGCCGAATGCGGGGTGTTGACGAAGAGGGGGCGCACCTGTCCGTCACCCGGCTCCCCTCCCCTGTCGAGTACGATGCCGGCGGCACGCATCGACGCCTCATAGCGGGCCTGTTCGATGGCGTCGGTGACGGGATGGTGACGAAGATCGCTGGTCACGTACACGTCGACGCCGACGGCGCGCACCTCGTCGAACAGGGAGTCGCCGGATCCGGGGAGCACGGCTACGGTCGAGATCGGCGCGTCCGGATCGCCGCACGCCTGCACGCCGAGCGCGGTGTCGATGGGCAGGGCCTCGACCACGCGTCTGGCGAACGCCTCGAACGAGACCGGTTCGACCAGACGTCCCACACGTCCGAGACCGACGGCGTGCGGCGAAGCGGGATCGTCAACGGGAACCAGCGGGCACTGGTCGACGAGCCCGAATCCGTCTGCGGCAGCCTGGGCGACGCCGCGATACGCCGCATCGGCGTTGGTATGCCCGACCCACAGCGCACAGCCGGCGCGTGCGAGACGATCCACGATGGCGCCGCGGAAGCCGAGTCCGGACACCTGATGCACCGACCGGAAGAACAGCGGATGGTGGGTGATGAGCAGGTCGGCGCCATGTGCGATCGCCTCGTCGACGATCGCCGAGGTCGGATCGGCGGCGAAGGCGATGTGCGTGACCGGACGGGCCGGATCCCCGACGATGAGCCCCGGCTCATCCCACTGTTCGGCGTATCGCAACGGATACAGGCTCTCAAGTACGTCGACGACCTGTTTGAGATTCGGCATGATGTCCTCCCTTGATCTGATCCGGGCTTCCTCGGGCCCCGTATGGGTCAGCGCTGAGTCGATGGCTCTCAGTGCGCGGCGAGCTGCCAGTCCGATCCGATGCCGGTGGAGACGTCCAACGGCACATCGAGGGACACGGCACCCTCCATCGCCTCGCGCACGAGACGTGTGGCCTGTTCGGCCTCGCCGGGAGCGATCTCCACGACGAGTTCGTCGTGGATCTGCAGGATGATCCTGCTGTTCAGACCCGCGGAGCGCAGCGCCTCATCGGCATGGATCATGGCGATCTTCATGATGTCGGCGGCCGTGCCCTGGATCGGCGCGTTGAGCGCCGCGCGTTCGGCGGCGTCGCGTGCGACGCGGTTGACCGAGTTCAACGCCGGGAAGTAGCGGCGGCGGCCGAACATCGTCTCCGTGTAGCCGCGTTCGCGCGCCTCGGAGACGCACGATTCCAGGAAGTCGTGCACCTTGCCGAAGGTCGCGAAGTACTTGGCCTTGAGTCCTTCGGCCTCCCCCGGGCTGATCTTGAGCTGCTGGGACAGGCCATAGGTGCTCAGCCCGTAGGCGAGTCCGTAGCTCATCGCCTTCACGTGGCTGCGCTGGTCGGCGCTGATCTCGTCGACGGGCAGCTGGTAGACGAGACTGGCCACGTAGCGGTGGAAGTCGGCTCCGGAACGGAACGCCTCGATCAGCGCCTCGTCTCCGGACAGGTGTGCCATGATGCGCAGCTCGACCTGAGAGTAGTCGCAGCTCATCAGCGATTCGTAGCCCTCGCCGGGCACGAACGCGGATCTGATCTCGCGTCCGGCCGCATTGCGGTTCGGAATGTTCTGCAGATTCGGGTCGACCGAGCTCAGGCGTCCGGTGGCGGCCACCGTCTGCTCGAACGTGGTGTGGATGCGCCCGTCCGCCGGGTTGACCGCGTCGATCAGCGTGGCGACGATCTGCCGAAGCTTGTTGGTCTCGCGATGGCGCAGCAAAGCTCCGAGGAATCCGCTGGCGCGATCGTTGTCCGCGTTGCGCACATACAGGGTCTGCAGCGCATCCGCGTTGGTCGTGTACGAACCGCTTTTGGTGCGCTTGGTGGGTTTCAGTCCCATGTCCTCGAACAGCACCTTGGCGAGCTGCTTGGGGCTTTGCAGGTTGACGCGCGATCCGGCGTTGTCCCATGCGATCTCCTGCGCCTGATTCGCCTCGGCGGCGAACATGTCACGCAGATCGTCGAGACGACGCATGTCGAGCTTCGCGCCCTCGTTCTCCATGCCGAACAGCACACGGGAGACGGGCAGTTCGATGGCGGAAAGCAGCTTCGTCTGCTCGCACGCCTCGAGCTTCGGTCCGAGCTCACGGGTCAGCGCGGCGACGATGGCGGCGTGGCGCAGCAGCGTCGCATCCTGCTTACGCCTCTCGTCCGACTCGCCGTCGCCGGAATCCGCGGAGCCGTCCGGCTCCGCGTCGAAGTCGAGCAGGCCCTGCGTGGCCTTGGGCTGCTCCTCGTCCAGATGCAGGTCGAGGAACTGGGAGGCGGCCTGTTCCAGACCGTCCGCGTGGAAATCCGGTCGGATCAGGTATCCGGCGAGCTTGGTGTCGAACGCCGGCTGGGGCACGTCGACCCCGTACGCCGCCAGCAGATGCAGATGCTCCTTGTACCCGTGCACCGCGAGGTTCGAACGATGACGATCAAGCAGTCCTTCCAACGCTGCGGCCATGTCGGCGTCGAACGGCGCATCGAGGACGAGGGCCGTGTTCCGGTCCGCGGCGAGCAGCGTGACCGCCTCGAGCGAGACGCGTCCGGGACGGTCGTCGCCTTCCGCGTGGATGATCAGGTTCGGCACGTTGTTCGCGTCGGCGTCATCATTCGCGCCATCCTCCGCAGCCGGCAGGTTCTCGCGTTCCCACAGCGCGATGTCCTCGGCGCCTGCGGCATGCGTGGCCTCGGGAATCGTCAGGCCTGACTCGTCCTCGGCCTTCGCTCCCGCCGATCCGGCGGCTCCGGTTCCGGTCCGTTTGCCGTCCGTACCGTGCACGGAGCGGCCGCTGACGAAGACCTTCAATACACGGTTCTTCGTGCGCGGTCCGAACTCGAGCTGCTTGAACAGCGCGTCGAGTTCGTCGACATCGGGATCTCCGAAGGTCAGATCATCGACGGTGACACCGAGATCCAGATCGCGCACCAGCGCGTTGACCTTGCGGTTGAGCATCACCTGATCGATGTTGGCGCGCAGGGCCTCGCCCTTCTTGCCGCCGATCTCATCAGCGTGCTCACGGATGCCGTCCAATGAGCCGTACAGGTTGATCCATTTGGCCGCGAAGCCATCGCCGACGCCGGGAACCCCGGGGATGTTGTCGGCGGTCTCGCCTCGCAATGCGGCCAGATCCGGGTACTGGGCCGGCGTCACCTTGTATTTGGCGACGACGGCCTGTGGGGTCATGTGCTTGAGATCCTTGAAATGGTGCCCGGGGTACAGCACGGTGACGCGATCGTCGATCAACTGGAACGCGTCACGATCGCCGGAGAGGACGAGCGTGTGGTATCCGGCGTGATCGCCCATCGTGGCGAGCGTGCCGATCACGTCATCGCCCTCGTAGCCGGGCTTCTCGATATAGGTGACGCCCAGTGCGGCGAGCATCCGCTGGATGAGCGGCAACTGGGTGAGCAGCTCCTCGGGGGCGGCGTCACGCGTGCCCTTGTACTGCGGCAGCAGCGTATTGCGGAACGTGCCGCCCTTGACGTCGAAGGCGACGGCGAGGCGATCGGGCTTTTCGGACTCGATGACCTGGGAGAGCATCGAGGCGAATCCCCATACGGCGTTGGTGGCCTGACCGGAGGCTGTGGAGAAGTTTTCGACCGGAAGAGCGAAGAACGCGCGGAACGCCAAGGAATGGCCGTCAACGACCAGTAGCGTTCCGCGCGTCTCGGTGGTCTCAGTGGATTCGATATCCGCCATGATTCCTTATCGGGGCTTATCGGGGCCTGAACCGTCAGTGCTCGTCGCGCTCAGGCTTGGGATCGCCGTACTTCGCGATGATGGCCATGGCCAGACGCTTCTTCGGGATGCGCTGATCCATCGAGGTCTTCTGGATCCAGCGGAACGCACCCTGCTCGGAGAAGTCAGCCTTGTCCATGAGCAGACCCTTGGCGCGATCGACGAGCTTGCGCTCCTCAAGCGTGTCCTGGGCCTTCTGCAGATCGGCCTGCGCCTTGGCGAGCTCCTCCTTGGTCTCCTTGAGCTTGTTCTCGCTGCGCTCGACGTTGTCGAGCAGATCGTTGATCTCGGCGAAGCGGCCCATCGCGACCTCGAGCGCCGGGATGAGCTTGGACTCCTCGTACGGCTTGGTGACGTACGCCATCGCGCCGGCGCCGGTGGACTTCTTGACCAGATCGGGCTGGGAGAAGGCGGTGAGCATCACCACGGGGGCGATGTTCTCGTCGCAGATGATGCCTGCGGCGGTGATGCCGTCCATTCGCGGCATCTTGACGTCCATGCACACCACGTCCGGACGCTTGGCACGGGTCAGTTCGACGGCCTCCTCACCGTTGGCGGCCTCGCCGACGACCTCGTATCCGTTGTCCTCGAGCATGCCGACGAGGTCCATGCGATTGACTGACTCGTCCTCGGCCACGACGACGGTGCGCTTGCGGTTCTCATCCACTTCGGGAGCCGCCGTCTCCTTGATGTCGGTTTCGCCGCGAGCCACGGCCTCGAGCTCCTCCTCGGTGAGTACCGGTTCCATCTGCGGAGCCTGATCAGCGGTCTTCCTAGCAACCATGCCAGTCCCTTTCCTACGTGCGTTGTTTGGCTGAATTCTGTATGCTTCGTGATTTTAACGCATAACCGCGATTGGCCGCGGACGACGTGCCCGCAACGCAATATCGGCACTGCATCGGCACAATACCGGTGCGGTGCCGGCGTCGGTTGCCGTTCATCGCAGTGGTCAGTCGCCCTCGATCTCGGAGAGTCCCGAATGCATGCGCAGGATCGCGATGATCGAGTTCACATCCATGATGGTGCCGTTGACGACCATCTGGTACGCCTCGTCGATCGTGTAGAGGCGAACCTCGGAACGCGGGGTCTCCGGCCCGATCTGGGTGCGATCATCCGGTACGGAGGTCAGTCCGGTCGCGTAGTACAGGGACGTGTACTGGGTGGTGAAGCCCGGAGTGTTGGCGTAGCGCATCACCTGACGGAACGACTTGGCCTCGTATCCGGCCTCCTCGCGCAGTTTGCGCTTGGCGACGTCGAGCGGACGCTCGTCCGGAGTGTTGGCGTGGCCGCCGGGGATCTCCAGGGTCCAACGGTGGATCGGGATGCGATACTGCTCCACCAGAGGGATTCTGCCATCCTCGGTCAGAGCGACGACCGACACGGAATCGCCGTTGTTCACGTGGACGACGGTACGCTTGATGCTGCCGGCCTGCGCCGATTCGAGCGTCACGCTGTCGATGTTGAAGTAGTGGCTGGTCATCACCTGAGTCCGCGACTCCTCCTTGAGCGGCGCGGGACGCCACGGGTCGAATTGACGATAGGTCTCGTTGTTCATGGTCCCTCCTCGGTCCTTTCCATGAGAAACGTTCCAAATTCATTGTAGATCGCGAATGTTCATTCGTCGTGAGCCACGCTGGAGTACGCTGTCGGCCGCACTCGTCTCCGTGCCGCAGCGCCGTGGCTTCGGCCGGCATGTCGCGCGAACGCGGTCGGAGAGTTGTGGTACATTGTCACGAGTGCTTTTGGGCATCGGTCTATGAATGCGGTCGATGTCCGGATCGAAGCACGGGATCGCCCTCGTATCCCAATTGGTAGAGGAAGCAGCCTCAAAATCTGCGCAGTGTGGGTTCGAGTCCCACCGAGGGCACGTTCGACAAAGGGCTGTGAGTCGTTGGAATCCCAACGATTCACAGCCCTTGTGCGTATCGGCGTGATCGCTATTCGACCTGCTCGGACTCCTCGGAACCGCCGGCATCGACGGTGTCATCGTCGCCGACGGTATCGCCGTTGTCGACGGAGTCCGGATCATCGTCCTTGAATCCGTCGGACGTATTGTCGCCGCCGTCCTCGGTATCACTCTTCTCGGACCCCTCGGAATCGTCCTCTTCGGATTCATCCTCATCATCTGCATCGTCTGCAGTATCCGCGGTACCCGGAATATCCGGCTCACCGCTCAGATCGACGGTGGACTCGACCTCGGGCTCGGACTCGTCGTCGGGGACGGTGTTCTCCTCGACGTCCTCGGAATCGGCATCGATCTCGGTGTTCTCGTCGATGTCCTGCGCGTCGGCGATGTCCTGCACGTCCGTATCGACGGCGGCATCGGCCGCCTTATCCGCATCGTTCACGTCGACGTCGTTCACGTCTTCGGTGTCGTCGTCCTGCGCTTCGAGCAGTTCGATCTGGGCACGGTCCTCGCGCGGACGCTGGGCGATGATGTCGATGTGCAGATCGTCGAAGGCAGGCTTCGACTGCACCCACAGACGACTGGGTTCCGGAGGCTCAATCTCCGAATGCTCGCCACAGCCGTGGTCGAGGGACACGACACGACCGTCATCCGGGCTCCACTTGTTCGCGCACACGCCGAACAGCAGGTTCAGTTCGCCCTTGAGCGGCACGAAGAACCCGCACGTCGAGCACAGGTTGCCATCAGCGGTCTTCGTGCTCATGGCCTTCGGGCCACGCGGGCCCTCATACCAGCGTTTGGCGGCCTGCGCACGGCCGAGCGAGGACAACACATGCCGACGGGACAGATCGAACTCCTCGACCGCCTCATCGACGTCCTCCTTGGAATCGACGGCTGTCTCCCGCTGCTCATCGCTGCCATCACCTTCACCGTCGCCATCGCCGTCCTTGGACGGTCGCTCTTCGGCAGTACCGGCGGCATCGGCGTCAGCAACCGCATCAGCCGCATCAACGGAAACGACAGGATCGGTCCTGCGGAATCCCTCCTCGAGACGGGGGTCGTCGGGATCGGTGCCGATCGAATCGGTCGGTGCCAGATCGGTGGGTTCCAGACGATCCTTCCAAGGGATCCATGCCGGGGGAACCAGCGCGTCGGACGTGGGAATGAGCGAGGATTCATTGACGGTCCAGTGATCGAGTTCCTCGTCATGGTACAGCGTCACCGACCACTGCCAGCCCTCGTATCCGCGGATGTGCGCGGCGATGCGGAAATCGGTGACGCCGTCACCCAAATCGATGGCGTCCACCACATCACCGACCTGTTCGGGCTCCTCGGCCACCTCGATGGCCACGGCACGCGCAAGGTCGCGAGGATCGATCCGCGGCTGCGGGGAGGCAATGTCCTGCTCCTCGTCGTCGGTGATGTTGATTTCGCTCGTATCGGTCATATGCGGTTTTCAGTCCTGTACGTCGAAGTTGTCCGCCACCGCACGCAGCAGGGTTGCCAGCTTGCGGCTCTCGGCGGAGGAGGGATAGCGATGGCGGCGCAGCGTGTTGCCCGCTGCGTCCAGCATCTTGATGAGATCCTCGCAGATGGCGGCCATATCATCCGGCTTCGGCCGCGTGGCCTTGACCAGCGACGGCGCGGCGGCGACGACGTTCACATCCATGGCCTGCGGCCCCTTGCGGCCTTCGACGACGGAATACTCCACCTTAGCGCCCTTGCGCAACGTGGTGACGCCAGTCGGCAGCGCGGCCGCGGGCAGGAACACGTCCTTGCCTTCCTCACTGGTGATGAAGCCATATCCCTTGGCGGCATCGAACCAACGAATTCGACCGGTGGGCATCGTACACTCTCACTTTCCTACTCCAGTATTGCTAAGCCGATTTATTCTACCGCATCGTCCCGTCACACGCCCTCGGCGAAGACACGGCTAGCGAGAGCGAGAGAACCACGAGCCCCGTTTGGAACCGTCCTTCCTGCCGTTTCTGCCGGCCTTGTCGCTTTTGCCTGACTTGCCTGACTTGCCGGACGATTCGCCATCCGCTCCTGATCCGGCAACGGGGCCGCCCCCGTTGGACGTACCGGCATCCACCGGTCCCAACGGCAGCATGATCGTGAACGTCAGACCGCCTCCCGAGGTCTCGGTGGCACAGATGAGTCCCCTATGCGCCTTGACCACGGACTGCGCGATGGCAAGGCCGAGGCCAGTGCCGCCCTTTTCGCGGGCGCGCGAGGGATCCGCCGTGTAGAAGCGTTCGAAGATCTGCGCGCGAGACTCGGCGGGCACACCGGGTCCGTGGTCCTCGAACCGCAGCACCGCATAGTTGGTGCCGGTGTGCATCGTGTGTCCGACCTCGGCCGCCTCGAGGAACCGCCGCAGCGATTCGTCGTTGGAGGGCATGCGGGAGAGCTGCTCGGGAGTGATCGAGGCAGCCACGACTCCCAGTCCCACCCGCGCGGGCGAATCATCGGGAGTGTACCGGTGGATATTGCCCACGATGTTGGTGACGACCTGCCGCAGACGCGAGGCGTCGCCGGTGATCGTCACCGATGCCATCGAGTCGCCTTCGATGCCGATCGTGCTCGGATGCGTCATGTCGCTGGATGGCTCGAACGCCACCGTACCACGGGTGACCTCGCGCTGCGGGTCGAGCGCATGCAGGTCGTCGACCGCATCGGTGACCAGCGTGGTGAGCGAGACGGTCTGGGTCATGTCGATGCCGCGCCCCTCGTCGAGTCTCGCCAAGGATAGCAGGTCCTCGACGAGCACGGTCATGCGCTGGCTGGAACGCTCGATGTGCGCGATCGATTCGTCGGCGCGCTCCAATGCCCCGGGCATGCCGCGCTGCATGGTGTACAGCTCCGCATAGCCATGGATCGCGGCGAGCGGCGTGCGCAGCTCGTGGCTGGCGTCGGAGACGAATCGTTTCATCTTCGCCGTGGTCTGCTCCTGTTCGTGGAAGCTCTGTTCGATGCGCGTGAGCATCATGTTCAGCGATGCCGACAGCGAGCCAACCTCGGTGTTCTCCGGCGCGTAGGGGACACGCTGGCTCAGATCGCCGGCGGCGATCTTGGCGGCGGTCTTCTCGATGCGCTTGAGCGGGTCGAGCGTGCGTTGGATGATCAGCGCCGACAGGGATCCGCCGAGCAGCACGATCGCGATGCCCACCGTGATGCAATACCGGGTGAGCGTGTTGATGGTATCGATCTGATCGGCCAGGGACAGTCCGATGAACACGACTCCCCTGTATGCGCCCGTCTCCTTGTCCTCCCATTGGAAGACGCCGACGCGCCACGGGGCACTTGCCGCCTGCAGCGTCTTGCGGGAGCTGGTGACCGGTGTTCCCGATGCCTGCGAGGAACCCGACGCATCAGAGCTCTGGCCGTCCGGCGACGGCTGCTGGGACTGCCCGGAATCTGCGCCGTCCGCGGACTGGTCGGAGGAGCCGTCGGCCCCGGTCGATCCGGAGCCATCCGTAGCTCCCCCGCTGGCGTCGGGCGCGCCCGTACCGGGGACCGTGCCCGACGAGTTCGAGCTCATCGCCTGCAGCGAGACGACCTTCGCGCTCGTGGTGAACGGCTTGCCGAGCATGTCCGCGGTGATCTGCGCGTTGGACGGCAGTTGGGGCATGGAGACGACATTGCCCTCCAGCACCGGGTAGGACGGCGTTCTGGAAATGTTCGTCAGCTTACCGTCCTTCGCGTAGCGGACCTCCACGAAGTAGCTGTTGAGACCGCTGTTCTGCGTGGGGTTCTGCTGCACGTACTGGAAGACGATGTCACGCTGCGAGATGATCTGCGAGTCGGTCTTCTCCAGCATGTAGCCGCTGACGAGCTGACGGATGGTCGCCGAAATACCGACGGTTCCGACGATGAGGATGACCAGCGTGCAGGCGACAAGCTTGGCGCTCAGCGAGACGCGGTCGATCCTGTCGAGGAACAGTCGGGTGAATCGATGCCACGGGCCCTTGCCCGCCGCAGGGACGGGGGCTGCGGGCCTTCCGGGAGCGCCTGCGGCTGCGGTTGGTTTCGACGTTCCGGCGGTGTTCGCGGGATGTACGATCATGACTTCGGTTCGCGAATCATGTATCCGATGCCGCGCTTGGTCTCAATAAGCGGCGTGACCTTGTGCTTCTCTCCGTTCTCGTCGGTGACCTCGATGCCGTCGACCTTCTTGCGCAGGTAGGAGATGTAGCTTTCGACGATGGCCGCGTCGCCGCCCCAGTCGTACTGCCAGACGTGATCGAGGATCTGCGGCTTGGAGAGCACTCGTCCGGCGTTGTCCATCAGGTAGCGCAGCAGCTTGTATTCGGTGGGGCTCAGATCGATGGTCTGGCCGGCACGCGTCACATCGTGGGAGTCCTCGTTGATCTCCAGATCCGCCACGCGGATGACCGGATCATCCTCCTCCTGCTCGCGGGTGCGGCGCAGGATGGCGCGGATGCGTGCCACGACCTCCTCGAGGCTGAACGGCTTGGTGACGTAGTCGTCACCGCCGACGGTCAGTCCCATGACCTTGTCCTGGGTGTCGTCACGTGCGGTGAGGAACAGGACGGGAGAATCGATGCCCTCCTGACGGATGCGGCGGGTAACGGTGAAGCCGTCGATGTCCGGCAGCATGACGTCGAGCACGATGAGATCGGGCCTGACCTTCTCGATGACCTCGATGGCCTCGGAGCCGGAGGCTGCGGTGTTCACCTCAAAGCCCGCGAAATGGAGCGAGGCGACCAGCAATTCACGGATGGACGGCTCGTCGTCGACGACGACGATGTTTGCTTCAATAGGCTTGCTCATGGCTTCCAGCTTGGCCTCTCTGTCTGGAGGTTTCCTGAAAGTCGTCTGTGCATTCTTTGCCGATCGAACCGGCCCGGCGATATGCGTCCCGCCCTGTCTACTTCCTGCCGAACGGGCCCCGCTTGGTCTTGCGCGCCTCGCGCATCTGACGTCGGGTCATCGGTCTGGCTCCGCCGCTCTCCTCGTTCCTCTCATCCTTCTCGATCGCATTGAGCAGGTCAGCCATGGCCTTCTCCTCCGCCGCGGGCTCAGCACCGGCACCGGTTGCCGCCTGCGATTCCGACGACTTGTCCGACTTCTTCGATGGCCTCGATCCGGAGCCGCCGGCGGCTCTGCGCCCCCTGCGACGGCGACGCACGGTCAGCGTCACCACGATCACGATGACGAGCACTATGAGCACGACGCCCATGACGATGACGCCGATTCTGATGGCGCGTGAGTTGGTCGAGGTCCGCTTCTGCTGTTCGATCTCGTCCATCATGGCGATCGCCGCACCCGACCAGTTCTGGTCGTTCTGCTTGGCCAGAGGGGCCGTGGCCGCCTTGCTCAGCTCGTCGACGGTGTTCTCGTCGCGCAGCCATTCGTCGGAGTTCGACGAGACGGCCACAATGAGATTGCCGTCGCCGGAGGCCACCGCGAGCAGCACGGTGTTGGGTTCCGGCTTACTCGCCTCCAGCACGCGGTTCGCCCATGTGGACGGCGTGATGTCTGATCCGAAGCTTTCCACGTATTGCAGATGCACGTGCACTCCGGTGGTCTCCTCGGTCTGCTTGATCTTGTCGGTGACCGTGGAGACGTTGGAGCCGAGCAGGTTCTGCGGGTCGGTGATCTCGTTGGTCATCGTTCCGGTCTGCGCCGCCACGGCGGCGGGAGCAAGCACCATGGACGGCACGATCATGGCGAGGCACATCAGCAGCGCCGCCACGACCGGGAGCATGATCGGGCGCGAAGACGACGTTCTCGAATCGTCGTGATCAGCGAATCGTGCGAAAGCGAAAGTCATATGTCCCACATTAGCGCCTTCCGGCCGAGGAACGGTCCGGCATGATCGACACGCACGTCGAACTCATACACACCCGTGAACCCATACACACCCGTGAACCCATGAACCGCGTGAACCCATGAACGACAACAAGGGTCCCGGTTCCCATGAGCGGGAACCGGGACCCTTGCGTCAGACTATCAGACTATTTGTCTATGTAACTGTCCGTCTATCCTTGGGGTGACGATCAGTAGCCCATGTCGGCACCGGCGGCCGGGGCGGCGGCCTTCGGCTCCGGCTTGTTGGCGACGACGGCCTCGGTGGTCAGGAACAGACCGGCGATGGAGGCGGCGTTCTGCAGAGCGGAGCGGGTGACCTTCACCGGGTCGGTGACGCCGGCGGCCAGCAGATCCTCGTAGGTGTTGGTGGCGGCGTTGAAGCCCTCACCCTCCGGCAGCGAGCGGACCTTGTTGATCACGACGTCGCCGGACACACCGGAGTTCTCGGCGATCTGCTTGATCGGGGCCTCGATGGCACGGAACACGATGGCCGCACCGGTGGCCTCCTCGCCCGTCAGAGACGTGACGGACTCATCCTTCTCGGCCTTGGCGGCAGCCTGAACGAGGGCGACGCCACCGCCGGGCAGCAGACCCTCCTCGATGGCGGCCTTCGCGTTGCGCACGGCGTCCTCGATGCGGTGCTTGCGCTCCTTGGCCTCGACCTCGGTGGCAGCGCCGACCTTGATGACGGCGACACCGCCGGCCAGCTTGGCCAGACGCTCCTGCAGCTTCTCGCGATCGTAGTCGGAATCGGTGTTCTCGATCTCGGCGCGGATCTGGGAAACGCGGGCGTCGATGTCCTCCTTGGAGCCGGCACCCTGGACGATGGTGGTCTCGTCCTTGGAGACGATGACCTTCTTGGCGTGGCCGAGCACGGAGGTGTCGATGGAGTCGAGCTTGAGGCCCAGCTCATCGGAGACGACCTGAGCGCCGGTGAGGATGGCCATATCCTGCAGCATGGCCTTGCGGCGGTCGCCGAAGCCCGGGGCCTTGACGGCGCAGGACTTGAAGGTGCCGCGGATGTTGTTCAGGATCAGGGTCGGCAGAGCCTCACCGTCGACGTCCTCGGCGATGATCAGCAGCGGCTTGCCGGTCTTCATGACCAGCTCGGCGACGTGAACGACGTCCTGCTGGCTGGAGACCTTGCCGGAGGTCAGAAGAATGTACGGATCCTCGAGCACGGCGGTCTGGTCGTCGGCGTTGGTGACGAAGTACGGGGCGATGTAGCCCTTGTCGAAGCGCATGCCCTCGGTGAACTCGAGGTCCAGACCGAAGCGGTTGTTGTCCTCGACGGTCACGACGCCGTCCTGACCGACCTTGTCCAGAGCCTCGGCGATCTTCTCACCGACCTCCGGATCGGCGGCGGAGATGGTCGCGGTGGCGGCGATCTGGTCCTTGGTCTCGACGTCCTTGGCGGCGGCGATGAGCTCCTTGACGATGGCGTCGGCGGCCTTCTCGATGCCGCGGCGCAGCGCGATCGGGTTGGAACCGGCGACCACGTTCTTCAGGCCTTCGTGCACGAGGGACTGGGCCAGCACGGTAGCGGTGGTGGTGCCATCGCCGGCGACGTCGTCGGTCTTCTTGGCGACTTCCTTGACCAGCTCGGCGCCGATGCGCTCGTACGGATCCTCCAGATCGATCTCCTTGGCGATGGAGACGCCATCGTTGGTGATGGTCGGAGCGCCGTAGGTCTTGTCGAGCACGACATTGCGGCCCTTCGGGCCCAGCGTGACCTTGACGGTGTTGGCGAGCTTGTCGAGGCCCTCCAGCATGCCCTGACGGGCTTCCTCATCATACGCGATGATCTTTGCCATGGTTGTGTTCCTCCAAATGGCTTTATTCGGTTCCGGTTATTCACCCGTATGGTCCGGAGCGACCTCCCGCCGTCAGCTGCGGGTTATCACTCTCGACCTCCGAGTGCTAACCCAGACATTAGCACTCTGCGCCGCCGAGTGCCAACATTCGTTTCGGCGATTGCGCTTTGGGCATGAAACAGCCGAGGGAAACAGCCGAGGGCAAAGATGGAAAAAGGCATGAAAAAAGCCCCGTCGTACTGACCGGGGCAACCTGAGGGGTCCGAATCCTCAACCTCACGAACTCTTCACTTATATGCGGGCGATGCCTTGTACTCGCACGCGGTCACATTTTCACAGCTTGGTGACCTTCGTGGCCTGCATTCCCTTGGGGCCCTTCTCGGCCTCGTATTCGACCTTGTCTCCCTCGTCCAGAGTCTTGAATCCCTCGCCCTGAATCACCGAGTAGTGGACGAACACGTCCTCACCTCCGCCTTCCGGCGTGATGAAGCCATACCCCTTGCCGTTACTGAAAAACTTTACGGTTCCTTGCGCCATGTTTGCACTTCCCTTAGCTGTGTGAGCTCTATATCTCTCCCGACACGGAGGGACATACAACCACAACACCGCGCTCCCCCCGCCTCGCGACTAAAGGGTCAGTATAGACGCGACCCAAAACAACAACAAGGCAGGTTCCACGCATGGAGCTGATTCATGGGATTTCATGGGATTTCAGTTCATCAGCACCACCACGATCGCGGCGGAAATGCCCGACGCCTGCTGCACATTGGAGATGCCCAGCGTACTGGCCACGTTCTCGGCCGTGGCCTTGTCTGACTCGGACTGGTACCACACCACTGTGGAGCTCGGCAGGCTGCCGCTCGGGTTGGCGGCCACGACATTCGTATAGCCGGCCGCATTGAGCGTGTTCTTCCGGGAGGTGGCGTATCCGGAGGTTCTGGTGCCGTTGACGACCCGCACCTCGGCCGCCTTGTTCGGCTGGGCGGCCGCCTCGGCCTGCTGCTGCGCCGCTTGCTGCTTGGCGGCCTCATCCTGCTGGGCCTGCGCATCGCTCGTCTGCTGATCGGAGGAATCCTGCTTCGAGGACGAATCAGAGGACGAATCAGAGGACGAATCCTTTGACGCCGAGGAATCGGACTTCGAGGAATCGGATGAATCGGATGAGGCCGTGGAGTCGGAGGACGACGACTTCGACTCGCTCGACGCGTCGGCCGCGCTCTGCGTGGTGGAATGCGAGGACCACGGCCATGTGATGTTGTTCACTTCACCGGAGAAGAATCCCCACGCGGTGAATCCGCACAGCGCCGCCACCAGCACGACGATCGCGAACGGCACCAGACGTGAGGCCAGGGATGTGTTGCCGCGATGGACGCCGGCAGGGCCCGACGGCGGATTGTCGAAGACGTCCGGCTCATAGGATTCGCCGTTGTCCCGCTTTCGATCTCGCTTCGCCATACTGCTCATTCCTCCATCCATGTGAACTATCCAAGAGTGTAACGTCAGCGCATCCCTATACGCAATGATGCGCCCGTGCCGCCACCGGATGTGCACGTTCGTGTACGGCGCATGGAGCGCGTAGAGTAGACCATCATGAGCGTCAAACCGTTGAGCGAACTCGTCGAACCCGGTTGGGCCGCCGCATTGGCGGACGTCGAACCGGCGATCCATCACATGGGAGATTTCCTGCGCGAGGAGAATCGCGCGGGACGCCATTGGCTGCCCGCAAGCCATAACATCCTCCGGGCGTTCACGATCCCCTTCGATTCGATCAAGGTGCTGATCGTCGGTCAGGACCCCTACCCGACTCCGGGGCATCCGGTAGGGCTGAGCTTCTGCGTCGCCCCGGACGTCACCCCGCTGCCCAAGAGCCTGATCAATATATATAAGGAGCTGGTCTCCGATCTGGGGGTGCCGATGCCAAGCAACGGCGATCTGACCCCATGGACCGAACGCGGCGTGCTGCTGCTCAACAGGTGTCTGACGGTCGGCGTGGGCCGTCCGAACTCGCATCAGGGCAAGGGCTGGGAGCAGGTCACCGAGGCTGCGATCAGAGCCCTGAATGCGCGCGTCGATCCGCAGACGGGCAAGCCGCGTCCGTTGGTCGCTATCCTGTGGGGCCGCAACGCGCAGACGCTGGAGCCGCTGCTGACCAACGCCGTCATCATCAAATCCCCGCATCCGAGCCCGCTGTCCGCCTCACGCGGCTTCTTCGGCTCCCACCCCTTCTCCCGGGCCAATCAGGCCCTCATCGCCATGGGCGCCGACCCCGTCAACTGGCAGCTGCCCTGACCCCGGTCACCGCACCTAGTTACAGTGGAGCGCATGGCAATTTTCCCTCCCAAACCGCAGACGCCCCTGCAGCCTACGCAATCGCCTCTGATGCCGCCGACGCCGGCCTCCGCGTCGGCGAGCGCGCTGAGCGCCGATGATGTCGCGCGCTCGAAGGCGCTCGCCGATCGCATCCGCTCCCGGTTCGCGCAGACGCTGGTCGGTCAGGACAATCTGCGTGAATCGCTGATCCTCACACTGGTTGCCGGCGGCCATATCCTCATCGAATCCGTGCCCGGTCTGGCGAAGACCACCGCCGCGCAGACGCTGGCGACATCGGTCTCCGGCACGTTCAAGCGCGTGCAGTGCACGCCCGATCTCATGCCGTCCGATCTGGTCGGCACGCAGGTCTTCGATTTCGCCACGCAGAAGTTCACTACGCAGATCGGTCCGATCCACGCCAATTTCGTGCTGCTCGACGAGATCAACCGTTCGAACGCGAAGACGCAGTCGGCGATGCTCGAGGCGATGGCCGAGGGCGCGACCACGATCGGCGGCCAGCGTATCGCGCTGCCGAAGCCGTTCATGGTGATCGCCACGCAGAATCCCATCGAGGAGGAGGGCACGTTCACGCTGCCCGAGGCGCAGATGGATCGTTTCATGATGAAGGCGATGATGACCTATCCGACGCCCGACGAGGAGACGCGCATGCTGGCGCTGCTCACCCGTCGTGGCTCGGATGTGTTCGATCCCACACAGCTGGCCGCCGAGCGTCTGTCGATCCGTGACGTGGAGTTCCTGCGCGATGCCGCCCGACGCGTGCATGTCTCCGATGCGATCATGCGTTATGCGGCGGATGTGGCGGCGACCTCCCGTGGCGCCGGCTCGCATCCGGTGCAGGGTCTGGGGTCGCTGGTCAGGCTTGGCGCCTCGCCGCGTGCCTCCATCGCACTGGTCCGCATCGGCCAGGCGAGCGCGCTGCTGTCAGGCCGCGATTATGTGGTGCCGGAGGATCTCAAGGCGCATATGCGTGAGATTCTGCGACATCGCGTGCTGCTGACGTTCGAGGCGCTGGCGGATGGCGTGAACGCCGATCAGGTGGTTGATCGCATCGTCCAGGCGGTTCCCGTTCCATGATCGTCGATCCGATCAGGGCCAGGATCGAGGCGTTGGGCACGCAGCTGACGATGCCCACCGTCCGTAAGGCGCTGGGCGTGATCGAGGGCGAGCATTCCTCTCGGCGTGCGGGCGGCTCGGACGAGTTGATGGATGTGCGCGCCTACGAGCCCGGTGACGAGGCGCGTCTCATCGAATGGAAGACCAGCGCTCGTATGGGCCGGCCGATGGTGGTGCATCGTGAGCGTCTGGTCACGTCACGCGTGTGGATGCTGCTTGATGTCGGTCTGGAGATGACCGGTTCATGCGAGTCGGGGGAACGCGCGTATGAGGTGGCGGCGAATGCGCTGCGCATGTTCGCCGCGTTGTCGTTGCGCCGTTCGGATGACATCTCGCTGGTGTTCGGCGATGCGGCGAGCATCACACGAGTGCCGTTCAACGGCGGGTTCGCCCAGTTCGAGCGCACGCTGGACGGCGCATTGAACCGCAGGTGGCGTCATGGTCGCAATATCGACGCGCTGCTCGACTACGCGCGGCGTATCAAGGATCGTCGTGCGCTGGTGGTGATCGCCACCGACGAGCAGGCGTTGGGCGAACGGCATATCAAGTCGATACGGCTCATCGCCCGCACGCATCCGGTGGTGCTCATCGATGTGGCGACGATCAATCCGTTCGCCGCGGCGGCCGGAACGCATGTGTTCGATGGCGTTGGCAGCAGGCGGCTGCCCGCGTTCTTCGTCGACGCACGTGCGGCCGAACAGGTGGATACGCATCACGCGTTTCTGGCGGCTTCGCTGGAGCATGAGCTCTCGCGTGTGGGAGGACATCTGATCCATGCGGGTTCCAGCGAGGCGATGTTCGACGCGTTCGTCGCGTTGGTCTCCCGCTCGCTGGCCGGCACTTCCGGCGTCCGTCTCGTTCCGCACGATCCGGCGGTCGGCGGCTCGCTGTCGATGTCGGGAGGTGAGGCGTGATCATGCGTTCGTTCGTCTTCGCGGCCGTGAAACCTCTTTCTCTGGGTACTCCCGTCGGTCCGATCGATCTGACGACGCCGCTCGTCGCCGTCGCCGTCGCCTGCGTGCTGGCCGCGATCGCACTGGTCGTGGGCGCGGTGCTGCTGTCCCGTCCCAGAAGGGTGCGCGCCGCGGCGCGCCAGCGTGGCGCGCACGCCGATGCGCAGGATCGTCGCCGTTGGCATCGGCGTATCGACGACGTGGTGTCGCGCCATCAGGCCGGAGCGTTGGAACGCGGCGAGGCGTTCGCTGAACTGGCGTCCATCGCCCGCGACTATGCGTCCGAGGCGTCGGGACGTGATCTCAAGTCGCATACGCTCGCCGACATCCGTCGCGAACCGCGCACGTCGTCGACGAAGCAGGGACTCGATATGCTGCGTCTGACGATTTCGGCGCTGTATCCGCCGGAGTTCGCGGATAGCGCGGTCAACGGACCCGCCCGGGAGGCGAGTGTGGAGGAGGCCGCCGGCTGGGTATCGAATCTGGTGGAAAGGTGGTCTCGCTGATGCAACTGTCCTGGCAATGGCCGTGGGCCACACTGGTAGGCGTGGCCGTCGTCGCAGCGATCATCATCCTGACGATCGCGATGTCGCGCCGAGGGCGTGACGAATCCGATGCGGCACGGGTGTTCTCGTTAGATGACGATCTCAACACCGAGTTCGCCTCGCGCCTGTTCCGTCGGTGGCGCTGGCTCAACCGCGCCGCGATGGCGCTGCTGGCAGCGGCCGCACTGCTCTCGGTCACGCTGGCCGCGCGTCCGTCGACGGTGGACAGCAGTCAGGAGCGTTCCGCAAGCCGTGACATCGTCCTGTGTCTCGACGTGTCCGGATCGACGCTGCCGTACGACCGTCAGGTGATCGACACGTATCGTGACCTCGTCTCGCGCTTCCAGGGCGAGCGCATCGGGATGAGCATCTTCAACTCGACCTCGCGTACGGTTTTTCCGCTGACCGACGACTACGATCTGGTCTCCAGGCAGCTCAGGGAGTCGTCGGACATTCTCAAGGGCGTCGAATCGCAGGATGATATCGATAAGATGAGCGACTCCGACTATCAGAGGATCTCCGATTGGCTTGAGGGCACGCAGAATCGCAAGGACACGACGTCGCTGATCGGCGATGGCGTCGTCTCCTGCGCCGCGATGCTGCCCGGATTCACCTACGGTTCCACCGGTTCGTCCAACTCCGCCGACGCATCGGCGAAGCGCAGCCGCGCCGCCTCGATCGTGCTCGCCACCGATAACGTCGTGTCCGGCACGCCCACGTATACGCTCGAGCAGGCGCTGGATCTGACCTCGCAGGCGGGGATCACCGTAGATGGCCTGTTCTCCGGCCCCCGTGCCAGCGAGGGCGAGAACACGACCACGCGCATGAGGCAGCTCATCGAGGCGCATGACGGCGTCTTCCTGACCCAGGCGAACGGGTCGAGCGTGGACGAACTGGTGCGTGACATCGACGGCAGACGCGAGACGCAGGAACGTCAGGCCCATCAGGCCGCCGTCGTCGACGATCCGAAATGGTGGACGCTGGCCCTGAGCATCGCGCTCGGCCTGTGGCTGATCACCGTCTGGAGGTTGAAGCGATGACGAATCCGTTGAATGCACTGACGTCGCTGACCCTCTCCCCCGCGCTCGGCCGGCTTGCGGGCGGCGCGATCGCGACGCTGATGATCGTATTCGCCGTCGTCGAGATCGTGCGGCATGCACGTGGGCGTGCCGGCGACGAGACGGTAGGCTCGTGCGTCAGGCGCACGCTCGTCTGTCTGATCGCGGCGCTGATGATGCTCACGCCGAGCGTCGTCTCGTCGACCACATCACGTGCGGTGAACGCCACCGATGTGGTCGTGGCGGTCGATGTGACCGGTTCGATGGCCGTCTCGGACGCGCAATACGGTTCCGATGAGACGATCACGCGTCTGGATGCGGCGCGCAGGGCCGTGGACGATCTGACGAACCTGTATGCGGATGCGAGTTTCGCCGCGATGCGGTTCGGCGCGTCCGGCACGCTTGACGTACCGCTCACCCCGGATGCGCCGGCGATCCGCAACTGGGCCGCGACGCTCGCTCCCGAGGCGACGAGCGTGTCGAGCGGTTCGTCGCTCGATGCGCCGCTCGACTCGTTGGTCTCCACGTTGAAGCAGATGCGCGATCTGCATCCCGATGATGCGATCATACTGTATGTGATCACCGACGGCGAGCAGACCTCCGCGCGTACGCGGCGCACGTTCTCGACGCTGCGCAGCTATCTGACCGACGCATTCACCGTGGGCGTCGGATCGACGGAGGGCGGCAGGATCCCGCGGATCGCCGACGGCGTGAGCGCACAGGACTCCAACGGGCAGTCCGATCAGCAGTGGGTGACGGACCCCGATACCGGACAGCCCGGCATCTCGAGGATGGACGAAGGCAACCTCAAGGACATCGCCGACGAGATGGGCGGCTCGTATCTGTCTGTCTCCGCCGCCAAAACCATGAAGGACGGTCTGTCGGCCAAGGCATCCACCCAGTGGAAGATCACGTCCACGGCCAAGTCCCGCACCCGTACGACGCCTGTCGTATGGCCGTTGGCGATCGTGATGGCTCTGCTGCTGGCATGGGAGGCCGGCGCACAGATCGTATTGTCGAGGAGGCTGATATGACAAGCGGAACCGATATGCGCGTCACAAACGCCGCACGCACGGCGAGTCCTCGGGCAGCACTGCCCGTGCGTATCCTGCTCATCGTCGTGGCCGTGGCGGCGCTGGTCACGGCCGGTCTCGCTCTGACGAACCTCGTGGCGGTCGGCCAGTTCAATCAGGCGACCGCCACCCTGACGCGCAACATCAAGGCCGCGGACAAGGAAGACGCCGATCTCGCCACGC
The DNA here is from genome assembly GCF_006454495.1 of Bifidobacterium sp. UTCIF-38. NCBI lineage: Bacteria > Bacillati > Actinomycetota > Actinomycetes > Bifidobacteriales > Bifidobacteriaceae > Bifidobacterium > Bifidobacterium sp. UTCIF-38. Next base: position 108,802 of record NZ_JFAL01000022.1, on the reverse strand, counting down.
TCAAGGCGAGTCAGCAGCAGACCGACGCCCAGTTCAGGGAGGCCGCCACGCTCGAAGCCGCGCTGCTGCCGAACGTGCGGTCGTCATTAAGGACGAACACCGAGATCTCCCGTCAGCTCACCGCATTGATCGAGCGGCGTCTCGCCGAACAGCAGGGGTCGTCCTCGTCCGGCAACGGAACGGACGGCTCCGGCAGCGGCTCCGACGATACAGGCGCCGCCACGAAGGACCAAAACAACGCCTCCAATGGCCCGGCACTCACCGATCAGCAGAGGGCTCAGGTGGAGCAGCTGCTCAGATCCAACCAGCAGTCCACCGACACCAGCACCTCCACCCAGCAGACCCCCGAGAAGAAGTCCGATCAGAACCAAACCACCAAACCCTGGTGATCGGGCGCCTAACGGGATTCTCAACCAGCAGCGCGCGAACGTGAGTTCGTCACATAACGGCGGCGCCCCGACAGAGGACTAGATGTTGCCGCGCGAGTGCTGGTTGGCCCACGACTGCGATTGGACGAACGTGGCCGGATCTGCGCTCACGCGTCCCTCCGGCGTGTCGAGCGCGTCGATGGCCGCCAGTTCAGCGTCGGTGAGATCGAACGACGCCGCGGCGAGGTTCTGACGCATGCGGTCGGGGTGCTTGGACTTCGGGATGACGATGCGTCCCTCCTGCGTATGCCAGCGCAGCACGACCTGGGCGGGAGTGACCTGATGCGCCTGCGCGGCGGCGAGCACCGGTTCCGCGTTCATGTCGGAACCGTGGCCGAGCGGGCTGTACGCCTCCACGGTGATGCCATGGTCCTTGCAATAGGCGATGTTCGCCGGCTGGCTGAACCGCGGGTGCACCTCGATCTGGTTGACTGCCGGGGCCGCGCCGGAGTCGTCGATGATGGCCTCAAGATGCTCGGGCAGGAAGTTGCTGACACCCGGCACGCGGATGAGTCCGGCGTCGCGCAGGTCGAGCAGCGAACGCCACGTTTCACGGTACAGGTCGACGGCGGCGAACGGCCAGTGGATCAGGTACATGTCGACGTGGTCGAGGCCGAGCTTGTCGAGCGAGCGTTCGAGGGCGATGCGTGCGGGTTCACGTCCCTGGTCGCAGTTGCGCAGCTTGGTGGTGACCCAGACCTTGCCGGCCATGCCGGTGGCCTTGAGCGCCTCGCCGACCTCCTTCTCGTTGTAGTAGGCGGCGGCCGTGTCGATGTGACGGTAGCCGATCGCGAGAGCCTCCTCGACGGCCCGCTGCGTGTCCTCGGGCGGAATCTGGAAGACGCCGAATCCGATCTGTGGAATGACGGTGTGATTCGCGTCGTTCAACGTGAGTTCCGGCGATTCAAGTGCTGCTTCCCCAAGTGTCATGACAAGTCCTCCCAACCTGTGCGACGATTGTGCGCCGATGCGTATACCGGCCTGTCTGCCGGTCCGGGAGGGTCTGCCCCCGGACCGTCCTTCACCGCCTTATCCTACACGTGTGAGCTTTCACGCGGCGGGCAGGCACCGAGGTCCGAACAGGATCTTGAGTTCGGCGAAGAGCGAGGTATCGCGTTTGACGCGGAACCGGTCGCCGAAGGTCATGACCTCGGCGTCGCCCTTCTCGTTCATGATCGCGAGTCTGACCTCACAGTATCCCGGATGGTTGGTGAGCACCTGTCCGAGCTTCATCATGTGCGGCCGGTCGACCGCCACTTCGGGCAGGGTGATGACCAGCGGACGTTCGTCCTCCGCCTCCAATGATGGTACCTGCATTTCGGTGGCGCGCAACGAGACGGTCTCGTCGCGCAGTTCCACCTGTCCGCGGATCTGGACGATCTGGTCGACGGTGAGTTCGGCTGCCGCGGCTTCGTACACTTTGCCGAAGAACAGGCATTGGATGGAGCTTTCCAGATCCTCGATGGTGACGATCGCCCACGCGTTGCCCTTCTTGGAGACGCGACGGTCCACGTTGGTGACGAGTCCGGCGAGGGTGACCTGCTGGCCGTCACCCATGGTGCGAGCACGGTCGATGAGGTGCGCGATCGACATCTCACGCAGACCCGCCAGCACGGCGGACATGCCGGAAAGCGGGTGGTCGGAGACGTACAGGCCGAGCATCTCGCGTTCGAAGTTGAGCTTGGTCTTCTTGTCCCACTCCTCCACGTCGGGCACGGTGATGGACGCGTCACCCATCGCCTCGGCGCCACCGTCCTCGTCATCGGAGAACAGGTCGAACTGGCCCTCGGCCTGCTTGCGCTTGAGGCTGACGACCGAATCGATGGCGGCTTCGTGGATCTCGTAGAGCGCTCGCCGGTTGGGGTCGATGGAATCGAACGCGCCCGCCTTGATCAACGACTCGACAAGCCTCTTGTTCAACGCGGTCAACGGCACGCGACGAATGAAGTCCATGAAGTTCACATACCGGCCATGACCACCCGAACGCTCAGCGATGATATCCGCCACCGGCTTCTCACCCACGTTGCGGATCGCACCCAGACCGAAACGCACCACGTCACCCACGGCCGAATACGCGAACTGCGACTCGTTGACATCCGGCGACAGCACCTGGATGCCCATGCGCCGCGCCTCACCCAGGTACAACGCGGTCTTGTCCTTGCTGCCCTTCGCACCCTGCAGGAGGGCCGCCATGAACTCCACCGGATAATGCGTCTTCAAATACGCGGTCCAATACGAGATCAAACCATACGCGGCCGAATGCGCCTTGTTGAACGCATACCCCGAGAACGGGACCAGCACGTCCCACACGGCCTGCGACGCCTCCTCCGAATAGCCGTGCTCCCTCATGCCCGCGAAGAACGGGATCTTCTCCTTGGCCAGCACCTCCGGCTTCTTCTTACCCATCGCACGCCGCAGCACATCGGCCTTGCCCAGCGAATAGCCCGCCAGGATACGCGCCGCCGACTGCACCTGCTCCTGGTAGATGATCAGACCATACGTCTCGTCAAGCACCTGACGAAGCGGCTCATCCAGCTCCGGGTGGATCGGCGTGATCCTCTGCAACCCGTTCTTGCGCTTGGCGTAGTTGATATGCGACTCCATCGACATCGGACCCGGACGATACAGCGCGATCAAAGCCGAGATGTCGTTGAAGTTATCCGGCTTCAACATCTTGAGCAGACTGCGCATGCCATCGGAATCCAACTGGAACACGCCCAGCGTGTCACCACGCGACAGCAGCTCGTACGTCGCCCTGTCATCCAACGGGATCCTCGTGTAGTCGATCGCCGGCTTGCCGTTCGCCTCGATGTTCCGAAGCGTATCCTGGATGATCGTCAGGTTGGACAACCCCAGGAAGTCCATCTTCACCAACCCCAGCGTCTCGCACGTGTGATACTCGAACGTGGTCGTCACCGTACCATCCGTACGCTCCAACAACGGGGACGTATCCGTGATCGGCTCACTACCCATGATCGTCGCACACGCATGCACACCCGTCTGACGAATCAAACCCTCGATCGTCTTCGCCTTATCGACGACCATGTGCACGTCATGATCCGACTCGTAGAGCTCACGGAACTCACGCGCCTCCGCATACCGCTTCGACGTCGGATCGAAGATCTCCTTGAGACTCGCGTCCTTGCCGTTCTTCGACGGCGGCAGCGCCTCGGTGACCTTCGTGCCCATCGCGAACTCGTAGCCCATGATGCGCGCCGAATCCTTCAACGCCTGCTTCGTCTTGATCACACCATAGATCACGCACTGCGCGACCTTGTCCCGCCCGTACTTCTCACCGCAATAGTCGATCACATGCAGACGACCCTCCGGGTCGAAGTCCACATCGATATCCGGCAGACTCACACGCTCCGGATTCAGGAACCTCTCGAAGATCAGACCATGCTTCAACGGATCCAGCTCCGTGATGCCCATCGCATACGCCACCATCGAACCCGCAGCCGAACCACGACCCGGCCCCACCATGATCCCGTGATCCTTCGCCCACTGAATGTAATCCGCCACCACCAGGAAATAGCCGCAGAACTGCATCTGACAGATCACGCCACACTCGTAATCCGCCTGCCTGGACACATGCTCCGGCACATTGCCGTCATACCGGCGCTCGAGCCCCTCCTCGACCTTCCTGAGGAACAGACTCGCCTCATCCCACCCCTCCGGACAGTCGAACTGCGGCATGAACGCGCCGTCCTCATGATCATCGAAGATCACATTGCACCGCTCCGCCACCTCCAACGTGTTATCACACGCCTCGGGAAACTCCCGGAACAGCTCACGCATCTCCTCGGCCGGCTTGATGTAATAGCCCGTACCATCGAACTTGAACCGGTTCGGATCATCCAGATGCGAACCCGAATTGATACACAGCATCGCATCCTGCGCCTCCGCATCCTCCGCATGCACGTAATGCGAATCGTTCGTCGCCAGCAACGGCGCGTTCAACCGCTTCGCGATGTCCAACAGACCGGACGTAACCTGCCGCTCGATCCTCAGACCATGATCCATCAGCTCGATATAGAAATTGTCCCGCCCGAAGATGTCCTGGAACTCCCCCGCCGCACGCAACGCCTCATCAAACTGCCCCAAACGAAGCCTCGTCTGAATGATGCCCGACGGGCAGCCGGAGGAGGCGATCACACCCTTCGAATAGGTCGCGAGCACCTCCTTATCCATACGCGGATAACGCTGCACACGACCCTCGAGGTTCGCCACCGACGACGCCTTGATGAGATTCACCAGACCCTCGTCGTTCTCCGCCCACATCGTCATATGCGTGATCAGACCACCACCGGAGACGTCATCACTGCGCTGCTCCTCGGTACCCCAATGTACACGCGACTTGTCCTGACGCGCCGTCTCCGGCGTCACATACGCCTCAATCCCGATGATCGGCTTGACACCATTGGCCACACAGTTCGTATACATCTCATACGCGCCGTGCATGTTGCCATGATCCGTAATGGCGACCGCCGGCATACCCAGTTCAGCCGTATACTTCGCCAGATCCGGGATCTTGGACGCCCCATCGAGCAGCGAATAATGCGTGTGGTTGTGCAGATGAACGAAGTTTCCCGAATCAGCCATGCGTTCCAGCATACCGCCGGGCCCGCCCGGCCGGTCAGTCGGCGGCCACCACGTCGTCGTTCTTGTGACGGGCACGCATGACCTCCAGCGCGTGGTCGAGATCGGCCGGGTATTGCGAGGTGACGGTCGTCCACACGCGGGTGCGCGGGTGGCGGAACTCGAGCTGCATCGCGTGCAGCCACTGGCGGTCGAGGCCTACCTCCTCGGCCAGCACCGGGTTCGCGCCGTACATGTGGTCGCCGACGAGCGGATGCCCGATCGAGGAGAAGTGCACGCGGATCTGATGCGTGCGACCGGTCTCGAGATTGACCGACACCAGCGTCGCCTCTCCCCCGAATCGCTCCATCACATCCCAGTGCGTGACGGCCGGTTTGCCGGCGGGCGTCACGCAGAAGCGGAAGTCGGACACCTTCGCTCGTCCGATCGGCGCCTCGATGGTGGCCTTGTCCTGTTTGAGGGAGCCCTGCACGAGCGCATGATACGTCTTGACGACCTCGTGTTCGGCGAACTGACGGCGCATCTCCACGTATGCCAGATCGGATTTGCATACGAGCATCAGGCCGGATGTGCCGACGTCGAGACGGGAGACGATGCCCTCGCGCCCGGCGGCGCCATACGAGGTGATGTGCACACCGCGATCGCGCAGCGAGCCGAGCACGGTGGGGCCTGTCCATCCGACGGAGGCGTGGGCGGCGACGCCGACCGGCTTGTCGACCACCACCACGTCATCGTCCTCGTAGACGACTGCCATGTCATCGGCTATCGGTTCGGGAGCCTGCTGCTCTTCGGCGAGATCGAATTCCACGGTCTCACCGGATTGCAGCGTGCCCGACTTGGCGATGCTGCGGCCGAGCACGCGCGCCTGACCGGAATCGATGAGTTCGGCGGCCTTGGAACGGGAGACGCCCAGCATCTTCGCCACCGCGACGTCGAAGCGCCTGCCGACCAGCGCGTCAGGGGCTGGGACCAGACGGCTCATGCCGCACTGCCCTTCTCGCTCGCACCCCGCTTCTCGTCGAGGTCCTTCTGGCTGAACGGCACGTTCGCGAGGATCATCGCGACGATGACGACGCCGGCGATGACCAGATACACATCCGCCACATTGCCGACGGACCAGCCGTAGTTGAGGAAGTCGACGACCTTGCCGTTGAGGAACCCGTCGGCATAGACGACGCGGTCGATGAGATTGCCGAAGGCGCCGGCGAACGCGAACGCGAACGCGGTGGTCCATGCCATGGAGATGGTGCGTACGGCCGCGACGATCAGGGCGATGCATGCGACTATCGCGAGCATCGAGATCATCCATGTGGATCCCGAACCGAAGCCGAGGGATGCACCGGGGTTACGCACCAGCGTGAACGACAGCAGACCGGGGATGACCGGAATCGTACGACCGTCGCCGAGCACGTCCAACGCCCACAGTTTGGTGAGCTGGTCGACGATCAGCGCGACGACGGCGACACAAGCAAAGACGGCCACGCGTATGCGCAGCCGTCCCTTTCGAATCGTTTCCATAGAGCGGATTCAGTCCGAAATCACTCGCCGGACTGCTCGGTTCGGCTGTAGTTGTTCGTATCCGACACCTGGTTGACCAGCTGGCCGAGGAAGTCGGTCAGGCGGGCACGATATTCGGCTTCGAACTGCTTGAGACCCTGGATGTTGCCCTCGATGAGCTTGGACTCATTGGTGAGGTTGGTGCGCACCTGATCGGCGTAGTCGTCGGCGGCGGCACGGGTCTTCTTGCTGTAGCCGTCGGACTCGGCGCGCAGCTTCTTGTCGTACGCGACGGCGTCCGCACGGACCTTCTTGTCGTAGTCGGCGGCGCGGCGCTGCACCTCGGCCTCGTACTGATCAGCCTCGTTGTGCTTCTCGGTGAGGTAGGTGTCGGCGTCCTGACGGGTCTTGACGGAGTAAGCGTCGGCCTCGGAACGGGTGCGATCGGAGTAGGCGTCGGCCTCGGAGTGGACGCGCTTGTTGTAGTCGTCGGCCTCGGTGCGGGTGCGATCGTTGTAGTCGTTGGCCTTGCCGATGAGGTCGTTGTAGTCGCGCTGGCTCTTCTCGGAGATCTCCTTCGCCTTGGCCTTGCCCTTGTCGACGTACTGGTCGTGCAGCTGCATGGCCAGGGTCAGCATGGCGGTGGCGCGCTCGGGCTCGGTGCCCGCACCGGCTGCGGCGCCGGCGATCTTCTGCAGGGAGCCGGTCTCGGTGCTCGGCTCGACCTTGGAGACCTGCTCGCGCAGCTGATTTTCGCGCTGCTTGGATTCCTCGAGCTGGCGGGTCAGGTTGGCGATCTGCTGCGCCTGCTGCTGCACGCCGGCGGCCTGCTGCTGGAAGGCGGCCACCTGACGGGATAGATCCTCATTCTGGGAGCGGAACTGGTCGCGCTCCTTCTGGATGGCGGCGATCTGCTGCGCGACGGCATCCTGGTTGCCGGAGGCCTGCGCGACCTGTGCGGTCAGCTGGTCGATCTGAGCGTTGAGCTGATCGGTCTGCGCCTTGAGCTGCTCGTTCTGGGAGGTCAGCGCACGGTTGGACTCCTCGGCCTCGGACAGCTTGGCGGCCACGACCTGGGCGTTCTGATCTCCCTTGCCGGCTCCCTGCTGCATTGCATCCTTCAGCTGCTTGTTCTCATCCTGCAGCTGCTGAACCTGAGCGTTGAGATCGGAGATCTTCTTGTTGAGTGCGGTAACATCCGGACCCAACGACTGAGTCGCCTGACCGCCCGCAACGGCCTGCTTGCCGAGCGCTTCGACGGTTTCAGTGACCTGGTCAAGGAAATCGTCGACCTCGTCGACGTCATATCCTTCCTTGAAACGCACCGTCTGGAACGTGCGCTCCCTGATGTCTTTCGGCGTCAACAGAGCCATAAATCTTACACCTCGCTTTGGGGCTGTGCCTCGCTTACGTTGGTATCAGATACGACCTTACCACGGACATGAGCCTTTATGGAGTTTTCGTGGCTTTTACGAAAAGATTGCGGGCATATCCCGTGAAAAAATCGGGGGCAAACGCCGACATACCCCCGATATCACCCGATATCCTCGCACGCGGCCCGATCAGATCAGCACGCGCAGCACCACCAGCAGGAAGTACAGGACGATGAAGCTCAGGTCGAGCGCCACCGGACCGAGCCTGAGCGGCGGGATGTAGCGTCGCAGCCAGTTGAGCGGCGGATCGGTGATCCGATAGATGATGTCGATGATCGTGTAGACGAAGCCACGCGGACGCCACATCGGGGACAGCATCGCGACCCAGTCGAGGATCATGCGGATGAACAGCACGGTGATGTAGGCGTCGATAAGACCGTCGAGCAGACGCATCAGGATGATGAAAAGCATATACGACACCGTATCAAGCCTCATGGAATGTTCGCGCAACGTTCGCTGTGAACGGACTGGATGCAAGCCGGATCATATCCGATTACGCGAAACGGGACCGGAGCGTAAAAGTCCGATCCCGTTTCGGTGAACGTGTCCGTCAGATGTGGACGCCCGCCCTGGTCGCCAATCACTCGGTGAACAGATCGTGGGCGCTGTTGGCGGTGATGGGCTCCTCCACCTTGATGTTCACCTGAGAGGGGCTCAGGAGGAACACGCGCGGGGTGACGCGCTCCATAGAGCCGTGCACGCCAAACACCACACCGGCGGAGAAGTCGACGATGCGGTAGGCCACGGCCTCGGGCACACCGGTGAGATTGAGCACGACGGGCACACCGTCACGGATCGCACGACCGACCATCTGCGCGTCCTCATAGGACTTCGGATGGATGGTGGTGATGCGGTTCATGCGATTCTGGAACGGGCTCGCCGTACGCGTGGTGGAGCCGGAAGACAACGTGGGGCCGGACTGGGCCGGCTTGGCTGCCGGCATCGGCGTGACCACGCGATCCGAATCGAACGCCGGCGCGGACGTCGCGGCGGAGACCGGAGTATCGGGCTCGTCGGCGACGTCGAAATCGTCATCGTCCTCAGCCACGTCCGACATGCCCAGATAGGACATCGCGTTCTTCATGAATCCAGCCATGCCTCAATCCTTTCTTTAGTCAGTCTCGTCCGTGGTGATTTCAGCGCAGGAAGTCGGGGATGTCCAGATCACCCGGATCATTCGCGTCCGGCGTGTACGTGGTCTGCGGGTACTGCGGGTACGGCTGCTGCGGGTAGCCGGGGGCCGGCGCAAAGGTGAACGGCGACGTGCTCGGCGGCACCTGCTGCGGCTGGGCCGGGGCCGCCGGCTGCTGGACCGGGATCTGACCGGTCTGCGTCACAGCCGGCTGGGCCGGGGCCGCCGGGGCCGCCTGCGGGGCCGGGTTCTGGGTCTGTGCCGGAGCCGGATTGTCGGCCGGAGCGGTCTGCTGCTGCGGCTGGGTGGCCGGAGTCTGTCGGGCGGGCTGCTGGGCCGCCGGGGCGGCGGCGCGCTGCGGCACGACGGGCATGCCTGCGGCGGCGGCATTGGCCGCGGCCTGCTTGGCGGTGTCGAAGCCGGCGGCGATGACGGTGACGCGCACCTCGTCGCCATAGGCGTCGTCGAGCGCGAGACCCCAGATGATCTGGGCCTCCGGGTGGATGGCCTTGCGCACCAGTTCGACGGCGGCGGAGGCCTCCTGCAGACCGATGTCGGTCGGGCCGGCGACGTTGATGAGCGCACCGTGGGCGCCTTCGATGCTCTCCTCGAGCAGCGGGGAGCTGATGGCCAGCTCGGCGGCCTGAGTGGCGCGGTCCTCGCCCCGTGCGGAGCCGATGCCGAACAGCGCGGTGCCGGCGCCACGCAGAATCGCGGTGACATCGGAGAAGTCGACGTGGATGTAGGAGTTGGAAGTGATCAGATCGGTGATGCCCTGCACGCCGGAGAGCAGTGCGGAATCGGCGGTCTTGAAGGCGTCCATGATCGTGATCGAACGGTCGGACAGCTCCAGCAGTCGATCGTTCGGGATGACGATGAGGGCGTCGACCTCCTGACGCAGGTTGTCGATGCCGAGTTCGGCGGAGGCGGAGCGCTGCGGACCCTCGAACGAGAACGGACGGGTGACCACGGCGATGGTCAGCGCGCCCTGCTGGTGGGCTGCACGTGCGACGATCGGGCTGGCGCCGGTACCGGTGCCGCCGCCCTCGCCGCAGGTGACGAAGACCATGTCGGCGCCCTTGACGGCCTCCTCGATGTCGGACTGGTGGTCCTGAGCGGCCTTGGCACCCTTCTCGGGGTCGGCGCCCGCTCCCAGGCCGCGGCTGGACTGATCGGACAGGGAGATCTTCACATCGGCGTCGGAGCGCAGCAGATCCTTGGCATCGGTGTTCACTGCGATGAATTCGACATTCTGCAAGCCCTCGGCGATCATGCGGTTGACGGCGTTGCCACCGGCACCGCCTACGCCGACGACCTTGATGTTGGTCCTGTCGTTCAACTCCTCGTTCTGGGCGATCTCGCTCACGTTGTGCTCCTGTCACTTCACGGTTACACCCTAGACTAGCGCAGGGCCACGCCGTATTGTGTGATATTTTCGCGCGTGTAGCGCACATTTATAGCTTAGTAACTGGCGTCCATCGGGTCGTCGCCGAAGAGGGTCTCGCGCTCCTCGTGACTGGTGGTGCGCGACTCGAGCCAGCCGTAGGGCAGGTGGACCTTCTTGGCGAAGCGCACGCGGCCGCGCGGCTTGTCGACCACACGGGGCGGGAACTCGACCGTCGGGTCGAGCCGGCCGATCTCACGGTCCACGTCCTCGAGGCTCTCGCATTCCATGAACGCCTTGCGCGTGGACCCGCCGACCGGGAAGCCCTTCAGGTACCAGGCGATGTGCTTGCGCAGGTCATGCACTGCCATGCGCTCGTCGCCGTCGTAGAACTCGACGAGCAGACGCGCGTGGCGGGCGATCACGCGGCACACCTCGCCAAGGGTCGGGTTGAACCGCTCGTCGGAGCCCTCGAACGCGTGCTTGATGTCGGCGAACAGCCACGGGCGGCCCTGGCATCCGCGGCCGATGGCCACGCCGTCGCAGCCGGTCTCGGCGATCATCGCGAGGGCGTCGTCGGCGCCCCAGATGTCGCCGTTGCCGAACACGGGGATCGTCAGATGCTCCTTGAGCTCGCCGATGCGGCTCCAGTCCGAGTGGCCTCCGTAGTATTCGGCGGTGGTGCGCGCGTGGAGGGTCACGGCGGCGCAGCCCTCCTCCTGGGCGATGCGCCCGGCCTCGAGGAACGTCTCGTGATCATGGTCGATGCCGACGCGGATCTTCGCGGTGACCGGGATGTTCGCCGGCTCGCACACCTTGACGACGCGTCGGATGAGCTCGGTGAAGATGTCGGTCTTCCACGGCAGGGCGGAACCGCCGCCGCGACGTGTGACCTTGGGCACCGGGCATCCGAAGTTGAGGTCGACGTGGTCGGCCATGTGCTCGTCGACGACGATCCGCGCGGCCTGTTCGACGATTGCCGGGTTCACGCCGTACAGCTGCAGCGAGCGCACGCGCTCGGTGGACGCGAACCGACACAGGCGCAGGGCCTTGGGGTTGCGGGCGACGAGCGCGCGGGCGGTGATCATCTCGGCCACGTACAGGCCGTCGGGGCCGTACTCCTCGCACAGCACGCGGAACGGCCAGTTGGTGACGCCCGCCATCGGCGAGAGCACGACCGGGGTGGGCACGTCGATCGGCCCGAGACGGACCGGCCTGATGGCCGGTGCGGGTGCGTCGAGCGCGGCGGTATGACGCGGCGAGCGCGGATCCTCCCCCGTGAGGGAGTCGCCGCGCTCGTCGATGACGGTTTCGCTGTTGGCTGTCAACTCAGTACAGACCGCCGGCCTCGTTGATCTTCACGGAGTCGGGCCATGCCTCGCCGCCCATGGCGACCGGCTTCATCGGCACGCGGGTGCGATGCTCGCCGATGCGGGAGTCGACGTACTCGGCGACCTTGTCCAGCGAGACGCGCTCCTGGTTCATCGTGTCGCGGTCGCGGATGGTGACGGCGTGATCCTCGAGTGTGTCGAAGTCGACGGTGATGCACAGCGGGGTGCCGATCTCGTCCTCGCGGCGGTAGCGGCGGCCGATGGCGCCGGCCTCGTCGTAGTCGATCATCCACTCGTGCTGGCGCAGGTCGGCGGCCAGATCCTGGGCGACGGTCTGCAGCTCCGGCTTCTTCGAAAGCGGCAGGACGGCGGCCTTGACCGGCGCGAGACGCGGGTCGAGGCGCAGGACGGTGCGCTTGTCGACGCCGCCCTTGGTGTTCGGGGCCTCGTCCACGTCGTAGGCGTCGACGAGGAAGCACATCAGGGAGCGGGTGAGTCCCGCGGCCGGCTCGATGACGTACGGGATGTACTTCTCGCCGGTGGCCTGGTTGAAGTAGCTCAGATCCTCGCCGGAGTGCTTGGCGTGCGCGGACAGGTCGAAGTCGGTGCGGTTGGCCACGCCCTCGAGCTCACCCCAGTCGGAGCCCTGGAAGCCGAACTTGTACTCGATGTCGACGGTGCGCTTGGAGTAGTGGGCCAGCTTCTCCTTCGGGTGCTCGTAGTGGCGCAGGTTCTCCGGCTTGACGCCGAGGTCCAGATACCACTGGGTGCGGGCGTCGATCCAGTACTGATGCCATTCCTCGTCGGTGCCGGGCTCGACGAAGAACTCCATCTCCATCTGCTCGAACTCGCGGGTGCGGAAGATGAAGTTGCCGGGCGTGATTTCGTTACGGAAGGACTTGCCCATGTTGGCGATGCCGAACGGCGGCTTGGAGCGCGAGGAGGTCATCACGTTCTTGAAGTCGACGAAGATGCCCTGCGCGGTCTCCGGGCGCAGGTAGTGCAGGCTGTTCTCGTCCTCGACCGGGCCGAGGTGCGTGCGCAGCATCATGTTGAAGTCGCGCGGCTCGGTCCACTTGCCGCGGGTGCCGCAGTCGGGGCACACGATGTCGGCCATGCCGTTCTCCGGCAGCTTGTCGCCGTGCTTCTCGGCGTAGCTCTCCTGGAGCTTGTCGGCGCGGTTGCGCTTGTGGCAGTTGAGGCACTCGACCAGCGGGTCGTTGAACACGGCGACGTGGCCGGAGGCGACCCACACCGGGGTCGGCAGGATGATGGACGTGTCGACGCCGACGACGTCGGGACGGGTGACGACCATCGAACGCCACCATTCGCGCTTGATGTTGTCCTTCAGGGCGACACCGAGCGGACCGTAGTCCCATGCGGAACGGGTTCCGCCGTAGATCTCGCCGGCGGGGAACACGAAACCGCGACGCTTCGCGAGGGATACGACTTCATCAAGTTTGGACTGAGCCACAATGCACCTTCTGGTATGAACGGTTTGGGGTCTTTACAACCGCTTCAGGATACCGGCACAGTCTGACAGTGGCGGCCGGACCGCCTCCGCGGCGCATCACCTCCCCTTGAACAGGCGGAACAGGCGGGATTCGCGCACGGCGAGCACGCCGGCGACGGTCGCGACGAGGACGCCGGCGAACAGGGCGAGCGGCGAGCGGGCGGCGGCGAGGAGCACCGCCGCCGGATCGGACGGGGAGGCGCGCAGGCAGAGCGCGGCGATCAGCGACAGGCCCGCCGCCGTGGCGCCGCCGCCCCAGACGAGGGTCTCGATCAGCGCCGCGAGCAACTGGTCCGACTTGCGTTGGCCGCAGTGGAGGGCGCCCGCGTATTCCAGACGCCGCCTGTGCACGGACGCGACGCCGATGACGAGGCCGACCGCGAGCGCCGCCCAGGGCAGCATGCGGGTCATGCGCGTCTCGTAGAGCGCCGCGGCGTTCCATCCGCGATCGAGGCTTTTGTTGAGCATGGTGGTGCCGGGGAGGGTCTGCGTGGTGGATTTGCCGGCGATGGCGGTCGTGGTGAGCAGCGATTCGACCGCGTCGGTGCGCGGCCACTGTTTGGCCCAGCATTCGCTGAACGGCTTGGCGTCGGCCGTCGCGGGGACGACGAGCGCGTAGGCGAAACGGGTGTCGCGTCCGTCGTTCGGCCAGTCGAAGACACCGGCGACGGGGATGTCTCCGTGGTCGGTCTCGATCGTGACGCCCTTGGCCCAGCCGAAGTCGTGGGCGAGAGTCGTGGAGACCCATACGCCGGTGGGGTCGGCGTCGGCGGCCGCGAGCAGGCCGATCATGCCGGCGGTGACCTCGTATGAGCCGATGCTGCGTCCCGGGGTCGAGCGCGGGGTGATCTGGTCGCCCTCGCGCATAGCGCCCGCGGCTTGCGGCCCGCCGTCCGCGTCGACGAGACGGTCGCAGGCGGCGCCGTCGATCACGGAGATGGGGCTGACGATGGTGGTGACGTCCGCCGCGGCACGGATGCGGGTGACGGCGTCACGCTCCTGTCCGATGACGGCGAGCGCCTCGAATCCGCCGATGAGCGTGCCGGCGACGGCCACGGCGAGGAACCAGACCGCGGCGCGGGAGGCGCCGGAGCCGATGTTGCGCATCGCCTCGGAGAGGATGGACGCGAGTCTCATGACGCCTCCTTTACGTATCGCACCTGCGTCGCCGCCTCTTCCGGCGCGTAGTCGGCGAGATCGATGACCCGCCCGCAGGCGTCGCGGGTGGCGAGGTCATGGGTGGCGACGACGACGATCATGCCGTGTCCGGCGAGGTTGCCGAGCACGCCCGAGACGCTGTGGGCGGTGCGCGTGTCCAGCTGGGCCGTGGGTTCGTCAACGAGCAGCATGTCCGGGGCCGAGCTGACGGCCCGGGCGAGCATGAGCCGTTGCGCCTCGCCGCCGGAGAGCGCGGCGAACGGGCGGTCGGCGACGGCCCCGAGATCGAACAGGCCCATCGCCTCCAGCGCCTGGGGCTCCGCCTCGCGTCGGCGCAGGCCCCGCGCGAGCAGCGGGAAGACGACGTGGTCGAGCGCGCTGCGTTCGGCGACGCCGTACGGGTTCTGGAATACCCAGCCGATGCGGTTCACGCCGTCGCGCGTGACCGTGCCGGCGGCGGGTTTCTCCCATCCGGCGAGGATCGACAGCAGCGTGGATTTGCCGCAGCCGCTCGGCCCGCAGATCGCCGTCGTGGTGCCCGCCTCGAGGGTGAACGACAGGTGTTCGAACAGCGTGTCCGTGCCGGGGAACCGGTGGGCGAGGTCGCGGCCGGTCACCCTCGCGGACACGTCAGCCCCCTGATCGCTCCTCCGATCGACACCGTGGAGGGGCCGGCGGACGGTTCGGAGCCGTCGGCGGGCCTGACGAGGCTCACGCCCAAGTCCGCGCCGATCACCGTCACCGGGATCGTTCTGCCGTCGGAGGCGATGCATCCGGTATCGCCGTCGACGCCGAACACGGCGGCGGCCGGCACGCGCATCACGTCGAGAGGCTGCGCCAGAGCCACGGTGGCGTCGATCCCCTGCGCGGACTCCTGCGACGCGGATTGGCCAGATGACTGGCCCGACGACTGGCCCTGCGCGGACTTGGACGACGAGGATTGGGCGAACATCCGGAATTCCGGCGAGGCGGTGACGCGCGCGCAGAACTCCGGGTCGTCGATGCGCGTGGCCCCGGCCTTGAGCACGCCCTGCTGACCGAAGACGGTGATCGTCCGGTCGGCGTTCTCGGCGGCGCCGTCCCTCAAGCTGATCGCGGTCAGGGCACCGGGGATCCGGCCGATCGACGTCCCGGCCGTGACCATGGTGCCGGGTACGCCGTTCCAGTCGGAGACGGTCGCCTCGCGCTGTGGCAGCCAGATCACGTCCGCGATGGCGAGGTTGCCATCCAGGTCCGAGGTCACGCCGAGCCCGCGCCACAGGGCCTTGACGGCCTTGACCGTACGCGTCGTGTACCGGTCGGTGTCGGCGGGCGCGCCAAATCCGAGCCGTGCGAGTTCGTCGTTGAACGCGCGCACGTCCCTGCCCTTGTCGCCGTATTTCAGGTCGCGGTAGAGCGGGGTCGCGGTGGCGAGCGCGACGATGGGCCGTTCGTCGACCGCGAGCGCGGCTCTGCCGGAGACGAGCCCTTCGCCGGAATGGTCGGCGGTCACGGTGCCGGACGTGTTGATGAGTATCTGGCGGGATGCGGAGAGCGTGGGGATGACGCTGATCTGCCTGTTCGCGTCGTAGCGCTGGATACCGACCGGCGCGCTGGTGATCTCCTTCGCGCTCGACAATATCGCCGGGTGCCGGTCGGGCAGCAGGAACGCGGCCGCGCCGACGCTGACGGCCGCGGTGAGGATGACGGCAATCAGCAGCCAGGCGACGGGGAACCTGCGTCGCGCGGTGCCGCGTGGAGTACCGCGCGGCGTTCCCCGCCCCGTCGACGGCCCCGATGATGCCGATGATGTCTTCGCCATGATGGCCTCCCCTCCTTGCGCTCGCCCTCGCGCCCGATCGGGCTTCGATCCCGACATCGGCTTCGGCGTCGTGTCCGATTCCATCGTTCCACGCCGTCCACGCGCACGGTCAGGCGAAGGTCAGGGCTGGGCCGCCTACGATGGAAGGTGCACAGGCTGCACAGCCGTGCGGCACAGGGGTTCCAGGACAAGGGGGTTGAGATGGGACGACGATCATCGCAAGGAATCGCGAGCATCCCGCGCCTGCTGGCCGCGACGTTGTCCGCGGCGGCGCTGCTCGCGGGGCTCGCGGGCTGCGCGGGGCCGACGAACGGCACGCAGACCGCATCCCCCGCATCCGGGGATCACGGTTCGTCGGCGCAGGGGCAGGATTCCCCGCAACAGGGACCTGTCTCGACGTTGCGCGAGGCGGACGACAACGGGCGTCTGGCGAGCTCGCTGTCCTCCTACATCGACGAGGTGCTCGCCGACCCGTACGTGTCGGACTACGAGCGCCCGTTCCTCGAACAGGCCAAGAAGGAGGGGCGGGTGTCGACGGCCGTCTATGAGAAGGTCTGGTCGGACTACAAGACGTGCATGGTCGACCACGGCTTCCCAGAGCCGAAGCTCGAACGGTTCCCGAACGGCATGATGGACATCATGCAGCACGCCGTCGGCACCGACGAGCAGGAGGAGCGGTGGCGCGACGCCTACGCCGACTGCTACCTGCGGTTCTCCCATGTGCAGGGACTGTACGGTCAGCAGCAGGGCAACCCGAGTCTGTACGCCAACGTCGACGAGGCGGTCGTCGACTGCATGCGGCGCGAGGGCGTGGTGCCCCCGAGCTACACGGTCAAGGACTTCAACGACGGGCAGACCCTGCTCCAGACGGAGGGGTGGACGGACGCGAAGGACAAGCTCGGCTACGATTTCGGTGACGCGCGCGTGCGCGGCTGCAAGGCGGCGCAGGGCTGGTCGTCAAGCAGCGCCAACGACCCCGTGGAGTACCTCTGGTAGATCATGGCGGGGATACTGATCGTCGAGGACAACACGGGCATGGCCGCCTCGCTCGACGACGCGTTGCGGCATGAGGGCTACCGCACCTGGACGGCCGAAACCGGCGTCGAGGCGCTGGAACTGCTCGCCGCACACCGGGACGCCATCGACGTGGTCCTGCTCGACCGCGACCTGCCGGTCATGTCCGGCGACACGGTGATGACGACGATCCGCACGCTCGGACTGGACGTGAGCGTGCTCATGGTCACCGCCTCGGCCAGCCCGGAACAGCGTGTGGAAGGGCTGGACCTCGGCGCCGACGACTACCTGCCCAAGCCGTTCGTCTACCGGGAGCTGTCGGCGCGCATCCGCGCCCTGCTGCGCCACGACGCGAGGCGACGCGCGCCGGCGGGGTCCTTCAACGATTCCGGCGCCGTCGCGCAGCCGGTAGTCATCGACGACGACCGCCGACTCGCCTACTGGAGAAACACCCCGCTCGACCTGACCGCACGGGAGTTCGCCGTGCTGCGCCGCATCGTCGAGGCGGACGGCGGCTGGGTCACGCTCGACGAACTCATCGCCGCCGCATGGCCGGACGGCACGACCAGCACCGGCGCGGCCAAGACGCTCGTCTACACGCTCAAACGCAAGCTCGAGGCCGCCGGCGGCAAGGGCGCCATCGTCTCGGCACGAGGGAAGGGATACCGTCTGCCATGAACCACCCGTCCAGTCTGCCCAACGCATCCCGCCCGTCCAGTCCGTCCGACCCGTCCGGAAAGCGCCGGTTCCATCTGCGCCCGCGCACCTTCCGCGGCAAGCTCGCGCTCGCCATCGGCCTGCTGGTGGCGGTGTTCCTCGGGATCGCCCTGGCGTTGCAGACCATGCTGTTCGGCCGCATCTACGACCGGTCGTCCTACCGGCTGTATCAGGTGGCCAGCGGCGGAACGCTGCCCACGCCCGACGGCGGCGAACTGTATGTGTCCTCCACCGGTTGCTACTACACCGACTACGCCGTGGGCTGCGGGCCGATGACGCCGGGGTCGATCATGGAGATCAGCGACTCGGACATGCGAAGGCCCCTGATGCAGGGCGCCATGTGGTTCTCGCTGGCGCTGTTCGCAGGGTTCGCCGTGCTGGCGATGGTCGCGGCGTGGTTCATCTCTCGCAGACTGGCCGGACGCATCTCCTCACTGGGAGCACAGATGCGCCGGCTCGACCCGGCGGCCACCGGCGAGCGCGTGTCGATCGCCGGCTCGGACGAGGTGGCGTCGCTGGCCGGCGACGTGAACGCGATGCTCACTCGCATCGAGCAGGCGGCGGTCACGCAGCGGCAGTTCATCGCGAACGCCTCGCACGAGCTGCGTACGCCGATCGCGGTGATCGGAACCAGTCTGGACGCCCCGCTCGCGCAGGGGCGGTTCGCGGCGGACGTGGAGCCGGCGGTGCGCCGGGCGCTGGAGGCGGACCGGAACGCGGCCGACCTGGTGGAGGGGCTGCTGGCGCTGTCGCGCGTGCAGAGCATGGCGTTGCATCCGGGCGATGAGCGACCGCCCGAGACGCCGCTCGGTGAGGTTGTGGAGCACGCGCTGGATGCCTCGTGGGACGCGATCGACGAACGCGGCATCGACGTGCGCTGCGACATCGACCCCGCGCCGGCGGTGCGCGCGGACCCGACGATGCTGGCCCTGCTGACGGGCAACCTCATCCGCAACGCCGTGGTGCACAACGTGGACCGCGGCGACATCGAAGTCGACGTGCGGAGCATTGACGGCGGGGGCGTCGAACTGTCCGTCACCAACAGCACGGAGACTGCTGAGGCTGCGGAGTCGGCGGACGGGCGCGATCTGGATGATCTGCTGATCCCGTTCCATCGCGGGAGGGCGTCCCGGCTCGAGAACCGGCCCGGCAACGGGCTGGGCCTGTCGATCGTCAGGGAGATCGCGGATCTTTACCATGCCGAGCTGCGACTCGCCAGACCCGAGCCGGGCCGATTCGGCGTGTCTGTGCGATTTTGTAACAACCATGTCCGTATCGGCGCGTAGTTTCGGGAAGCAACAAACGAAATGCAGGGGAACCCGCACCACTAGGCGGGTTGAGATGGGCGATGGCCCGACCCTTTGAACCTGTTGGTTAAGACCAGCGTAGGGAGCAGTGATATATGAGCGATGCTTCGCTATCCATCCGCAACGAACGCGGTATCGATTCCTCTTATACCAATTCTGACGACTCCGGATGCGATCTCGCCGATCTGCGCGTCCGCATCCGAACCGCCGTCGAACAGGTGAGGGCCACCCGCCCGCTGGCGCAGTCGTTCACCAATTTCGTGACGATCAACCTCGTGGCCAACGCCCAGCTCGCGGCCGGCGGCGCCGCGGCGATGAGCTTCCTGCCCGACGACGTAATCGACACGGCGCCGATCTCGGGGGCCGACTACATCAACGTGGGCACGCTGCTGCCGTTCTACAAGGACGCGCTGCCGCAGATCGCACGCGCCTTCCACAAGACCGGGCACAAGTGGGTGCTCGATCCGGTGGCCGCAGGCATCGGCCGCACCCGCACCGAGATCCTGCGCGCCTTCCGCGCCACTCCCCCGACCATCGTGCGCGGCAACGCCTCCGAGATCATCGCCCTTGCCGATATGTGGGGTCTGTCAGCCGAAGCCGAACCCGGCAACCAGCCCGCCACCCGCCCGGCCGGCGTCGAGGCCGTCGACGAGGTCGATGCGGCCGTCGAACCGGCCAGGCGTCTGGCGCAGTTCCTCGCCGCCTCCGCCCCGGATAAGACGGCCGCCGTGGCCGTCTCCGGCAAGATCGATCTCGTCACCGATGGCGAGACCGTCTACCGACTGCCCGGCGGCAGCGCGATGATGACGAAGATCACCGGCGCCGGATGCTCGCTCGGCGGCGTGACCGCCACCTATCTCGCCGTAGCCGACCCGCTGACCGCCGCGCTGGCGGCGAGCGCCCTGTACGACCGCGCCGGCGAGATCGCCGAGACGCAGTCCAACGGCCCCGGCTCATTCCAGGTCGCCTTCCTCGACGCCCTGTGGAGCGTGACCGCCGATCAGGTGGCCGCCTCCGAGATCCACATGTTCTGACACTTCCACCAACAACCAAAGGAACAAATCAATGAACAACGAATACCCATACGCGTCGATGCGCGACAGCTTCGACCTGTCCGCGTACTTCGTGGTCGGCCCGGAGGACTGCAAGGGCCGACCGCTGACCGACGTGGTCGATCAGGCCCTGGGCGGCGGCGCGACCTTCATCCAGCTTCGCGCCAAGAAGGCCGACGCCTCCGAGCTGACGACGATGGCGCAGGACATCGCGCAGATCATCGAGGACAACGGCAAGTCCGACTCCGTGGCCTTCGTGATCGACGACCGTGCCGACGTGGTGTGGCAGGCCCGCCGCAAGGGTATCAAGGTCGACGGCGTGCACATCGGACAGACCGATATGGAGCCTCGCGAGGCCCGCGCCCTTCTGGGCGACGAGGCGATCGTGGGTCTGTCCGCCGAGACCGAGTCGCTGGTGCGTCTCATCAACGAGCTGCCCGACGGCTGCATCGACTACATCGGCGCCGGTCCGCTGCACGTGTCCGTCACCAAGCCGGAGGCCTCCGTGGGCGGCAACGACGGCTCCGGTAAGACCTTGGACACCAAGCAGATCAACACGATCTGCGCCGCCTCCGAATTCCCGGTGGTCGTCGGCGGCGGCGTGACCGCCGCCGATATGGCCATGCTGGCCGGCACGAAGGCGGCCGGCTGGTTCGCGGTGTCCGCGATCGCCGGCGCCGAGAACCCCGAGGAGGCCACCCGCGCGATGGTCGAGGGCTGGAAGGCCGTGCGCGGCGACGCGAAGCACGATTACGCGCCGCGCATCGTCACCCACACCCCGGCCGTCGACACGCAGGCCGCCCAGGAGGGCGCCGCGCAGCCGGGCGCCGAGGCCACCGAGAAGAAGTTCACCAACGCCAAGGAGGCCAAGGAGGCGCAGAAGCTCGCCAAGCAGCAGCGCGTCGACATCGCCGCCCGCGGCTCCAAGCAGCGCGACAAGGCGCATATCCGCAAGACGAAGTCCGTGCCGTTCTCCTATGAGTACGGTTCATACGATCTCGAGGTCCCGTACACCGAGATCAAGCTGTCCGACACCCCCGGCGTGGGTCCGAACCCGCCGTTCCACGACTACAACACCGAGGGCCCCAAGTGCGATCCGAAGGAGGGCTTGAAGCCCCTGCGTCTTGACTGGATCCGCGACCGCGGCGATGTCGAGGAGTACGAGGGCCGCCGCCGCAACCTCGAGGACGACGGCAAGCGCGCCATCAAGCGCGGCCGTGCCAGCAAGGAATGGCGTGGACGCAAGCACCAGCCGATGCGTGCCAAGGACCACCCGATCACCCAGATGTGGTACGCCCGCCACGGCATCGTCACCCCGGAGATGCAGTACGTGGCCATCCGCGAGAACTGCGACGTAGAGCTCGTGCGCTCCGAGCTCGCCGCGGGCCGCGCGGTCATGCCGTGCAACATCAACCACCCGGAGGCCGAGCCGATGATCATCGGCTCCCGGTTCCTCACCAAGCTCAACGCGAACATGGGTAACTCGGCCGTCACCTCGTCCATCGACGAAGAGGTGGAGAAGCTCACCTGGGCCACCAAGTGGGGCGCCGACACCGTGATGGATCTGTCCACCGGCAACGACATCCACACCACCCGCGAGTGGATCCTCAGGAACTCCCCCGTGCCGATCGGCACCGTGCCGATGTACCAAGCACTCGAGAAGGTCGAGGACGACGCCTCCAAGCTCAGCTGGGAGCTGTTCCGCGACACCGTAATCGAACAGTGCGAGCAGGGCGTCGACTACATGACGATCCACGCCGGCGTGCTGCTGCGCTACGTGCCGCTGACCGCGAACCGCGTCACCGGCATCGTCTCGCGCGGTGGCTCGATCATGGCCGACTGGTGCCTGCGCCACCATCAGGAAAGCTTCCTGTACACGCACTTCGACGAGCTGTGCGACATCTTCGCCAAGTACGACGTCGCGTTCTCGCTGGGCGACGGCCTTCGCCCCGGATGCCTTGCGGACGCGAACGACGCGGCGCAGCTGAGCGAGCTCATGACTCTGGGCGAGCTCACCGAGCGCGCCTGGGCCAAGGATGTGCAGGTCATGATCGAGGGCCCGGGCCACGTGCCGTTCGACACGGTGCGCATGAACATCGAGCTCGAGAAGGCCGTGTGCAAGGGCGCTCCGTTCTACACGCTCGGACCGCTGACGACCGACACCGCGCCGGGCTATGACCACATCACCTCCGCGATCGGCGCCACCGAGATCGGCCGCTACGGCACCGCCATGCTGTGCTACGTGACCCCGAAGGAGCACCTTGGCCTGCCGAACAAGGACGACGTCAAGCAGGGCGTGATCGCGTACAAGATCGCCGCCCACGCCGCCGACATCGCCAAGCACCACCCGCACGCGCAGGACCGTGACGACGCGATCTCGAAGGCCCGCTTCGAGTTCCGCTGGCTCGACCAGTTCAACCTCTCCTACGATCCGGACACCGCGATCGCGTTCCACGACGACACGCTGCCTGCCGAACCGGCCAAGATGGCGCACTTCTGCTCGATGTGCGGCCCGAAGTTCTGCTCGATGGCCATCTCGCAGAACATCCGCAAGGCGTTCGGCGGCGAGGCCGCGCAGCAGCAGATCGTCAAGGAGGCGATCGCCGGCGTGGCTCCGACCACGACTCCGAACGTCGTCAACGACGACACCGTCGTGTCCGCGAACGTGCTGAGCCCGGAGGAGATCCGCGCCGGCATGAACGCGATGAGCGAGAAGTACACCGCCCAGGGCGGCAAGCTGTACTCCACCGCCACCGAGTGATATCTACCGAGTGATATCTCGGGTGACGTCCCGATGAGCCCCTCGCATGCGAGGGGCTCATCTGCGTTTTCAGGGCATCCGGTGTGCGTGCAGCTCCGGTCTGCGTTCGACGCGTGCGAACGCGGTGGCGAGGTCGGCCGCGCGGATCGCGCCGCGGCGGTCCTTGGCGGCGACGAGCGCGGCCTCGGTCCAGATCGCGCACACCTCGGCGCCGCTCCAGCCTTCGGTGCGCCGAGCGATGTCCGCGAGCGGCAGTTCGCCTTCGGTGGCGAGCGCACGGGCCTGCACTTCAAGAATCGACAAACGGTCGTGCTCGCTCGGCATCGGGAACGGGATCTGCCAGTCGAAGCGTCCCGGGCGCAACAGGGCCGGATCCACGTCCTCGATGCGGTTCGTGGCGGCGACGACCACCACGTTGCCCTTGGATGCGAAACCGTCCATCAGGGTGAGCAGCTGGGCAACGAGCCGCTTGCCGACGCCGTTCGTGTCGGTGTCGCGCGACGAGGCGATCGAGTCGATCTCGTCGAAGAAGATGATCGCGCGACGGTCGGCCTGTGCGGCCGCGAAGATCATGCGCAGCGTCTCCTCGCTGTCGCCCACGTACTTGCTTACGATCGTCGGGCCGGAGACGAGGTAGAACTGGGCGTCGGCCACGTTGGCGATGATGCGCGCCAGATGGGTCTTGCCGGTGCCGGGCGCGCCGGTGAAGATCACCCCCTTGATGGGTTTGGCGCCGATCGCACGCATCTGCTCGCTGTTGCCCAGCTGGGTTTCGATAAGCTCCTTGGCGCGGGTGATGACCTGCTCGTAGCCGCCGAACGAGTCAAAAGTGAGCGTGGGGTCGGCACCGGGGGTGATCCGGTACTGTTTGATGTCGTCGTCGTGGTCGGATTCGCCGGGACGGATGGCCGTGGGCCACAGCACGCGTTCGATGCCGAACAGGTCGGTGAACTCCACGGTGTTGCCGGGCATGATGTTGAGGGGGTAATCGCCCTCCAGCAGTTCCAGACCGTCGGAGGTCTCCAATACCACGCAGTCGTCCAATGCGCGGCGCACGATGCCGACGCGCGGTTTGACCGGCCACACGTCCGCCGGCACCTTCGTGTAGAAGTCCTCGCCGACGAGCAGAACGTCGCCCACGTCGAACACCTCCTGACGCGGGAACGTGAGCTGCGTGGTGTGCCCGTTCGGCATCACCGCATAGTAGGCGACGCGCCCCTCGTCGAATCCGGTGATACGCGCCAGAACTCCATCGCGACGCAGTACGTCGTTGCCTGCCATAATCCCTCCCGCTTCTCGTGTCGGCCCCTCGTCAAACCTTCCCCATCACACCATAGGAACGGCGAATAATCAAGGAAAACCGCGTGATATTCCGGCCTGCGACTACTAGACTTGGAAGCTATGGCACAACATACGACAACCCTTCCACCAGTACTTGCGATCTCCGGTTCGGACTCATCCGGCGGCGCCGGCATGCAGGCCGATCTGAAGACCATGCTCGCCAACGGCGTGTTCGGCATGAGCGCTATCACCGCGCTGACCGCGCAGAACACCACCGGCGTGCGCTCCATCCAGGATACCGAGCCCAAGATCCTCGCCGATCAGATCGACGCCGTGTTCGAGGACATTCCGCCTCTCGCCGTCAAGATCGGCATGGTCTCGGCCACCGACATCATCGACGTGATCGCCGACCGTCTGACCTTCCACCACGCGAGGAACGTGGTGCTCGATCCGGTGATGGTGGCAACCTCCGGCGCGAAGCTCATCAGCGACGACGCCATCGCCGCCCTGACCTCGAAACTGTTCCCGCTGGCGACCGTGATCACGCCGAACATCCCCGAAACGCAGGTGCTGTCCGATATGGAGATCACCTACGCGGTTTCGATGGAGCGCGCGGCGAAGACGCTGACCGAACGATACGGATGCGCGGCGCTCGTCAAGGGCGGCCATCACACGAACGATGCGAACGACGTGCTGGCCGAATCGAACGGCACGATCACCTGGTTCGAGGGCAGGCGCGTCGACAATCCGAACACGCACGGCACCGGCTGCACGCTGAGCTCGGCGATCGCGGCAAATCTCGCGAAGGGCGAGACGCTGCCCGAGGCGATCCGCCACGCCAAGGAGTATCTGACCGGCGCGTTGAACGCGATGCTCGATCTTGGTCAGGGCTCCGGCCCGATGGACCACGCGTGGGCGTGGAGGTGAATCGATCATGACGACAGGCATGCCGCAGGATTCCACCACTCCCGACAACACGCTCAACACCGTGTCGGACCGCAATGCGATCAGGCAGGAGGTGCCGATCAATCCCGAAACCGGCAATCCGTACCTCAATACGGTGGCCGCCATCCAGGTGTCGGTGACGGGAGCCGGCTCCGAGGTCTCCCCGTACGTCGCACAGGCGATCTCGGTGATCCGCGACTCCGGTCTGCCGCAGGAGACCAACGCGTTGTTCACCGACGTCGAAGGCGATCTGGACGACATCCTGCACGTGGCCGGCAAGGCCGCCAAGAAGCTCGCCGAACAGGGCTATCGCACGAGTCTCGTGCTGCACATGGATATCCGCCCCGGATTCACCGGACAGCTGACGGAGAAGCCGAAGCTGGCCGACGAGATCATCGCGCGGCAGAAGGAGTAGACAAGGGGCGCTTGCTGCCTGCTTCCCCCGAAGATGATTGAAGGGGCTTCCTCGTCGAGAGGAAGCCCCTTCAATCATCTCATACAGAGCGTTTCATTGCCTTGTCAGGCGTTGGCGCCGTACTCCTTGACGATGACGTTCCACAGATCGTCGGCGGCCTTCTGCACGTTGTCGTTGACGATCGTCACGTCGAATTCGCTTTCGGCGGCGAGCTCGACGTGCGCGGTCTCCAGACGACGCTTGCGCTGTTCCTCGGTCTCGGTGCCACGGCCGGTCAGACGACGCACCAGCTCGTCGAAGCTCGGCGGGGCGATGAACACGGTCATCACCTCAAGACCAAGTTCGGCGGCCTTCTGCTTGACGCGGCGCGCACCCTGCAGATCGATCTCGAGGATCGTCGGGGTGCCGACGGACAGGTGATCCACCAGAGGCTTGAGCGGCGTGCCGTAGTGGGCCAGACCGTGCACGAGCGCGGTCTCGAGGAACTCCCCCGCCTTCTCCTTGGCGGCGAACTCCTCCTCGCTCATGAACCAGTAGTTGACGCCGTTGACCTCGCCGGGGCGGGGGTCACGCGTGGTGGCGGAGACGGACACCCACACCTCGGGGTGCTTCTTGCGCAGCGCCACCTCGACGGTGCCCTTGCCGACGCCGGCGGGGCCGGTCAGTACAAGCAGACGGCTGCCGTGCAGCACGGCGGCGTCATCGACCTGCGTATCGGCTTCGGCGGTGCCGGTCGAGGCCGTCGCGGATGCGCTCTGCGTTGCGGTATCGGTCGTACCGGCGGCAGCGGCTTCGACGGTGTCGGAGGATGCGGAAGTATCGGTCACGGATTGTGCTCCTTGCTTGTCGGCGGTGTCGGCGGCGTTTGCGCCCAGATCGATCACCGTGGAAGAGGACTTCTTCCCCTGCGGTTCCTCGTGCTTATCACCGATGCGGGTGGCCTCGAGCAGCGCCTGACGCACATCCAGCGCAATCGCCTCGGTCGCCTCGGACAGCGCGGAGATGTCCGGACCATGGGAGGCGATGAAGCGGGAGACCGTCACCAGCACATTGCCCTTGGTGCCCTTGAACACGGTGCGCAGGTCCTTGGCCTCGGCACCCTGCCATCCGTATCCCGGAGACAGGATCGGGCCGGTGAAGCGGGCCGGGTCGACACCGGTCTCGTTGATCCACTGGCCGATGGTCGCGCCGATGATCAGGCCCACGGAACCCATGCCGTCGATGTCGGCGTTGTGCTTCTGCGCGGTGGCCGCGATGCCGTAGGCCACGGTCTTGCCCGCGTAGTCGCCGGTCTGACGGATGGCGCTTTGCAGGCTCTTGCCCTCCTCGTTGGAGGTCAGGGAGGCGATGAACACGCCGCGGCCGTTGTCGAGCGCCTCATCGATCAGCCCCTGCAGCGATCGAGCGCCGTAGTACGGCAGCAGGGTGATCGCGTCGGCGCGCAGCGGCGCGTCGGGCTTGAAGTAGGCGTCGGCAATGGCCGAGATCGTGGTCGACAGGCCGCCGTGCAGGCAGTCGACGATCGTGATGACGCCCATCTGCCGTGCCGCGTACAGCACGCGTTCCAGCGCCGCGAATCCCTTCGAACCATACCGTTCGAACATCGGCAGCTGGAACTTGACGGCGGCGGCGCGGCCATTCGCAGCCTGCAGCATGCGCATGGAGTACATTTCCGCGCCGTCGGCGTCAACGCTGTAGCCCCAATCGGTCAGGAGCTTTTGGTGTGGGTCGATACCCACGCACAACGGACCGTACTTGTCCATCGAGTTGCGCAGGCGCAGACCGAAGTCCGAGCGCCTCGCGAGTTGTTCCTTGTCCTGTTCCTCTTGGGTGCTGGCGTTCATCGCGGTTCCTTTCGTTTGGTATGAACCTGATATGTGTGAACCTTGGGGAATTCTGTGTTTAGAAATCCTTGCTTTCCAATTCGAACAACTGCTTGGAATGATCCTGGATGCTCATGATCTGGTAATCGTTGCGCTTGACCGCCTCGATGGCCAGGAGCACCGCGGAAAACTCGGTGATGGTGGTGAACTGCGGCAGGTCGGCGGCGATGGCGGCGGCTCGGATGGAGTAGCCGTCGGAGCGCGATCCGCGCGAGTTCGGGGTGTTGAGGATCATGTCGATCTTGCCCTCTTCGATGAGCTCGACGACGTTCTTGCCGACGGAGCCCTCGGCGTGCATGACCTTCACCGGGGATTCCGGATCGGAATCCACACGGGTGGAGATCTTGTCGACGATCTTCGACTCGATGCCGTAGCGACGCAGCACGGAGGCGGTGCCCTCGGTGGCCCAGATGGTGAATCCGAGCTCCTCGAGACGCACGGCCATCAGCGGCAGCTGGCGCTTGTCGGCGTCGTTGACGGAGATGAACACGTTGCCGTGGGTCGGCAGGCCGCCCTCGTACGCCGCGAGCTGGCTCTTGGCGAACGCGTGCGGGAAGTCGCGGTCGAAGCCCATGACCTCGCCGGTGGAGCGCATCTCGGGTCCGAGCAGGATGTCGACGGTCTTGCCGACCGGCGTGCGGAAGCGCTTGAACGGCAGGACGGACTCCTTGACCGCCACCTGCTGGCCGCGGTGCATGACGCCGCCGTCGCCCTTGGGCAGCAGCAGGCCGTTGGCGCGCTGGTCGGCGATGGTCTCCCCCGCCATGATGCGCGCGGCGGCCTTGGCCAGCGCCACGCCGGTGGCCTTGGAGGCGAACGGCACGGTGCGCGAGGCGCGCGGGTTGGCTTCGATGACGTACAGCGTATTGGCCATGAAGGCATACTGCACGTTGATCAGGCCCTTGACGTCGCAGCCCTTGGCGATGGCGTAGGTGCCCTCCCTGAGGCGGCGGATCTGGTCGTCGGAGAGGGTGGACGGCGGCAGGGTGCACGCGGCGTCGCCGGAGTGCACGCCGGCCTCCTCGATGTGCTCCATGATGCCGCCGATGTACAGATCCTTGCCGTCGAACAGAGCGTCGACGTCGATCTCGATGGCGTCCTGCAGGAACTTGTCGATGAGCAGCGGGGAGGGCAGACGTCCGGAGACGACCGTGTCCGCCTTGGCCTCGGCCAGGGCGCGGTCGACGTACTTCTCCAGCTGGGCGTCGTCGTAGACGATCTCCATGCCACGGCCGCCGAGCACGTAGGACGGACGCACGAGCACCGGGTAACCGATGTTGTGCGCGGCCTCCTGCGCCTCCTCGAGGCTCAGGGCGGTGCCGTAGCGCGGCGCGTTCATCCGGGCCTTCTTGAGGACCTCGCCGAACAGCTCGCGGTTCTCGGCAAGATCGATGGCCTCCGGGGTGGTGCCGAGGATCGGCACGCCGGCGGCCTTGAGGCGCGCGGCGAGCGAGAGCGGCGTCTGGCCGCCGAGCTGGACGATGACGCCCTTGACCGGTCCCATCCTCTTCTCGGCCTCGTAGATCTCGAGCACGTCCTCGAAGGTGAGCGGCTCGAAGTACAGGCGATCGGAGATGTCGTAGTCGGTGGAGACGGTCTCCGGGTTGCAGTTGACCATGATCGTGTCATAGTCCTTGCCGAGCTCCTGCACCGCGTGCACGCAGGTGTAGTCGAACTCGATGCCCTGACCGATGCGGTTCGGGCCGGAGCCGAGGATGATCACGGCCTCGCGCTCGCGCGGCTTGACCTCGCTCTCGTCCGCGTAGCAAGAGTAGTAGTACGGCGTGGCCGCGTCGAACTCGGCGGCGCAGGTGTCGACCGTCTTGTACACGGGCTTGAGACCGTAGGTCCAGCGCAGCTCGCGAATCGTGTTCTCGCCCTCGTCGCCGAGACCGCGCAGATGGGCGATCTGCAGGTCGGACAGGCCGGCGAGCTTGGCGCGGCGCAGCAGTTTGCGGGTCAGTGTCTCGGACTCGTGCACGGCCTGGGCGGTCTCGTTGATGAGCGTGAGCTGCTTCAAGAACCACGGGTCGATCTTGGTGGCCTCGAACAGCTGCTCGATGGTGGCGCCGCCCCAGATGGCGCGCATGAGCTGCAGGTAGCGATGCTCGGTGGGCACGTGGATGGCCTTGAGCAGCTCGTCGACCTCTTCGGCGGTCGGCTTGTCGCCGTCCCAGCTGAAGCCCATGTGACGCTTGTCGATGGAGCGCATGGCCTTGCCGAGGGACTCCTGGAAGTTGCCGGCCAGTGCCATGGCCTCGCCGACGGACTTCATCGAGGTGGTCAGGGTGGGGTCGGCGCCCGGGAACTTCTCGAACGCGAAGCGCGGCACCTTGGTGACCACATAGTCGATGGTCGGCTCGAAGGAGGCGGGCGTCGACTGGGTGATGTCGTTGCGGATCTCGTCGAGCGTGTAGCCGAGGGCCAGCTTGGTGGCGATCTTGGCGATCGGGAAGCCGGTGGCCTTCGACGCGAGCGCGGAGGAGCGCGAAACGCGCGGGTTCATCTCGATGACGATGATGCGGCCCGTCTCGGGGTGCACGGCGAACTGGATGTTGCAGCCGCCGGTGTCGACGCCGACGCCGCGGATGATCGCGATGCCGATGTCACGCAGCTTCTGGTACTCGCGGTCGGTGAGCGTGAAGCAGGGGGCCACGGTGATGGAGTCGCCGGTGTGGACGCCGACCGGGTCGACGTTCTCGATCGGGCAGACGACCACGACGTTGTCCTTGCGGTCGCGCATGAGCTCGAGCTCGAATTCCTTCCAGCCCTCGATACCCTCTTCGATCAGGACCTCATCGGTCGGCGAATAGTGGATGCCGGCGCCGGCGATGCGGTGCAGCTCCTCCTCGTTGTGGGCGATGCCGGAGCCGAGGCCACCCATCGTGAAACTCGGGCGAACGACCAGCGGGTAGCCGAACCTCTCGGCGATGCGGTCGACCTCCTCGAGGCTGTGGGCGATGTCGCTTCGCGCCGACTCGGCGCCGGCCTCCTCGACGACCTTCTTGAACAGCTCACGGTCCTCACCGCGGTCGATGGCCTCGAGGGAGGCGCCGATCAGCTCGACGTTGTACTTCTTGAGCACGCCGGCCTCGCCGAGGGCCATCGCGGCGTTCAGCGCCGTCTGGCCACCGAGGGTCGGCAGTAGCGCGTCGGGGCGCTCCTTGGCGATGATCTGCTCGAGGATCGGCGTGGCGATCGGCTCGATGTAGGTGGCGTCGGCCATCTCCGGATCGGTCATGATGGTGGCCGGGTTGGAGTTGACGAGGATGACGCGGATGCCCTCCTCCTTGAGGACGCGGCATGCCTGAGTGCCCGAGTAATCGAACTCCGCGGCCTGACCGATCACGATCGGGCCGGATCCGATGACCATCACGGATTTGATGTCGGTGCGCTTCGGCATATCACTTACCTTCCTTGGAGTTGGCGCGCTCGTCGCGCGGATTGTTCTTCATGAGCTCGCAGAATCGGTCGAACAGATAGGCGGCGTCGTGCGGACCGGCGGCGGCCTCCGGGTGGTACTGCACGGAGAACGCGGGGATGTCCACGCACTGCAGGCCCTCGACCACGTCGTCGTTGAGATCGATGTGGCTGACGAACACCTTGCCGTACCTGCCGTTCTCGAACGGGGCGTCGACCGTCTCACCGATCGGTGCGTCGACGGCGAAGCCGTGGTTGTGAGCGGTGATCTCGATCTTGCCGGTGGTCATGTCCTTGACCGGCTGGTTGACGCCACGGTGGCCGAACTTGAGCTTGTAGGTGCCGAAGCCGAGCGCACGGCCGAGCAGCTGGTTGCCGAAGCAGATGCCGAAGAACGGGTAGCCCGCGTCGAGCACCTGACGCAGCAGCTCGACCTCCGGACCGGCCTGTTCCGGATCTCCCGGGCCGTTGGAGAAGAAGACACCGTCCGGGTTGAGCTCCTCGATCTGGCTGAACGTGATGGTGGACGGCACGACGTGCACGCGGCATCCGCGCTCGGCCATGCGGTGCGGGGTCATCGCCTTGATGCCGAGGTCCACGGCGGCGACGGTGTACAGCGGCTCCTTGCCTTCGAACTCGCCGCACGGCTCGATGGTGTAGGTCTCCTTGGTGGAGACCTCGTCGTACAGGCTCAGTCCCTGCATCTGCGGGGTCTGCCTGACCTGTTCGAGCAGCTCGTCGATCTCCTTGAGATGGCCGTTGCCGTCCAGCAGGGCGTCGCCGGAGAAGATGCCGGCGCGCATGACGCCGGCGGAGCGCAGATGACGCACCAGCTTGCGGGTGTCGATATCGGCAAGGCCGACGATGCCGTTGGCGACGAGATCGTCGTCCAGACTACCGTCGGCACGCCAGTTGCTCACGTTCGGGGAGGGATCGCGCACGACGTACCCGGCGACCCAGATGCGCGAGGACTCCGGATCCTCATGGTTCACGCCGGTATCGCCGATGTGGGGGAAGGTCTGCACCACGATCTGACGGTCGTAGCTCGGGTCGGTGAGCGTCTCCTGGTATCCGGTCATACCCGTGTTGAACACGATCTCGCCCGTGGTAGCACCTCGGGCACCGTAGGGCTCTCCCACATACACCTGCCCATCCTCCAACACAAGGACAGCATCGTCCTTGCCATAGTTCGCGTTCTCGCTCACCAAAACCCCCTTTTCTACTCGGGTATTCGTAACTTAGGTTATCGGCCAGCACAGACTCACACGCGGGTGGAAACACGTGTCAATCCGAAGCCTCGCTGGCGTAAGGCGTGTTCGCGGAACCGTTCCGTTCCGTTCACAAAAACGCCTCCCGTATTGCGGGGAGGCGTTGAAGAGAAAATCAGTCGATCGGCTTTTCCTTAGCCGTGCAGATGGCGGACAGCAGTCCGTGGATGAATGCGGGGGAATCGTCGTCGCACAACGTCTTGGCGAGCGACAGCGCCTCGTCGATGGCGACCTTGTCCGGCACGTCATCGTTGAAGAGGATCTCCCAGGTGGCGATACGCAGGATATTGCGATCGACCACGCCCATACGCTTGACCTTCCACCCGGTGGAATGCGTATCCAGGATGGCGTCGATCTCGTCCAGATGCTCGGCGACGCCGCGGACGATCTCGATGGCGTATTCAGGCAGCGGCGTCTGCGCGCCGGGGGTCTGGATGCGTTCCTCAAGCAGGGACAGGATGTCCTGTCCCTTCTCGTCCGCTTCGTACAACGTGTTCAGAGCCCTCTTACGGGCGGTGGAACGTGCCATGAGCTTCTCAAGTCCTTTGCTTAGCTGTTGCCTGCTTGGTTACCGTATCGACTGGTTGTATCGAGTTTCCCGTTGGGAGAACCGATCCGTGAAAATCAGTTCTCGCGACCCAGGTAGGAGCCGTCCTCGGTGTTGACCTTGACCTTCTCGCCCTCGTTGATGAACAGCGGGACCTGGATCTCGGCACCGGTCTCGACGGTGGCCGGCTTGGTGCCCGCGTTGGAGCGGTTGCCCTGCAGGCCCGGCTCGGTGTGGGTGATGGTCAGGACCACGGAGGCCGGCAGCTCGACGTTCAGCGGAGTGCCGTCGTGGAAGGAGACGACGCAGTCGGTGCCTTCGAGCAGGAACTTGGTGTCGACGAGGGCCTTCGGCACGTAGATCTGGTCGTAGGTTTCCATGTCCATGAAGACGAGGCTGTCACCGTCCTCGTAGGAGTACTGCAGGTTGCGGTTGTCGACGGTCTCGAACTCGATCTTCATGCCCGCATTGAAGGTCTTGTCGACGATCTTGCCGGAGAGGACGTTCTTGATGGTGGTGCGCACGAAGGCAGGGCCCTTGCCCGGCTTGACGTGCTGGAACTTCAGGACGGTCCACAGCTGGCCGTCAAGGTTCAAAACGGAACCGTTCTTGATGTCATTGGTAGTCTGTGCCACAGTTACTCACCTATTTTCAAATTCAAACTTCTAGGGCTGGGGCGATGCGCCCAAAATTTGCCTTGGCAATTATGCCACAACGTATATACAGTGGCGTGGCGCGCCTCACGACCGATGGCGCATGCCCCGTGCAATACGATCTCTGATATGGAAAATCCCCCTCCGAGATTGCTCTCGAAGGGGGATCTCCTAGAACGCTAGTTCAAGCGTGTCGATGATCGAACCGATGATAATCAGTCGATGATCTTGGTGACACGGCCCGAGCCGACGGTGTGGCCACCCTCACGCACAGCGAAGGTCAGGCCCTCCTCCATAGCGATCGGCTGGATCAGCTCGACCGTGAAGGTCGCGTGATCGCCCGGCTGAACCATCTCGACGCCTTCCGGCAGCTCGATGACGCCGGTGACGTCGGTGGTGCGGAAGTAGAACTGCGGACGGTAGTTGGAGAAGAACGGCGAGTGACGGCCACCCTCATCCTTGGTCAGGACGTAGACCTCACCCTCGAACTTGGTGTGCGGGGTGACGGAGCCCGGAGCGGCCACGACCTGGCCACGCTCGACGTCCGTACGGCCGAGACCACGCAGCAGCAGACCGGTGTTGTCGCCGGCCTCGCAGGCGTCCATCGTCTTGTGGAAGGTCTCGATGGAGGTCACGGTGGTGTTCTGGGTCGGACGGATGCCGACGATCTCGACCGGGGAGTTGACGGCCAGCTGGCCACGCTCGACACGGCCGGTGACGACGGTACCACGACCGGAGATGGTGAAGACATCCTCGATCGGCATCAGGAACGGCTTGTCCAGGTCGTGGACCGGGGTCGGGATGTACTCGTCGACGGCGTCCATGAGCTTCTTGATCTGCTCGACCCAGTGCTCGTGATCCGGAGCGTCGTCGTGCAAAGCGCCGTAGGCGGACACGTGGATGACCGGGCAGTCACGATCGAAGCCGTTCTCGTCGAGCAGGTCACGAACCTCTTCCTCGACGAGCTCGATGAGCTCCTCATCCTCGACCATATCGCACTTGTTCAGAGCGACCAGGATCTTCGGGACGCCGACCTGACGGGCGAGCAGCACGTGCTCGCGGGTCTGGGCCATCGGGCCATCGGTGGCGGCGACCACGAGGATGGCGCCATCCATCTGGGCGGCACCGGTGATCATGTTCTTCACGAAGTCGGCGTGGCCCGGGCAGTCCACGTGAGCGTAGTGGCGCTTCGCGGTCTGGTACTCGATGTGGGAGATGTTGATCGTGATACCACGAGCAGCCTCTTCCGGAGCGGAGTCGATCTGGTTGAAGTCGTACTCGGTGTTGAGATCCGGGTACTCCTCGTACAGAACCTTGGAGATGGCCGCGGTCAGCGTGGTCTTACCGTGATCGACGTGGCCGATCGTACCAATGTTAACGTGCGGCTTAGTACGCTCGTACTTTTCCTTTGCCATTACTTTGTCCTCCTGGACGTTTCGTAGGTTTACTGGGTTTCTGGGTTTCGTGCCACATTGAGAAGCCAGAACCCAGTCAGCGGTACACGATATTACCGCTGACTGGAGACTGACCGCAAATCAACGTAGCCACGCGTGTCACTCGCCGCGCTGGGCCTTGATGATCTCGTCGGAGACGTTCTTCGGGACCTCGGCGTAGGAATCCATCTGCATGGAGAACATGGCGCGGCCCTGAGTCTTGGAACGCAGATCACCGATGTAGCCGAACATCTCGGACAGCGGGACCTTGGCGTCGATGACCTTGACGCCGGTGGCGTCGGTCATGGACTGGATGTTGCCACGACGCTGGTTCAGATCGCCGATGACCTCGCCCATGTAGTCCTCAGGCGTACGGACCTCGACGGCCATGATCGGCTCGAGGATGACCGGCTTGGCCTTCGGAGCGGCCTCCTTGAAGCACATGGAGCCTGCGAGCTTGAAGGCCATCTCGGAGGAATCGACCGGGTGCATCTGGCCGTCGGTGACGGTGGCCTTGACGCCCACGACCGGGAAGCCGGCCAGAACACCGGACTCCATGGCCTCCTTGACGCCGGCCTCGATGGACGGGATGAACTCCTGGGAGATGTGACCGCCGGTGACGGCGTTCTCGAACTCGAAGGTCTTGCCCTCGGTGGTATCGAGCGGCTCGAAGTTCATCAGGACCTTTGCGAACTGGCCGGAACCACCGGTCTGCTTCTTGTGCGTGTAGCCCTGATCCATGACGGCCTTGCGGATGGTCTCGCGGTAGGCGACCTGCGGCTTGCCCTGGTTGCACTCGACCTTGAACTCGCGACGCATACGGTCGACGATGATGTCGAGCTGGAGCTCGCCCATGCCGGCGATCAGGGTCTGGCCGGACTCCTCGTCCGTGGTGACCTGGAAGGTCGGATCCTCTTCGGCCAGCTTGGCCAGAGCGATGCCCATCTTCTCCTGATCGGCCTTGGTCTTCGGCTCGACGGCCACCTGGATGACCGGCTCCGGGAAGGTCATGGAGTCGAGGGTGATCGGGGCGTCGATGGCGCACAGGGTGTCACCGGTGGTGACGTTCTTGAGGCCAACGAAGGTGTAGATGTTGCCGGCCTCGGCGGCATCCACCGGGTTCTCCTTGTCGGCGTGCATCTGGAAGATCTTGCCGACGCGTTCCTTCTTCTCACGGGTGGAGTCGAGGACGGAGTCGCCCGGCTTGACAACGCCGGAGTAGACGCGCACGAACACGAGCTTGCCGTAGAACGGGTGGGTGGAGATCTTGAAGACCAGCGCGGAGAACGGATCGTCGATGGTGGGGTGACGGTCAATCTCGACGGACTCGTCGCCGGGCTTGTAGCCCTTGATGGCCGGCACGTCCTCCGGGGACGGCAGGTAGTCGATGACGCCGTCCAGCATCGGCTGAACGCCCTTATCCTTGAACGCGGAACCGCAGAAGACCGGGAAGGCACGCTTGGAGATGGTCAGCTCGCGGATACCGGCGCGGATCTCCTCCTTGGAGAGGTCGCCCTCCTCGAAGAACTTGTCCATCAGCTCGTCGTTCGCCTCGGCGGCGGCCTCGACCAGCTTCTCGTGGTACTCCTGAGCCTTCTCCGCGTACTCCTCCGGGATCGGGTCCATGTTGTAGTGGGCACCCAGCTCGTCGCCGGTGTTCCAGTCGTAGGCCTTCATCTCGACCAGATCGATGACGCCGGTGAAGTCGCTCTCGGCACCCATCGGCAGCTGCATGACGATCGGGTTGGCGCCCAGCTTCTCCTTGATGGTGTCCACCGAGTAGTAGAAGTTCGCGCCCAGCTTATCCATCTTGTTGATGAAGCAGATACGCGGAACGCCGTACTTGTCGGCCTGACGCCACACGGTCTCGGACTGGGGCTCCACGCCCTCCTTGCCGTCGAAGACGGCGACAGCACCATCGAGCACGCGCAGGGAGCGCTCGACCTCGGCCGTGAAGTCCACGTGGCCGGGGGTGTCGATGATGTTGATCTGGAACTTGTCCTCGGTGTCGTGCGTCTGACGGTTCCAGAAGCAGGTGGTGGCGGCGGACTGAATGGTGATGCCGCGCTCCTGCTCCTGCTCCATGAAGTCCATCGTCGCGGCGCCATCATGCACCTCGCCGATCTTGTAGCTCTTGCCGGTGTAGTACAGAATACGCTCGGTGGTGGTGGTCTTACCGGCATCGATGTGAGCCATGATACCGATGTTGCGGATCATGTGAAGATCCGAAAGGACGTCTAGCGCCATGAGTTTTCCTTAACTCTCGTTCTACTTGAATTACCAGCGGTAGTGAGCGAAGGCCTTGTTAGCCTCTGCCATCTTATGAGTATCCTCGCGACGCTTGACAGAAGCGCCGAGGCCGTTGGAGGCGTCGAGGATCTCGTTGGCGAGGCGCTCGGCCATCGTCTTCTCGCGACGGGCGCGGGAGAAGTCGGTCAGCCAGCGCAGGGACAGGGTGTTGGCGCGGTTCGGCTTGACCTCGACCGGGACCTGGTAGGTGGCGCCACCGACACGGCGGGAACGCACCTCGAGGGACGGACGGATGTTGTCCAGAGCGCGCTTGAGGACGGCGACCGGCTCCTGCTCGGTCTTCTCCTTGACGATGTCAAGAGCGGAGTAGACGATGTCCTCGGCGATCGACTTCTTGCCGTCGAGCAGGATCTTGTTGATCAGCTGCGCCACGACGGTCGAGCCGTAGATCGGATCGGGCAGAACGACGTGCTTCTTAGCGGGTCCTTTACGTGACATATCTCTTACTTCGCCTTCTTTGCTCCGTACAGGGAACGACCCTGCTTGCGGTCCTTGACACCCTGGGTATCGAGCGCGCCGCGCACGATGTGGTAACGAACACCCGGCAGATCCTTCACACGGCCGCCGCGCACGAGCACGATGGAGTGCTCCTGCAGGTTGTGACCCTCGCCCGGGATGTAGGCGGTGACTTCGATGCCGGAGGACAGACGGACACGGGCGACCTTACGCAGTGCCGAGTTCGGCTTCTTCGGGGTGGTGGTGTAGACACGGGTGCACACGCCGCGACGCAGCGGGCTGCCCTTGAGCGCCAAAGTCTTCGACTTCTTCGGCTTCGGCGAACGTCCCTTACGGACGAGCTGTTCGATAGTAGGCAACTTGAATTCTCCGATTCAGTGTTATCTCTTGCTTTCGTGAGGCCCGCGACGCTGTGAACCGCACTCCCCCGACGCGCCCGTATGCGCATCCGAATCGGAAAGTCAGCCACTGCCCACCGGCCCGATGGCCCGCTCATCTCTCGCCGCCGCATTACTGCGCGCGATGCATGCGATTCGCAGGATATCCCAGCCCGCACGCCTGTCACATAAGGCATGCCGCTGGCACACACGAATATCTAGAATACGTTCAAGCTCGACAACGACACGCCGGAGTACCCTTCGGGTGCATACGGCATGCGGCGCACACGCGGCGAATACCCCACACACGGCACACGTGGCCCGCATGCTCTGGAGCAAGACACCTTGTGGATCGGTCCGCGGAAATGAAAAATCCCCGAGGCTTTCGCCTCGGGGATTTGGTGGGGTGGATAACGTGGCTCGAACACGCGACCTTCTGAACCACAATCAGATGCTCTACCAACTGAGCTATATCCACCATGTGGCGTTCTCCTTGACCGGCTTGCGTCGGTGTTGGACAACGAGTGGATACTATACATGAGTTTCCGAGGCTGTCCAACCTCGGCGTGTCGCGCTTGTCCAAGTACACCGAGCGACACGAAAAATGTTCGCTTTCTCTACAAAGACACTGCATCAATGTTCGTTTTTGTTCTATTTCGCCTATACTCAATAATCACTACTCCTGATTAGCTTCAAGCAACATCTACAGCCCTTCTGACCGCGTGTCGATGTTCATTATCAAGGTATACTGCAAGTGAAGGCCGGAGTTTAAGATCGGTCGAGAATTCGGCAGGTCGCAACGAAGCGCAGAACGTCGTAAGACCGCAGGCGCAACGCCTTCGAAATAACTGAATATGGCGATAACGATTCGCGACAAGGCACGGTGAGGTCATACGGCGCAAGCGCCGGGCCGTGCACCCATCCAACGATGTGTACTGTGTGAGCTAAAAACGTCACGCTCCCCCAACGTGGCGACCAGGATGAGGCGAAACGTTCCATCACCTCCTTCCCCCATATCAGGCGGCCCCCGGAATTTTTCCCTTCGGTTCCGGGGGCCGCTTTTTGTCGTCGCCTGTCGTCGTTTGCCGTTCCTTGCCAACCGATCCGGCTCGCGGGCACCGAGGTCGCCTTCCGACGTGCCCCGGGCATAGACTCGTGACCATGCTTTCCTTCGAAAACGACTATTCGCGCGCCGCGCACCCCGCGATCCTCGACGCGCTCGCCCGCATCAACGACAACCTCTACCCCGGATACGGATCCGATCCGATCTGCGAGTCCGCCAAATGCAAGATCCGCACCGCCTGCGGCAAACCGGATGCCGACGTTTGGTTCCTGGTCGGCGGCACGCAGACCAATCAGGTCGTCATCGACGCGATCACCCCCGCCTACGCGGGCGTCGTCACCGTCGCCTCGGGGCATCCGAACGTGCACGAGGCCGGGGCGATCGAATACTCCGGGCACAAGGTGCTCACCCTCCCCCACCACGACGGCAAGATGGACGCCGACGAACTGAACGCGTACTGCGCCACGTTCTATGCGGACGACAACCACGAGCACATGGTCTTCCCCGGATGCGTGTACGTCTCCATCTCCACCGAATACGGCACGATGTACACCAAGGCGGAGCTCGAGCGCCTGGCCGAAGTCGCGCACCGATACGACATGCCGCTCTTCGTCGACGGCGCACGCCTCGGATACGGACTGACCGCGACCGGATGCGACGTGACGCTGCCGGAGCTGGCGGACATCTGCGACGTGTTCTACATCGGCGGCACCAAGGTGGGAGCCATGTTCGGCGAGGCCGTCGTCTTTACCAAGCGCAACACGCCAAAGCATTTCCTGACGATCATCAAGCAGCATGGCGCCCTGCTCGCCAAGGGATTCCTCCTCGGCGTGCAGTTCGACACGCTGTTCACGGACGACCTGTACTTCCGCATCGCACGCAACGCCAATGAGCAGGCCGACCGCATCCGTAAGGCGCTGCGTGACAAGGGCTACACGCTCACCTTCGACGCGCCCACCAATCAGATCTTCGTCACGCTCGACCAGCCCACCATCGACCGGCTGGAACAGCACGTGCGCCTCGGCTTCATGGAGAAGGCCGACGACACGCACACCGTGATGCGCATCTGCACCAGCTGGGCCACCACCGACGAGGAGACCAACGCGCTTATCGCACTGCTGTAGCCGATGCGCCCGCCGTGGCGATCGCCTCGCGCTCCATGTCAACGAACTTGTGGACGGACGCCTCGACGGAGTAGTGCTCGCGCGTATGGACCGCATACCGGTCTCCCCATCGCGCGAGCTCATCGGGATGATCGATCCACCAGTCGATGCGCCGGGCGAGCATCGCCGCGTCACGCACCGGGAAGAGCGACTCATCAAGCAGCGCGAACTGGCTCGCCGCGGACAGTTCCGAGGCGGCGATCACCGGCACGAGACCGCTCGCCATTGCCTCGATCACGCTCACCGACTCGATGTCCGCTATCGAGCAGTGCACGAACAGGTCACATGAGCGCAGCAACGCCGGCATGTCAGCATTACGGTGGAAACCGATGTCGGCCTTGCGCTTGAGCCGGCGGTTCGCACGGAACGTGAGATAGTGCTTGAGCGGCCCTGTGCCGGCGATGATCAGCTGGATGTCGCTGGCGTGCCGGCTCATCGAGATCGCCTTGATCAGCGTGATCTGATCCTTTTCATGCGCGAGACGGCCTGAGGCGACGACGCGGAAGGGCACATGTGCCGGCTCGGATGGGTCTATGGGCTCACGCGCGACGAAGCGTGGCGAATACCCGTTCGAGATCACATGCATGACACCCTTGTAGCCATGCTCGCGTAACAGGCTCGCGGTCATCGCGGTGGGCGTATGGATGTGATCGACGCGCTTGTACAGCCACTGGCGGAACAGCCAGTAGAGGAACTTCTCCATGCCGGGGATATAGCGCAGAGGGCCCGCCGAATACAGCACGTTCTCCGGCTGCAGATGAAATCCGGCCGTCACCGGAATGCCCATCCTCCGGGCGATCTTGGCCGCGCGACGACCGAATTTGAACGGCATGTAGATATGCACGACGTCAACGCCCTGAAAGGCGGTGCGGAAAAGCGTGTCGCTGGGCTGCGCGAACTGCATCTGCTGCTTGGCCGCCACCCAGGACACCAACGGGACCTTGTTCACGTGCGCCGGATACTCCGGCGCCCCGATGCCCACGAGTCGCACGTGATGTCCCTGACGCCGCAGTTCGGCCGCCCATTGCAACGCCGAATTGGAGGTGCCGTTGCCCTGATTGCCTACCGTGTCCACCACCAGCGCGATGGTCAGCGGACGGTCGATGCTTTCCTCGTGCTCTTCCCTGATTTCACGTTCACGCATTGCTCCATGGTACGACTACGTTGATCGTTCGGCATTGTGCATATTGCCGGGGAGTGGTGGGCGAGCCAATGCACGACACGCTCCGGGCCGCTCCGGCCGAGTCTTTACGGTCGCATTGGCTTGCCCACCACTTCCCTCGGTTGTGTCGTTACGCCAGTGCGCACGTGATGAGCGATGCGGCTTCGTAGAGGTCCGCCTCGGGCTTGAGTAGACTGAAGCGGACGTAGCCGTCGGAATGGGGACCGAAGCAGGATCCGGGGATCACGGCGACGCCGGCGTGTTCGAGCAGCCATGCGGTGAATTCTGCGGAAGTGCCGAAGTCCTCCGGGACCCGAGCCCACAGGAACAGGCCGCCATGCACTTCAGCCACGTCGATGCCGGCCTCGGTCAGGCCCTGCGTCAGCACCTGAGCCCGATGACCGTAGACGGCGGCGAGCCGCGCGACCGAATGCAGATCGCTGTTCAGCGCCACGGCTCCGGCCTGTTGGATGACGCTGGGGGCGAGCACAGTGGTCTGACGGTGAACAGCCTTGACGGCGGCGAGGATCCGCGTGTTGCCGGCGATCCATCCGCCGCGCCAGCCGGCGACCATGAACATCTTCGACAGGGATCCAAGTTCGACGGCCACGTCGAGCGCACCCGGAATCTCAAGGATGCTGGGGCTGGGGCCTTGCTCCCTGCCGAATTCGATGCCGGCGTAGGCGAAGTCGTTCATGATCGCGAAGTGATGACGGTGCGCGAGCTCCACGGCCCGCCGATAGAATGCCGGCGTGGCCACGGCGCCGGTGGGGTTGTTCGGATAGTTGAGGATGAGGAGCTTCGCCCGATCCCATAGCGCGGGGTCGACGGCGTCGAGATCGGGCAGATACCCGTGGTCCGGGTCGACGGGAATCGACGTGAAATCGCCCTTCGCAACGGCGGTGGAGCCCTCGTA
The DNA here is from genome assembly GCF_006454495.1 of Bifidobacterium sp. UTCIF-38. NCBI lineage: Bacteria > Bacillati > Actinomycetota > Actinomycetes > Bifidobacteriales > Bifidobacteriaceae > Bifidobacterium > Bifidobacterium sp. UTCIF-38. The sequence continues at coordinate 66,383 of NZ_JFAL01000022.1, read as the reverse complement.
CTGAGGGTAGTACGGGTCCACCGCCACGACGAGATCGTCCTCGTCGACCAGTGCGTCGATCACCGTGGAGATGCCGACGGACGCGCCGGCGACGGCGAGGATCTGCGTTGTCGTGTCGAGGGCGACGCCGTGACGGCTGTCATACCAGTGACGGATCGCGTCGAGATAGACGGGAACGCCGTCGAACTGCGGGTATCGGAAATAGGCGGGGTCGTGCGCGGCGTGGGCGAGCGCATCCTGCATGAACGAGGGCGGGGCTCCGTCCGGATTGCCTTTGGACAGGTCGATGATGCGACGTCCGGCTGCGATCGCCGCGGCCGCGCGGGCGTCGGCCTCGGCGAACGGGTTCGGGGGCAGTCCGGCCGCCCTTCGTGAGATCAGATGCTCGATGAACGACGGCGTGTCACTGCCCATGTTCTTCCCCTCAGACACCCCTTGGCATGTTGACTCTGCTATGACGTTTATGAGTTTGCCCGATCGTGTGTTCCATCGACCGGTGGTTCCACCATACGGCAGGTCATGTTTCATGCTCAAGGGCGCGTCTATACGCGTTGGTTATAACCGGTTACGCGCTGCACTGCGCCATATGTCATATGTCATATGGCGTGTGGATCCCGGGCCGGCCGGACGGTTACGACGTTTTCTATGGGCGATGCGAGAATGTGCACATGACCGATAACGCACAGATTCTCAACGATTCCGTTTCCTCCACGCACGAATCCGGTTCGCAGCGCGTGCTGGGCACTCCGCTCGGCGACCGTCCGACGCGCGTGCTGTTCCTCGGCTCGGGCGAGCTTGGCAAGGAGGTCACGATCGAGCTGATGCGGCTTGGCGCGTGGGTGTGCGCCGCCGATTCGTATGAGGGCGCGCCGGCGCAGCAGGTCGCGCATGAGCATCGCGTATTGGATATGGCGAATGCGGACGAGCTGCGCGCATTGTTCGACGAGGTTCGCCCGGACATCGTCGTGCCGGAGGTCGAGGCGATCGCCACGTCCGAGCTTGCGGATGCGGCCGCCCGTGGCATTCAGGTGGTGCCGAGCGCCGAAATCGCGGCGATCTGCATGGATCGCGAACGTCTGCGCGTGATCGCGCATGAGGAACTGGGGCTCCCCACCACGCCGTATCGTTTCGCCGGCTCGCTGGCCGAACTGCGCGAGGGCGCCGACGAGGTCGGCTATCCGTGCGTGGTCAAGCCGGTGATGAGCTCGTCCGGGCACGGTCAGTCTGTCGTGCGATCGGCCGATGCGATCGGGGCGGCGTGGACGGAGGCGCAGGAGGGCCGTCGCGCGGCCGATGAGGGCGATGTGTCGCGCGTGATCGTCGAGGCGCTGGCGCCGTTGGACTACGAGCTGACCGTGCTGACGGTGTCGTCGTCGGCCGGGATCGTGACGTGCGCGCCGATCGGCCAACGTCAGGAGTCGGGCGATTACCGCGAGTCGTGGCAGCCGGCTTCGGCGACGGACGCAGTGCTCGCCGAGGCCGGACACATCGCACGTGCGGCCGTCGAAGGACTGGTGGCCAAGGCGAGGACGACCGGGGAGACCGGATGGGGCGTGTTCGGCGTGGAGCTGTTCGTGCTGACCGACGGCCGCGTGCTGTTCAACGAGGTCTCCCCCCGCCCGCATGACACGGGCATGGTGACGATGGCCTCGCAGCGCCTGAGCGAATTCGCGCTGCACGCCCGCGCGATTCTCGGTCTGCCGGTCACCAAGGGGCACGTGGCGCTGTCCCTGCCGGCCGGGTCCGTGGCGGCGAGCCACGCGATCGTCGTCGAGGGCGATGGCGAGGCGGAGTTCTCCGGCCTCGCCGAGGCACTGGCCGAGCCGGGCACCGATCTGCGCATCTTCGCCAAGCCCGCGGTGCATGGGCATCGCCGTATGGCGGTCGCGCTGGCGATCGGCGATTCCGAGTCGGATGCGCGCGCAAGGGCCGCGCATGTGGCCGACGCGCTGACGATCGAAGTGCGCTAGACCCCTCTTAAGGCCGAATCGTGACCTTGCATGCCATACCTGCGCTCCATGGCCGATAATGGTTATGGGATGTTTCCCGTCCACAAGGAGGTTTGTCATGATCGATCACATCGGACTGTTCGTCGCCGACGCGAACGAGCGCGCGGAGTTCTACGCCAGGCTGCTGGCCCCGCTGGGCTATGAGAAGAAGCATGAATTCCCGGGTGCGGTGTGCTTCGCCAACGCCGAGGACGGTGACAGCGTGTGGCTGGAGTCGCCGAAGGACGGCAACCCCGTGGTGCCGACCCATGTCGCGTTCCGCGCCAAGAGCGAGGACGCGATCAAGGCGTTCCATGAGGCGGGTCTTGCCGCGGGCGGCGTCGACAACGGCCAGCCCGGACCGCGTCCGAACTACGGGCCGACCTATTATGCCGCGTTCATCCACGACCCGGACGGCAACAACATCGAGGCGATGCTGAGTTGACGCTTGCGTACCGTTGCAGCGAATCGTTCTCAATAACAAACGTGTGAGGATTGACGCGTTGTCAATCGCACATAAAAAAATAAACAAACGCCGGAATCTCAACGATTCCGGCGTTTGTTCGTTTGTGCGCCCATGTGCGGCAGGCTCACACTTTCGTTATTGAGAACGATTCGCTGCAAGCCCCCAATGCTGACGTAGTCAGCGGTGGCCTGGCGCGTGTGTCCGCAAGGCGCACCGAGGGAAGGCGTGCGAAGGCACGTCGACCGAGGAGCAACGCCGCGGACACTCCGCCAGGTCAGTGCTGGCCGTAGACGTTCTGGTAACGGTCGTTGAGCTTATCGATGTCCTCCTGCGGGATCTCGATGATCTCACCGAGCTGACGCGCCGCCCACATCGTGTGCGCCACCTCCTCGGTCATCGCCGCCGCCTTCACCGCGGCCTCAGCATCCTTGCCGATCGTGAACGGACCATGATTCTGCATCAGCACAGCCGGAGACTTCGGATACTTCGCCAGCGTCTCCACCACGCCCTTGCCGATCGCCTCGGAGCCGATCAGACGGAACGGACCCACCGGCACCGGGCCGCCGAACTCGTCACCCATCATCGTCAGACCACACGGAATGTTCTGACCCGTCGCCGCCCACGCCGTCGCATAAGTGGAATGCGTGTGCACCACACCATACACGCCCGGCATGTTGCGATAGATGTACGCATGCGACGCCGTATCCGAACTCGGCGCCTCGGAGCCGTCGACCACGTTGCCCTCGAGATCGGTGACGACCATCGAGTTCGGCGTCAGGTTCTCATAACGCACGCCGGACGGCTTGATCACCATCAGGTCCGCCGTGTGCAGACGCTGCGACACGTTACCGGCCGTCCACACGACCAGATTCCACTTGATCAGCTGCTGGTGCAGATTCGAGACCACCTCACGCACCTGCTTGACCTCGGCACGCACCTCCGGACCATAATCAGCCAAAGTAGCCATAATCGGATTTCCTTTCCACTGTTTGAATTGACGAATGTCTTTCCACTTTTGCTTGCCAGACCCGCTTCCCGGGCCAGCTTCCCTGACAAGGGGAGCCAAGTTGGTGACCCTTACGCGGCACGGCGCAGGACGGGTTCCTGGGTGATGCCGACCTTGTCGAAGAGGTAGTCGAAGTACTCCTTGGCCTTTTTGACCTCGGCGATCGGATCGTCGGCCTTGCTGGTCCACATCTCGACCGTGTAGCTGCCGTTGTAGCCGAGCCGGTTGAACAGGCGCAGCACGGCCTCGAAGTCGACGGTGCCGTCGCCGAACGGGACCTCCTTGAACTGTCCGGGGAAGTCGGGGGTGACCGGCTTGGTGTCCTTCAGGTGCACGGCGACGATGTTGTCGATGTTTGATTCGATCTCGTGCGCGACGTCGTTCTCCGGCCATGCGGTGAGGTTGCCGACGTCCGGGTAGGCCTGGAGGAACGGGCTGTGGATCTGGGTCTTGAGGTAGTCGACCTTGCTCAGCGAGTTGAGGAACGGGTCGTCCATGGTCTCGATGGAGAGCATGACCATCTTCTTGGCGGCCATTTCGACGCAGGTGCGCAGGTTCTCGACGAACCATTCGCGGCTCGACTCGGTTTTCGGCTCGTAGTACACGTCGTATCCGGCCATCTGGATGTTGCGCACGCCGAGGTCGACGGCCAGATCGATGGCCTTGGCCATCATGTCGAGGGCCTTGGCACGCACGGCCGGATCGGCCGATCCGAGCGGGAAGCGGCGGTGTCCGGAGAGCATCAGGGTGTTGATGCGACTGCCGGTCTTCCACATGGCGTTGCGGAAGAGCTCGCGCTCCGATTCGTTCCAGTCGAGTCGGGCGAGGCGTTCATCGCTTTCGTCGATGGAGAACTCAAGGAAGTTGAAGCCCAGATCGTGGACGAGATCGAAGGTCTCCTCCCATGTCAGGCCCGTGGGCAGGGCCTTTTCGTAGATGCCTACGGCGTTGACGGTCATGATGCGTCCTTTTGGAAAAATGGGAATAACGGGGAATAAATCAGGGAAACCAGAAGCGGAAATCAGGGCCTCGGATCAGAGCGACTCGAGGTTCTTGCCCTTGGTCTCGCGAGCGAACAGGTAGATGATCGCGCCGACCACGAGGCAGCATCCGAAGAAGGTGAAGGCCGTGGTGATGACGTTCAGGCTGATGTTCTGGGAGACGGCGCTGCCGCCGACGAGCACGCCCATCAGGGAGGGGCCGACGATCTTGGCGATCGCGCCGAGGCCGTAGCCCAGACCGATGCCGGTGGAGCGCACCTCGTTGGAGAACTGCTCGGATCCGAAGGCGTTGATGATGCCGAACACGCCGTCGGCGAACATCATGATGATGAGCACCTCGACGTAGAACGCCCAGCCGGAGTCGTGGAAGAGCGCTGCGGCGAAGCAGGCGGCGGCGCCGATCATGCCGTACATGAACATCGTCCAGCGGCGGCCGATGCGGTCGGCGAGCCATGCGGAGCCGAATCGTCCGAGGCAGTCGGCGACGGCCACGCCCATGAACAGGTAGGCGACCATCTGGGTGTCGAATCCGAATGCGTCCTTGAGCAGCGTCTGCCCCCAGGACTGGATGGCGAAGCTGCCGAGGATGAAGCAGAACGAGCCGAGCGAGACGATGACGAGCGGACGCATGTGATGCGCGAACAGTTCGCCGTAGGACGCCTTCCTCTCGACCTTGACCTCCGGCAGTTCACCGACCTCGTCCTCGGGGATGTCCATCGCCCAGGCGAGCGACTTGCGCGCCTCGTCATTGCGCCCCTTGAGCAGATAGAAACGCGGGGATTCGGGAACGAAGTGGATCCAGACGAGCAGGAGCACGGACACAAGGCTCAGCGAGACGAGCACACGCCAGTTGTCGCCGACGATGCGCTGGCAGATCGATCCGAGCAGCAGACCCATCGGGATGAACACCGAGGCGAGGCCGGCGAGCAGACCTCGCTGCTTGGATGGCACGAACTCCTGCACGTACGGGATGGAGGTGATGTTGAGGCCGCCCACACCCATGCCGACGCCGACACGGCAGATCGCATACAGGTACCACGCGCCGTTCGGGATGAACAGGGTGAGCACCGTGAACACGAGGAAGAAGATCACGCACCAGCGGAAGGAGCCGCGCCGGCCGATGCGGTCGGACATGCGTCCCCACAGGATCGATCCGGCCACGGTCCCGAGCCCCGTGCAGGAGGTGATGATGCCGGCCTGTACGCCAGTCAGGTTCCAAGCTCCGGTCAGCAGGGCGATCACGAAGCCGACCATGAAGATGTCGAAGAACTCGGCGATGTTGCCGACGACGGCGAGCGCGACGAGGCTTTTCTGATGCCCGGTGAGGGGGCGGGAGTCGATCTGCTCGTATGCGGTGACGATCGGCGCGGCGGCGGCCGACGATGCGGTGGAGGTTGGTGAGGTCATGACGTTCAACGCTCCCCGGCCGTCAGCGGTCGATGTCGGTGCCGAGCGGGATGTCGAGCTCGCCGGGGCGCACGCGGGTCAGATCGCCCTTGTGCGTCAGGGCCACCTTGGAGGCGTACTGGCCCCACTTGACGCCTTCGCGGATGTCACCGGACAGATAGCCGTGGATGGTGGCGGAGACGAAGGAGTCGCCGGCGCCGGGGCGGTCGATGACGTTCACCGGGGTGGTGCGGTAGGGGTAGAAGCCCTCGCGGCCGCGCAGGTAGGGGCCTTCGGTATGGTTGGTGGAGACGATGTACTTGCAGCCGAAGCGGTTCTGCAGTTCGGCGGTGACCTCCTCGGGGGTGCCGGTGATGCCGAACACCTTCTCGGCGTCGGCGATGGAGCAGAACAGGACGCTCGCCTGCCTGGCGATGGGCTCGAGGACCTCGCGGGCCTTCTCACCGCTCCACAGCTTGCGGCGGAAGTTCACGTCGAGGATGACCTCGACGCCACGCTTGACGGCCTCGTCGGCGGCGTAGCGCACGACTTCGGCGGTGGTGTCGGTCAGGGCGGCGGTGATGCCGGTCAGGAAGATGACCTTGGTGTCGAGGATCTCGTCCCAGTCGTAGTCGTCGATGCCGGTGGCGCGGAAGGTGGTCCATTCGCGGTCGTAGATGACGTTGGCGGGCATCGGGTATTCGCCGGGCTCCATGAAGTACAGGGCGGTGCGGCCGCCGGGGCGGCGGACCATGGTGTCCATGTGGACGCCGACGGAACGGTATTCGGCGAGGATGTAATCGCCGAGGTCGCCTTCGGGCAGGGAGCTGGTCCACAGGGTCTCGCGTCCGAGCTGGGAGAGCAGGCCGGCGACGTTGGCCTCGGAGCAGGCGGGGTTCATGTGGACGGAGCGGGTGAACATCAGTCGTTCGCCGCGTCCGACGGTGAGGCGGATCTGGCCTTCGCCGATGGTGGAGAGATCGTACTTGGGTGACTTGGCGGCGTTAGCGGTCATGTCGCACTTCCTTGTGTCTATAATCGGGTTGGAAATTCTTGGGATTGTTCGAAAATGTCGGGAGTTTCGTGAGGGACATCCCCGGGCTAGGGGGATGTCCCTTTTCCATTGGAGGGCGGCCCCGGTATCCCGCGGCGGCCTTACTCGGGCCACACCTCGTTGATGGTGGTCTTGAGTTCGGTGGCGGCGGCGAGCGGATCCTCGGCCTTGACGATGCCGCGGCCGGAGATGATCACGCCGACCGGAGCGCCTTGGAAGAACGGGATGTCCTTGACGTTCACGCCACCGGTGACGGTGACGGTGAAGCCCATGGCGTGCAGCTCCTTGATGCGCTCGATGTCGTTCGGCCCCCACTTGAGGGTGCCGGCGACCTCGGCGTCGCGCGAGCGGTGGACGATGACGTGCTTGGCGCCGAGTTCCTTCCACTTGCGCGCCTTGTCGGCGTCGTAGTCCTCGCCGAGCTCGATCTGCACCTCGCCGCCGAACTCGTCGGCGACCTTGACGACCTGCTCGACGGTGGTCAGGGAGGCCCCGGCCACGACCGACACCCAGTTGGCGCCGGCCTCGAAGCAGTTGCGGGCGATCAGGGCGCCGGCCTCGGCGATGCGCACGTCGGCCAGGATCGTCTTGTCCGGGTAGAGGGCGCGGATCTCACGCACGGCCTTGAGGCCTTCGGCGATGATGAGGATCGTGCCGCATTCGATGACGTCGATCTGGCTGATGGCCTTGTTGAGGGGCCTCAGGGCGCTCGGCATGTCGGTGGTGTCGAGTGCGATCTGCAGACGCGGACGCTGGAGTTTCGTTTCGGTTGCCTCGGCCATCGTGGATCAGCCCTCCTTCTTGAAGGTGAAGAACTCCTGGGCGTTCTTCATGAGCAGCTTCTCGATGTACTCGCGGTCGAAGCCCTCGTCGACCATGCGCGGGCCGTCGACGGCCGGGTTGTAGTCGACGCCGGAGGTGGCGCCGTACGCCTTCTGGTAGCCGCGCTTGCCGGAGTCGGTGCCGAGCAGGATGCGGTCGGCGAAGCCGTCCTCGTAGAAGGCCTTGAGCTCCATCATGCGGTTGGAATCGGGCTGGTACTTGATGCGGTTGGTGCCGTCGATCTCGAGGTAGACGCCGAGCTTCAAAATCTGCTCGAGGTAGTACACGTCGGCGTTGCGCTGGATGTGGCCGATGGCGATCTGGTTGGCCGGCACGCCCAGCTCGAGGAAGCCCTCGGCCTGCTCGAGGCCGCAGGTGCCGTAGGTGGTGTGCGTGTTGATCGGGCAGCCGGTCTCGATGGCGGCGATGGCGGCGGCCTCCATGCACTTGCGCTCGAACTTGGTGATCTTGCCGTACGCGGTGCCGACCTTAATGACGCCGGCCTTGTACGGGGTGCGCTCGACGATCGGGCCGGAGTAGTCGTTCTTGTCGATGCCCTCGCGGATGTCGGCGATGACCAGTTCGGCGACCTTGTCGACGTCGTAGCGGTTGATCCAGTGGGACTGGGTCTCGAGGTAGACGTGCTCGCGGTGGAAGCCGGTGGCGGCGATGACCTGCAGGCCGTCGACGGCCTTGGTGACCTCGGCCAGCTTGTTCAGGTCGCGGCCGCAGTTGATCGGGCACATGTCGACGACGGTGCCGCCGTTCGGGCTCCACTTCTTGGAGGCCTCGGCGAAGTAGCCGCCCTCCTCGATGGCCTTCTCGACGGAGTCGAGCTGGTGGTCGCCGTCAATGTAGACCTCGCCGGCGCCGACGCGGATCAGGTGGTCGTGGCAGTCCACCACGCCGAGGGTGCTGGGATCGACGTCTCCGAAGATCGTACGTGCGAATGCCATGGTTGTACTCCTTTGTTGCTTTGTGTTGTGGTCTGCTGCGGTGTCTTCCGCTGTGAGGCACCGGTTCTTCTCGCCTTGGGTTTCCCCTTGGTTCGGCTGACGGTTATCAATCTATGTGCGACACGCCAGAATAACCATGACACCAATGAACAGATGTTCATAGACACAATCGTTCATCCATACAAGCAACCAACAAATACTGGAATCGCAAGGAAAAACAACTCAAATATCATCTTGCCCAATCCATGCTATTGGAGCTAACATGAACATATGTTCAACGATGACGTCATGATGGCGACTTCCACCTCCCGCAAGCACATCGATCTGATGCTCAAGGTGGCCCGCGCCTACTATCTGGACGACAAGACCCAGTCCGAAATCGCCAAGGAGATCGGCTACTCCCGGCCGACCGTCTCCCGACTGCTCAAGGAGTCGCGTGAAAGCGGCATCGTGCACATCACGATCGGGCACACGCTCGAACGCATGCGCTCCCTAGAGGATGGGCTCAAACGCAGGTACGGCCTGAGGCACGCGCGCGTGGCCGAGGTGCGGCCCGGCGAGGACCCGAGAACGATCGTGCCCCGCTACGCGGCCGCGCTGTTCGCCGAGACGTGCGCTCCCGACTCGCTGATCACCGTGTCGAACGGCAATGCGGTGGCCGCCACCGTGCGTGAGGTACCGGTGTGCGACTGGCCCAAATCGAACGTCGCGCAGATGCTCGGCACCCTGAGCCCCGACAATCCGATGACCGACTCCCCCGATATCTGCCGCATGCTCGCCCAGCGCATCGGCGGCACGTTCACGATACTGCCCGCGCCGATGATCCTGTCGAGTCCGGAGCTTGCCCGCGCGATGCGTCAGGAACCGCAGATCGCGACCGCGCTGGCTTTGGGCGGCGGCGCGGACGTGGCGATCGTCGGCGTCGGCGCGGTCACCACGGAACGCTCCGGGCATATCTTCGACGCATACATCGACCAGCGCAAGGCGGCAGACCTGCACGCCCACGGCGTGGTCGGCCACATCTGCGGCCACCACATCGACGCGCAGGGGCGGCACGTCACGACCGACCTGTGCGAGCGGACGATCTCGATCGACATCGAATGCCTCCACCGCATCCCGCTGGTCATCGGCGTGGCATGGGGATCGGTCAAGACGCCGGCCATCCGCGCGTGCCTGATCGGAGGGCTCATCTCCGCGCTCGTCACCGACCAGTCGACGGCCGAGGCGCTGCTCGCGTAAGCCCGCGGCGCACCCCCCGCAGTGTCACCGCCGATTGCTACCCTTTTACCGTTAGTTCACCCAGAAATGCCGCTTCACAAGCACGATTTGGAAGGCGATAATGGAAAAACTGGACATGCTCTACCAGGGCAAAGCCAAGAAGATGTACGCGACCGATGACCCGGATGTGCTCTGGGTCAAATACATGAACCAGGCGACTGCGTTCAACGGCGAGAAGAAGGAACAGATCGCCGGCAAGGGCAACCTGAACAACCACATCACCTCCGTCATCTTCGACCTGCTCAAGGCCCGCGGAGTGGACAGCCACTTCATCAAGCGCATTTCCGACACCGAGCAGCTGGTGAAGAAGATGGACATGTTCCCGCTCGAGATCATCATGCGCAACACCGCCGCCGGTTCCTTCGCCAAGCGCTACGGCGTCGAAGAGGGCACCCCGCTCAAGAAGCCGATCCTCGAGTTCTGCCTGAAGTCCGATCCGCTGAACGACCCGTTCATCAACGACGACGGCATCGTGGCGCTGGGACTGGCCACCGAGGAGGAGCTCGCCGAGATCTCCCGCATCGCCCGCGCCGTGAACGATGGCCTCAAGGACATCTTCTCCAAGATCGACGTCCAGCTCGTGGACTTCAAGATCGAGGAGGGCAAGACCTCCGACGGCACCATCCTGCTCGCCGACGAGATCACCCCGGACACCTGCCGCCTGTGGGATCTCAAGGACAAGAGCGGCAAGATCGAGCACCTCGACAAGGATCTGTTCCGCCGCGATCTGGGCAACATCATCCCCGCGTACGAGGAGATCTACGGTCGCCTGCTCAAGCTGGCCGAGGCCGAGGGCATCGAACGCGCCGAGTGACCCGTACACTGGCTCCCGTTGATGGAATCGTCACGCCTTGCAGGGCGTACGGGTCCGACGACGGGAGCCAGTTTCGATTGCGCACAGAACCCCTTACGGTTCTTCCATCTTCGCAACACTGTTTTCGAGTAACTTTCAGTGGAAAGGAATCCCATGGTTTTCCGCGTGTACGTGGAGAAGAAGCCCGGCTTCGACGTCGAGGCCCAGCAGCTGGACACCGAGCTCAAAACCATTCTCGGCATCGCCGGCCTCAAGCGGATCCGCATCGTCAACCGTTATGACGTGGAGGGCATCGACAAGGCCCTGTTCGACAAGGTCACGCCCACCGTGTTCAGCGAGCCGCAGGTCGATGACGTGTACGCCGACCTGCCGGACTTCGGCAAGGCCTCGGTGTTCGCCACCGAGTTCCTGCCCGGCCAGTTCGACCAGCGCGCCGACTCCGCCGCCGAATGCATTCAGCTGATCTCGCAGGGCGAGCGCCCGACCGTGCGTTCCGCGAAGCTGTACGCCCTCGAGGGCGATCTGACGGACGCGGACGTCGAGGCGATCAAGCGCTACGTCATCAACCCGGTCGAGGCGCGCGAGGCAGATCTCGGCGTCAAGGAGACGCTGAAGACCAAGGTGCCCACCCCGGGCAAGGTCGAGGTCATCGCCGGATTCAACGAGATGGACGCCGAGGCCGGACAGCACTTCATCGACGAGCGCGGACTCGCCATGGATCTGGCCGATCTCGAGTTCTGCCAGAAGTACTTCGCCGAGGAGGGCCGCGAGCCCACGATCACCGAGATCAAGGTGATCGACACCTACTGGTCCGACCACTGCCGCCACACCACGTTCGGCACCCGCCTGACCGACGTCGCGATCGACGACGATATGGTTAGGAACGCGTTCGAGCGCTATCTGGAGCTGCGCCGCGAGCTCGGCCGCGAGAACAAGCCCGTGTGCCTGATGGACATGGGCACGATCGGCGCGAAATGGCTCAGGAAGAACGGAATCCTCACCGGCCTCGACGAAAGCGAGGAGATCAACGCCTGCACCGTCAAGGTGAAGGTCGACGTCAACGGCGAGATGCAGGACTGGCTGTTCCTGTTCAAGAACGAGACGCACAACCACCCCACGGAGATCGAACCGTTCGGTGGCGCGGCCACCTGCATCGGCGGCTGCATCCGCGATCCTCTGTCCGGCCGCTCCTACGTGTATCAGGCGATGCGCGTGACCGGCGCCGCCGATCCGACCGTACCGGTCTCCGAAACGCTCGAGGGCAAGCTCCCCCAGCGAAAGCTCGTGACGACCGCCGCCGCCGGATACTCGTCCTACGGCAACCAGATCGGACTGGCCACCGGCCAAGTCAACGAGATCTATCACCCGGGCTACGTGGCCAAGCGCATGGAGGTGGGTGCGGTCGTGGCCGCCACCCCGGCCGACCACGTCCGCCGCGAAACCCCCGCCCCCGGCGACAGGATCATCCTCTTGGGCGGCCGTACCGGCCGTGACGGCATCGGTGGTGCGACCGGCGCCTCGAAGGCGCACAACGTCGAATCGCTCGAGCTCGACGGCGCCGAGGTGCAGAAGGGCAACGCGCCGGTCGAGCGCAAGCTGCAGCGTCTGTTCCGCCGCGGCGATGCCTGCCGTCTGATCAAGCGCTGCAACGACTTCGGCGCCGGCGGCGTGTCCGTGGCGGTCGGCGAGCTGGCCGACGGCCTGTACGTGGACCTCAACACCGTGCCGAAGAAGTACGAGGGTCTCGACGGCACCGAGCTGGCCATCTCCGAATCGCAGGAGCGCATGGCCGTCGACGTCGCGGCCGAGGACGTCGACGAGTTCCTGGGCTACGCCCGTGAGGAGAACCTCGAGGCGACGGTGATCGCCACCGTCACCGAGGATCCGCGCATGGTGATGACCTGGAACGGCGACGAGATCGTCAACCTCAAGCGCGAGTTCCTCGCCTCCAATGGCGCTCCGAAGCATCAGGCCGTGCACGTCGAGGCGCAGCAGGCGTACGAGGTGCCGGCCGCATGGCGCTCCGGCTCGCTCAACGAGCGCATGCATGCCCTGGTGACCGACCTCAACGTGGCGTCCAACAAGGGCCTGTCCGAGCGCTTCGACTCGACGATCGGCGCGGGCACCGTGCTCATGCCGTTCGGCGGCACGAGGCAGCTCACCCCGAACGAGGCGATGGTCGCCAAGTTCCCGGTGTTCGGCGAGACCACCACCGCCTCGGCGATGGCATGGGGCTTCAACCCGTACATCATGGAGAGGAACCAGTTCACCGGCGCATACCTGTCCGTCGTCGAATCGCTCGCCAAGCTGGTCGCCGCAGGCTTCGAGCATGAGAAGGCATACCTGAGCTTCCAGGAGTACTTCGAGAAGCTGCGTGACGAGCCGGAGCGCTGGGGCAAGCCGACGGCCGCCGTGCTGGGTGCCCTGATGGCGCAGATCGACCTCGGCGCCGGCGCGATCGGCGGCAAGGACTCCATGTCCGGCTCGTTCGAGGCGCTCGACGTGCCGCCGACGCTGATCTCCTTCGCCGTGGCCGTGGGCAACATGAAGCGCGCCACCTCCCCCGAGTTCAAGGGCGCCGGACACCGCGTCGTGCGCATCGCGCCGCGCTACCTCGCCGACGGTCTGACGCCGGACAAGGACTCCCTGCTCGACGCGTTCGGGCTGATCGAGGAGCTCACCGACTTCGGCACCGTGCTGGCCGTGTCCACGCCGGGCTATGGCGGCACCGCCGAGGCGCTGTTCAAGATGACGGTGGGCAACGGCATCGGCCTGACCCTGAACGACGACATCGCGATCGACGACCTGTTCGCTCCGGCGTACGGCTCGTTCATCGTCGAGCTCAAGGACAACGAGAAGATCCCGGCCGTCTCCAACCTCGTCGAGGTGGGCGAGATCGGCGTGACCTCCTCCGCGTACGAGTTCGTCGCCGGCGGCGAGGCCATCGACCTCGCCGAACTGCAGAACGCGTGGGAGGGCGGCATCGAATCCGTGTTCCCGTACCGTTCCTACGGTGCCGAGAAGGGCGAGACCGTCGAGACGGTCGACTTCCACGTGGCGGATCATGAGGCCGACGGCGCGAAGAAGACCGTGTACACGGGTGCCGGCGTGGCCAAGCCGCGCGTGATCATCCCCGTGTTCCCCGGCAACAACTGCGAGTATGACTCCGCGGCCGCGTTCGAACGCGCCGGCGCCGAGGTCTCGACGCTGATCGTCAACAACCTGACGCCCGAGGCCGTGGCCGAATCCACCGCCAAGCTGGTCGAGGAGATCAACAAGAGCCAGATCGTGATGATCCCGGGCGGCTTCTCCGGCGGCGACGAGCCGGACGGCTCCGCCAAGTTCATCACCGCGTTCTTCCGCGCCCCGGCCGTCACCGAGGCGGTGCGCGACCTGCTGAAGAACCGCGACGGCCTGATGCTGGGCATCTGCAACGGCTTCCAGGCGCTCATCAAGCTGGGTCTGGTGCCGTTCGGCGACATCGTCGACATGAACGCCGACTGCCCGACGCTGACGTTCAACACGATCGGCCGTCACCAGAGCCGTCTCGTGCGCACGCGCGTGGCCTCCGACCTGTCCCCGTGGCTCGCGAAGACCTCGGTCGGCGACGTGCACACGGTCGCCATTTCTCACGGCGAGGGCCGTTTCGTCGCCTCCGACGAGGTGCTGGCGCGGCTCAGGGCCAACGGCCAGATCGCCACGCAGTACGTGGACGAGTCCGGCGTGCCCGGCATGGATCTCGCGGTGAACCCGAACGGCTCGATGCTCGCGATCGAGGGCATCACCAGCCCGGACGGCCGCGTGTTCGGCAAGATGGGTCACTCGGAGCGCTCCGGCAGCGGTCTGTACGTCAACGTCCCCGGCGACAAGTACCAGCCGATCTTCGAGGCCGGCGTCGAATACTTCGCCGCCTGAGGCCACCGATAATCGACGCATGACATAAGAGGCCGGTTTCCGCCAGATGACACATCATTCTGGCGGAAACCGGCCTCTTATTCGCTCATCCGCGTCCGTTCGCTCATAGAACACGCCGCGACTGGCGGAGGACGGACGCACGAACCGTATGAGCATGCATGGTTTCGGGCGGCGAGCCGACACGGGTCGTCGATCTTCACTCCGGCTCCCCGACCGTGCTCGTACGTCCGTGAAAGACATGACAACAATGGACAACCTCGTGGAACAACGTGTGAAACATGTGGAACATGGATTCGGACCGGTGTGGGACGGCACATCGCGCGTGCTGGTGCTGGGGTCGATGCCAAGCCCGAAATCGCGCGAGGAGTCGTTCTACTACATGCATCCGCGCAACCGGTTCTGGCCGGTGATGGAGGCGGTATTCGCCGATCCGGCCGATCCGACGGACATCGCGGGCGATACGCCGCAGTCGCGTCGCGGGTTCGCCCTGCGGCATCACGTCGCGTTGTGGGATGTGATCGCCTCGTGCGACATCATGGGCGCGTCCGACGCGAGCATCCGCAACGCCGTGCCGAACGATCCGACGTCGATCCTCGCCGCCGCGCCGATCGCTCGCATAATCACGACCGGCGCCAAGGCCGCGCAGCTGTATCGCCGTCTCATCGCGCCGACGTTGATGGCGAACGGCATCGACGTGCCAATGACGCCGCTGCCCTCGACCAGCCCGGCCAACGCCTCGATGAGTCTCGACCGCCTCATCGCCGTCTACCGTGAGGCGTTCATCCCATACTTGCCATGAATCCCGCATCGGCCACACGTTCACGGATGTCCTTGGCTATGGAGATGCACCGCGCACGGGCGATGCCGGCGCGTGTGCCGACCATCGTCAGATCATCAATCGTGATTCCCCGCCCTTTGCCGTTCACGGCGGTGGTATGTTCGCCGTTGATTCCGGGGTTTTCGGTCAGATCGTAGCCGGGAGACAGATGCCACTCCCCTTTGTCTCGGTCATACAGGTATGAGAAGTTCTTGGCATGATCATCCCGGTTGCCGATGAATACATTGAAGCACATCAGCCTGTAGAGACGCTCGCAGTCCTCCACGCTGTCGCACAGGCGCATGGTCAGCCGCATCAGCAGACCGTAATCGAGGTTGGCGAGACGGTGGGAGGTCTCCAACAATCCTCCGGCCGAAACCATATGGATCTTCGTTCGTGGACGGTTCGGCCCACCCACTCGGTCGAACCGCCGAGTACCGAAATACCCGGCGCACCGCTTCGATGGGAACAGCCGTGTTTCCGGCATGTCGATGCCGCAAGCGACCGCCAATCGGGAGATCGCATACTCCTGTTCGCCGATATTCGCGGGATCCATGGAGGACGGGAATTTGATGATCCATTCCTCGCCGTCAATTTCCGTCAGGATCTTGGGACGTGCGCCTCCGGACGAACCGCCGAGGGCGAACAGTGTGTCCAGACCATCCGAAAAATCCGTTTCCAACAGGCTGGCGCATTCCGCTGCTATGTCGTCCAGATCCGTCGGGAATACGCTGTCATCCATCGATGCGGCCGGCTCGTACTCAAGCGCTCCCATGCCGCCGGTGCCCACGATCGACAATCGGGTCAACGGGCCGACCGAGAACGGATCAATACCGCGTTTCCGTAGCATGCGATCGGTCAGCAATTCTCCCCAACCATTCGGCATGCTGTCGTCGAACACCCCGAACATGCCGTTGAGCGGGTCTCGCTTGGCCACGAACACGCCGGATCGCAGTGGCAGCGACAGAGGGCTGATGCTGAATCCGGCAGTCAGCCAATCATGGTCGTAGGCGAATGCCAATGTGCGGGACGGAGCCATCGTGAGCCATCCCACGGTCATCATTGTCCCAACGGCGCCTTGCGACACGCACGGTGGCGCGGTGTGGGTTTGCGTTCAAGTGTGGTTGAGGTGTTTCCATGGACGTGTTAGCGTTCACGGCCGGTTGCGATGGAGATACTCGATCGGCGCGTGGAACGCGGAACCGCAGGAGCTGCAAACGAAGGAGCATCAATGAAGTACCGCAATGTAGGCAAGTCCGGACTGAAGGTCAGCGAGGTCGCACTGGGAAGCTGGGTCACCCAGCTGACGAACGACGCGCAGCTGGACACGGCGCGAGACATCGTGCGTCTCGCCTATGAGTCCGGCGTCAACTTCTACGACTGCGCGGACGCTTACTCGGGCGGTGACGCCGAGCGCTTCCTCGGCGAGACGCTCAAGGCGTACCCGCGCAAGGAGCTGGTCATCTCCTCCAAGGTCTACTTCCCCACCGGCCCCGGCGTCAACGACCGCGGTCTGAGCCGCAAGCACATCTTCGAGAGCATCGACCAGACGCTGAGGAACATGCAGCTCGACTATCTCGATCTCTACTACTGCCACCGCTTCGACACGACGACCGATCTGACCGAGACGCTTCGCGCACTGAGCGACCTCGTCTCCCAGGGCAAGATTCTCTACTACGGCGTGTCCGAGGAGTGGGGATCCGCGCGCCTCGAGGAGGCCCAGCGCATCGTCGAGCGCTACAACCTGTACCCGATCACCGTGGTCCAGCCGCAGTACAACCTGCAGGACCGCTACATCGAGCACGAGATCATGGGCACCTGCCGCAAGCTCGGCATCGGCATCACCACGTTCTCGCCGCTCGCCCAGGGCCTGCTGACCGGCAAGTACCGCAAGGGCCAGCCGCTTCCGGCCGGTTCGCGCGCCACGTGGCAGCCTGACCACCAGATCAACGACCTGCTCACCGACGAGAACCTCGACAAGGTCGAACGTCTGCGCAAGGTCGCCGAGGAACTCGGCACGAACCTGCCGGTGCTGTCGATGGCGTGGATCCTGCAGCACCCGGAGATCAGCTGCGTGATCAACGGCGCCAGCAAGCCGAGTCAGCTGGAGAGCAATCTCAAGGCCGCGGGCTTCGTGATCCCGGCCGACGCGATGGCCGAGATCGACGCGATCACCGGATTCCACCGCTTCGAGCGCCACGTCGGCTGAGCACTCATTCTGCGATGTCCCGATGCATGGCATATCCGATCACGCGCCGAAATCGTCATCGCCTTGGGCTTCGGCCTTGGCAATGTCGGCTTCGGCGCGTTTCGCCGTATCGGCGATGAGCCGGTCATAGCCGGTGAGCGCCGCGAAGGGCATGAACTGCGCGGCCCGGTTGCGTCTCGACATCGGCGGATGCCTCCGGGAGACGTGATGAGGCAGTGCGATGATGTCGTCGTACCGATGGGTTTCAGTCAAAGCCATTGGCGCGATGCCCTCCGATCTGCTTGTTGCGTTCGATCCCGGTGGCGCCGGGTTCCATGTCCATCGCCTTGACGACGGCATTGCGCCCATACCTGTGTTTGATGGCGAGCATCGCACGCTGCATGTCCTCGATGCGATCGGCGCGTTCGGGACGGAGTGTCGGCGTACCGTCGGCGGTCCCGGAATCACCGCTTTCACGGGAATCCCCGCCGGCTCTCTCCGTGAAGTTACCGATCGAACCGACCAAGCCGACCGAAGCGCTCCCATCTCCATCCACGTCCGAGAACAGGTCAAGCTGCTCATACCGCTTTCCCGCAGCAAGATCGACGGGCGAGGCGAGGTCGACGGCGATCACCGTAAGACGTCGGACCAGCAGACCGGGATCGACGATGCGCCTGAACAGCGCGGTCATCGACCGGCGTATGCGCTCGGCTGAGGCGGTGTATTCCCCCAGTCCGATCTCCCCGGAGACGGGCTTGGGCACTCTGCGCCCATACCGGTCGATGGAGCATGGGCCCCGATAGTCCGTCGATGCACGTTCGGCGAGCCGCCGGAGACGAGGTTCGACGTCGTCGTCGAGCCGATTCGGGTCAAGACTACCGGAGTCGTATCCGACGGCGAGCATGATGCGGTTGGCGGCCACCCCCTTGCCGGTCAGGTCGAGGGCGAGCGCGTCGGCCATCTCCTTGACGATCAGCAGTGCGGTGGCGTGATCCGCCGGGCCGGTGAGCACCTGGCCGATGCTGGTGCTGTGCGTATCCGGCTCGTACGCCTTGATGTCGGCGATCGTGCATGGCTCCCACCCCCATGCGTGGTCGATGAGCAGTTCGGCATTGACGCCGAACATGCGGTAGAGCAGTTCCTCGTTGTAGTAGTCGGAGGCACGGCCAAGCGAGCACCGCGCGATGTCTCCCATCGTCATGAGACCGGCCTTCTCGAGCTTCCGCGCGTACCCCCGCCCGACGCGCCAGAAGTCGGTGAGCGGTCGATGCCCCCACAGCAGACGCCGGTAGCTCGCCTCGTCGAGTTCCGCCACGCGCACGCCGTCGTCGTCGGCAGGCATGTGCTTGGCGACGATGTCCATCGCGATCTTGGCGAGGTACAGATTGGTGCCGATGCCGGCGGTGGCCGTGATGCCAGTCCTCTCCAGAATCTCCGCGACGATGGTCCGGGCCATCTCGTGGGGCGTGCGACCGGAGGATCGCAGATACGGCGTGGCGTCGATGAAGACCTCATCCACCGAATAGACGTGGATGTGTTCGGGGGCCGCATATTCGAGGTAGATCGCGTAGATGTCCGCGCTGACCTGCAGATATCTGGCCATGCGGGGCATGGCGATGATCATCGACGCCTTGAATTCGGGATGACGCGCGAGTTCGGTCGCATCCCACGATTCACCGACGAAACGATGCCCCGGCGCCTTGAGCATCCGTTCCGCGTTGACCTGCGCAAGCCTCTGTTTGACGGCGAAGAGGCGATCGCGCCCGGGAATGCCGTACGCCTTGAGCGAGGGCGATACGGCCAAGCATATGGTCTTGTCGGTGCGCGTCTCGTCCGCCACGACCAGATGGGTGGTCAGCGGGTCGAGGTGGCGAGCGGCGCATTCGACCGAGGCGTAGAAGGACTTCAGATCGATGGCGATGTAGACGCGGCCGGACTCATCGGAGACGCCACCCATCGCCATCACCCGCTTTCACATGAGAACAAGCGGGCCGGCGCTGTTCGAGGGCCGGCCCGACAGGAAACCAACATCGAAACGATGCTCACCCCAGCATACCAAAAAGTCGAACATTTGTTCGACTCTGGCGTGTCGGGACGTGTCGGGAAGGAACACAACGGAATGCACCGGAAACGCGGTGAGGAGAAACGGGGGAACCTATGACAAGAATCGGCGATGGGCCGCGGCGGCGATGCGCGGAACGCACCCGATGTAGCCGGTAATTGGTAGGGTAAACACTTAGTGAACCCCCAGTTTGAGAAGGAGCTTTGGCTTGTCGGCTGAACTCGAAGACATTCATGAGGAATGTGGCATCTTCGGCGTATGGGGACACCCCGACGCCGCTCGACTCACCTACTTCGGACTCCACGCTTTGCAGCATCGCGGACAGGAGGGCGCCGGTATCGTATCGAACGATCACGGTCACCTCATCGGACACCGCGGACTGGGTCTGCTGACCCAGGTCTTCGGAGACGAGCGCGAGATCCAGCGTCTCAAGGGCGACCGCGCCATCGGCCACGTGCGGTACGCAACCGCCGGATCCGGCACCACGGACAACATCCAGCCGTTCATCTTCCGCTTCCACGACGGGGACGTGGCCCTGTGCCACAACGGCAACCTCACCAACTGCCCGTCCCTGCGCCGCAAGCTCGAGGACGAAGGCGCCATCTTCCACTCCAATTCGGATACGGAGGTGCTCATGCACCTCATCCGCCGCTCCCTGCAGCGCACCTTCATGGACAAGCTCAAGGAGGCGCTCAACACGGTCCACGGCGGCTTCGCCTACCTGCTGATGACCGAGAACGCGATGATCGGCGCGCTCGATCCGAACGGCTTCCGCCCGCTCTCCCTCGGCAAGATGAAGAACGGCGCCTACGTGCTGGCCTCCGAGACCTGCGCGCTCGACGTCGTCGGCGCCGAACTCGTGCGCAACATCCGTCCGGGCGAGATTGTCGTGGTCAACGAGCACGGCTACCGCATCGTGCAGTACACCAACAACACGCAGCTGGCGATCTGCTCGATGGAGTTCATCTACTTCGCCCGCCCCGACTCCGATATCTACGGCGTCAACGTCCACTCCGCCCGCAAGCGCATGGGCGCGAGGCTCGCCGCCGAGGCCGGCGTCGACGCGGACATGGTCATCGGCGTGCCGAACTCCTCGCTGTCGGCCGCATCCGGCTACGCCGAGGCGTCCGGACTACCCAACGAGATGGGCCTGATCAAGAACCAGTACGTGGCCCGCACGTTCATCCAGCCGACGCAGGAGCTGCGCGAGCAGGGCGTGCGCATGAAGCTGTCCGCCGTGCGCGGCGTGGTCAAGGGCAAGCGCGTCGTCGTCATCGACGATTCGATCGTGCGCGGCACCACCTCCAAGCGCATCGTCCAGCTGCTCAAGGAGGCCGGTGCGGCCGAGGTGCACATGCGCATCAGCTCCCCGCCGCTCAAGTACCCGTGCTTCTACGGCATCGACATCTCCACCACCCGCGAGCTCATCGCCGGACACAAGTCAGTGGAGGAGATCCGCCAGTACATCGGTGCCGACTCGCTCGCGTTCCTGTCGCTCGACGGTCTGATCGAATCGATCGGACTCAACGCCGACGCTCCGTACGGCGGCCTGTGCGTCGCCTACTTCAACGGCGACTACCCCACCGCGCTCGACGACTACGAGGCCGACTTCCTCAAGTCCCTCACGCCGGAGGACCGTGTGCGCCTGCCCGAGTTCGCGCTGTACAAGAGCAAGTACATCGGCAACGAGTACAACACCGTGCAGCCGCCCGTCGAGGACGCCAAGCACGGCGACGAGCCCGAGGACGCCCTCGTCTAGCGAGCACCGGATCGAATACCAGATTTCCAGAGAACCCTTCAGAGAACCCTCAAGAAAGGCCAACCCCAACATGCCAAAAGCATATGAGAACGCCGGCGTAAGCGTCGAAGCCGGATACGAAGTCGTCAACCGCATCAAGTCGCACGTCGCACGCACCGCCCGTCCGGGCGCCGGCGGAATCGGCGGCTTCGGCGGCCTGTTCGACCTCGCCTCCCTCGGTTACAAGGAGCCGGTGCTGGTCTCCGGAACCGACGGAGTGGGAACCAAGCTCATGGTCGCCAAGATGATGAACAAGCACGACACCATCGGCCAGGACTGCGTGGCCATGTGCGTCAACGACATCCTCGCCCAGGGCGCCGAGCCGCTGTTCTTCCTCGACTACATCGCCTGCGGCAAGAACGATCCGGCTCTGCTCGAGCAGGTCGTCAAGGGCGTGGCCGACGGCTGCGTCGACGCCGGCGCCGCGCTGGTCGGCGGCGAGACCGCCGAGATGCCCGACATGTACGACGCCGACGAGTACGACCTGGCCGGTTTCACGGTCGGCGTGGTCGAGAAGTCCAAGATCATCGACGGCACGAAGATCGCCGAAGGTGACGTGCTCATCGGCCTGCCCTCCTCCGGCATCCACTCCAACGGCTACTCGCTGGTGCGCAAGATCCTGTTCAAGGACCACGACCTGACCGTCGACTCCAAGCCCGAGGAGCTGGGCGGCGAGACGCTGGGAGAGGAGATTTTGAAGCCCACCCGCATCTACGCCAAGCCCTTGAAGCCGCTCTTCGCCGGCGACGACCTGCTGCACGGCGTCGCGCACATCACCGGCGGCGCGTTCGTCGAGAAGGTGCCGCGCATCATCCCCGAGGGTCTGGCCGCCGCGTTCGACATCACCAGCTGGGACGTGCCGCCGATCTTCCGCCTGCTGCAGAAGCTGGGCGAGGTGGACGAGCTCGAGATGTACAACATCTTCAACATGGGCATCGGCATGGTCCTTGTCGTCGAACCGAGCAAGGTCGCCGAGGTCGAGCGTCTGCTCGACGCGGAGAACGAGCGCCACTACACCGTCGGCAGGATCGTCAAGGACATCGACGGCACCCGCGTGCAGCTACACAAGGGTCTGTGACGCATCCGGAGCCTCCGGTTCGCGGATGACGGCATTCACACAACGTTTTCGATGAGGTTCCCCCGTAGAGGAGGAGCCTCATCGCATTGAAGCATCGGAAAGGACACAAGGACATCACCATGGGACAGAAGGTTCTCGTCATCGGCTCCGGCGCGCGCGAGCACGCCATCGCCCACGCGCTTCAGCGCGGCGGAAGCGTCGAGGAGGTGACCGTCGCCCCCGGCAACCCGGGCATGGAGCTCGACGGCATCCGCACCACGCACATCGACCAGTCGAACCACGCGGCGCTGATCGAATTCATGAAGGACAACGACTACGACTGGGCGTTCGTCGGCCCGGAGGTGCCGCTCATCGAAGGAATCGTCGACGACTTCGCCGCCGCCGGACTCAAGGCGTTCGGACCGAACAAGGCCGCCGCCCAGATCGAGGGTTCCAAGGACTTCGCCAAGCAGCTCATGGAGCGCCACGGCATCCCCACCGCGAAGTATGCGACCTTCGACGCGCTCGAGCCGGCCGTCTCCTACGTGCGCGAGCACGGCGCTCCGATCGTCGTCAAGGCCGACGGTCTGGCCGCAGGCAAGGGCGTCACCGTCGCCATGGACGAGGACACCGCCGTCGCCGCGCTCGACGACATCTTCATCGATCATCGTTTCGGCTCCGCCGGTGCGAAGGTCGTCATCGAGGACTTCCTCGAAGGTCAGGAGTTCTCCCTGATGAGCTTCGTCAGCGGCACCAGGTTCTGGCCGATGCCGATCTCCCAGGATCACAAGCGCGCCTACGACGGCGACAAGGGACCGAACACCGGCGGCATGGGCGCCTACAGCCCGGTGCCGCAGATCCCGCAGGAGGTCGTCGATCAGGCGATCGAGACGATCGTGCGCCCCACCGTCGAAGCCATGGCCGAGGAGGGCACGCCGTTCACCGGCATCCTGTACGCAGGTCTCATCGCCACCGCCGACGGCCCGAAGGTCATCGAGTTCAACGCCCGCTTCGGCGATCCCGAAACCGAGGTCGTCCTGCCGAAGCTCACCTCCGATCTGGGACGCGGCATCGCCGACATTCTCGTCGGGGAATCCCCCGAGTTCACTTGGGACGACGAGAACGCCACGCTCGGCGTCGTGCTCGCCGCCGACGGCTATCCGACGCACGTCGTCAAGGGCGCGTCCATCCCGTCCATCCCGGTCGACGACTCCTCGCACGTCTACTACGCCGGCGTCTCGCGCGGCGAGGACGGTGGGCTCGTCGCCTCCTCCGGACGCGTGCTCCTCGTCGAGACCACCGCCGCGGACATCAAGGCCGCGCAGGACAAGGTCTACGCGATCATCGACGCACTCGACACGACGGGCATGTTCTACCGCCACGACATCGGCGCCAAGGCACTGAACGCGTGATGATGGAGCGCTGACCGCCGGAGACCATGACGGTATGGGCGGTAACAGGCGGATGACGACAAACGGGGTTTGCGGACTTGTGACACAGTCCGCAAACCCCGTTTGTCGTCGAATTTACGGTTCAAGGCACCGGGCGATGCCATCGCGAGGGCATCACGGATGTTCCTTGCGGAGGTGGCGTGCCACAACGTGGTTCCCGCTGCGTGCGCATGCGGCAACCGTCACGGCAGGCTCATGAAATCGGTGTCCTTCAGGTAGTTGTTGCCGTCGGTGATGTCGTATTGGATGAGCTTGTAGTCGGCGAGGAGCTGCTTGGTCTCCTCATCGAAATCACTCTCCGCCATCGGGTTGCCGGCGTGGTCGAGGTAGATCGACTGGCCTTCGGGGATGCGGTCCCAGCCCTGGATCTTGTTGACGACCGGCGGT
This sequence comes from Bifidobacterium sp. UTCIF-38, assembly GCF_006454495.1. NCBI lineage: Bacteria > Bacillati > Actinomycetota > Actinomycetes > Bifidobacteriales > Bifidobacteriaceae > Bifidobacterium > Bifidobacterium sp. UTCIF-38. The sequence continues at coordinate 41,937 of NZ_JFAL01000022.1, read as the reverse complement.
TCCATCGCGGCGATCTTCTCATGCATCTCGGTCAGGAACGCCAGATAGGGCGAGACCTTCGCGTCCATGTGCTCGGCCGCCTGCGCCACGAAGAAGTTCGGCGAGGAGTAGGCCGCGTTGTTGATCTTCACGCCCTGCGAATCGGACGCCTTGTTCGACCAGATGAAGTAGTCGGTCAGATGCAGGGCAAGAGAGTTGTTGTCGTCCTCGCTGGCGGACGAGTAGATGCCGGGCAGGTGATCGCCGTAGAAGACCACGGTGACCGGCTTGTCGAGCTTGTCGAGCTTGTCGAGGAAGTCGGCGGTGGCCTCGTCGGTGATCGCCTGGCCCTTCTGGTACGTTTCGATCGACTCCTGCTCGTCCTTGCCGAGCGGCTCGCCGGTGGTGGATTCGGCGGTGAAGTCGTTGTCCTTGTACCACTCGTGGTAGGGCATGTGGTTCTGCATGGTGATGACCTGCAGGAACTGGTTGGAGTCGGTCTTCTCGACCTCCTCCAGCGTGCTCTGGTAGGTGGCGGCGTCGGAGACGTACGGACTGTCGTCGATCCTATCCTGATGGGAGATGACGTCCGGTCCGGTGAGCGTGTAGAAGTGCGAGAAGCCGAACTTCTTGTAATTCGTGGCCCGCGAGTACATCGACGACTCGTACGGGTGCAGACCGATCGAGTTCTTCGCGGCGCCCCACATCTGGTTGATGGTCGGCGTCCAGTGCTCGCCGGGCACGAGCTGCTGGTAGGGGCTGGTCAGGGACGAGTCGAAGTTCGCCATCGACAGGCCGGTCAGGCCCATGTACTCGAGGTTCGCGGTGCCACCGCCGTAGCCGGACGAGAGCATGAGCCCGGAGGTGGTGCCCTCCTTGATCGCACGGATCTTCGGCATCGAATCCTTGTTGACCTTAAGCCCGGGCACACGGGAGGTGTCGGAGAACGATTCGGACAGCACGTAGATCACGGTCGAATCGGTCAGACTGGACTTGCGGGAGGCGTTGATCTGTTTCGCGGCCTTCTCGTAGCGCGCGACGACCTGCTTCATCGTCTCCTCGGAATAATCGGACGGCTTGTCCATCGCCTTCGGATTGACCTGACGCATGAACGCGACGAGCGGGCCGTTGCGCTGCGCGTCGTAGACGGAATCCCACATCGAGGGCTTGTCGCCCATCACGGTGGCAAGGCTCTTCGCCCATGAGCCGACGGTGCTCACCTGCATCGCGTACAGGCCGAAGAACAGGCCGGGCACGAGGATGAGCAGCAGTCGCGCGATCGCGTTGATCGACTTCGATTGACGGTCCGAACCGCGGAACATACGGCCTCGACGAGCGTCGATTCGATTGAGGAACACGAACAGCCCGACGAACACCGCGAACACCGCGATGGCCAGCAGGATCGTCCAATGCGCGCCGGCCGGCATGAATCCCATGAGGTTGCCGGCGTCCGCCTTGAGGAAGTTCAGGTCGGACGGCAGGATCGCCTCGTATCGGATCGAGATCTTGAAATGCTCGATGACCGCGACGACGATGGCGGCCGCAACGAGCACCGGAGTCGCGATCCAGAACCGGTTGAACAGCATGAGCAGCGCCAGATACAGCACGCCGACCAGCAGGACGTTGAGCAGGAAGACGAAGTTCGGACCGTGCACGTTGAACATCTTGCCGACGAAGTCCCAGCCGACGTCCGGGCTGGAAAGCGTCACGCGGGAGGAGGCGCCGAGACTCACGCCGACCTCGAGGATCGCCACGGCGGCGATGTCGAAGAGGATGAACAGCACGCCGTACAACCAGCCGGGGAACTCCCTGGAACGGAGCCCTGCGCCCGCGACGTTGCTCCCACGCGTCATGTCACCCATCGTTTCCGCGTCCGATTGCTGCTTCATACTGCCCGTTCCACTCCTACGTTCGGTTGCCGTTTCCGTTCATGGCCGTTCATATGTGTATGTGGTCATGCCCCCACATGGCATGACGGAACCGTGCGACGACGCCGCACGGCATGGTTCACCTGTTGTCCAGTCGCATATTGTCTTCCGTTAACCTTGGAAAAGCCAAAGAGCTAACGGTTTCCACACGTTTTCTCAACCATTCACTCTAACGGAAAGGGTGCCTCGGGCCATCCCCGAGACACCCTGATTCATGCGGGCCTTCCCCTGATATTCGGCTGCGGCCCCTTCCCGATCCGCTCTTCCGCAATTACCTCACTACTTCACGGCGGAGGCGAAATCGTCGACGAGCGCGCTCATCCAGTCGAGCAGATCATCGTATTCCTGCGGCATCTGCTCGGTCAGTTCGATGACCGGCACGTTCCCCTCCTTGGCTGCGGAGGTGATCTGATCGGTGGTGGAGTTGGCCTCCTGCGAGTTGAAGACCAGCGCCTTGATGGACTTGCCGTCCTTCAGCGCGTCCTGGAACGCCTTGATGTCGGCTGCGGACGGTTCGCTCTCGTTGGCCGACGCCTGCGCGTATCCGGTCGGCGTGGCGTCCTTCATGCCGAGGTCGTCGGCCAGATACCAGGCGACCGATTCGGTGGCGGCGTACGGCAGGTCCTTGGTCTTGGCCGAGGTCTCCTTGATCTTGCTCTCGAGCTCGTCCTCCTTGTCATGCCACTGCTTGTTGAGCTCCGCGTAGGCGTCCTTGTTGTCGGGATCGGCCTTCTGGTAGGCGGCGGTGATCGCGTCGGCGGTGGAATCGCGCACATCGGCGGAGAACCACACGTGCGGGTTGTCGCCCTCCTTGATGCCGGCGGTCTCGGCGGCGTCCACCAGCGTGGCGTCGGTGGATTCGGCGGCCTTCGACGCCCACGGGTCGTAGTCGGCGCCGTTGACGACGGCCACCTTCGCGGAGCCGAACTTGGCGACGTCCTGCGCGGTGGGCTCGTAGTCGTGGGCCTCCACATCGGTCTTGGTCATGATGTTGGTGACCTCGACGTGGTCGCCGCCGAGGTCGCGGGCGAGCGAGCCCCACTGGTTGATCGAGGCGACGACCTCGATCCTGCCGCTCGCGGCGGCATCGGACTTGGCGGAGTCGGCCGCGTTTCCGGCGGAGGCGGATGATCCGGATCCGCATGCCGCCACCGAGAACAGTGCGGCGGAAGCGACGACGAGCGCGAGCGCGCGCTTGGCTTTGGACATGACAGTCATGATGCGTTCCTCTCTATTGCACCTGCAATGACATCTTTCGCGATCGGTCCAGACTGGGGCCTGGAGGCCTAGGGTCCAAGGACCCCTGAGGCCTGAGACAGGCCGTTCGGTCTTCCCTCAACCGGTCACCAACACGACAGCATAACACGTATTGAGAATTATTATCATTTGCGTTAGTAATCGGCGTGTCCCATAGGAGTCCTATAGGAGAACACGCCGTCAGACCGACTCGACGACGTCCTCCGACCTCACCACCAGATCATCGAGCGACACATCGTGCGCATCCTCGTACACCACGGCACCGCGAGCCGCCACGGCGCGGACGATCTCGCGGCAGCGGCATTCGCCGACCGCATCGACATGGCGCGTGAGGCAGCCGGCGCCGACCACGGGAAGCTGCAGCACATGCGAGGCCTCGTGAATCAGACGTACGACCACGGCACCCGTGGAACGATCGTCGAAGACACCCTCTTCCCCCACGCCATACATGCACAGGCGATCGTCATCGAAGAACCGCTCCTCGAATTCATCCAATCCGACGACATCGGCGATAGCGGCGACACGCATCGCCTCGCCCCATGCGTCCAGCCGGAAGGAGTCCTCGAGATACTGCATCACCGGCACCGCCTCCATGCCGACGGGCAGGACGATCAGGAACGCGTCGGTACGGTCGCGCAATTGCCCAAGCGTCCGACCGGCGTCATGCTTGACCGAGCACGACAGGCAGCAGTCGTCCACAGGCAACGTCTCCGACCCGCCGATCCGGACGCCATCCACACCCGCGTACGAGACGCTGCGCACGAGAACGATCCCAGATTCGGCGGCTTCGTCCGGACGCACGTCGTAGACGATGGAACAGACCGATGGATGCGAGTCGACCAGCGAGAAGACCGCCGCGTCAAGACTCAGCCTGTCGGCGCCGGTGAGCAACACCACCGGAGTGAAGCCTTCGACGTTTCCGGCCTCGTTTTCCCCATATCCCAGCGATGGATGAATCATGCGTTTTCCTTTCACGACACACGTTTGTTGATAATGATTATCATTATGGTACACTCGTGGACATGCCCAAACAATGTCAACTGCTGGGCACGCATGCCTCCACAGGCAACACCGTGTCCCATTCGCATAGGAAAACCCGCAGAACCTTCAGCCCGAACCTGCAATCCAAGCGGTATTGGGTTCCCTCGCAGGGGCGCTACGTCACACTGACGGTCAGCGCGAAAGGCATGAAGACCATCGACCGCATCGGCATCGAAGCGGCCCTGGCACGCATCGAACGCCGCGCGTCACACGGACGCTGAACCCGCGACGGCAACCAACCGACGATCACGTCCGCAGAACCACACCAACGAAAGCGACAACCATGTCAAGCAAATCATCGGAGATCCGACCGGTCATCACCCTTAAGTCAACGGCGGGGACCGGCTTCACCTACACGACCCGCAAGAACCGACGCAACACGCCGGACCGACTCGAACTGCTGAAGTTCGATCCGGTGGCACGCAGGCGAGTCGTCTTCCGGGAAACCCGATAAGAAGACCCCATCCCGTCTCCATATCCGCCACGCCGTCGTTTCTTAGGCAGATTCTGCGTTTCCTAGGCACATCCGCCGTGGAACGCATACGCAAAACCGCACGAATACAGCCATCGGCCGTGCGTGACACGACGGCAAGGTGCCTAAGTAACGAAAAATCTGCCTAAGAAATGAATCCACCCATTCCCGAGGAGCATCACAGTGGCCAAAACCAGCAAAATCAACCGACAACTGCAACGCGAGCGCATGGTCGCCAAGTTCGCGGAGCGACGCGCGCAGTACAAGCACGACAGCGTCGACCCGCACCTGACGGCCGAGGAACGCGCCGAGGCGATGCGCAAGCTACACGCCCTGCCGCGTGACGCCAGCCCCACCAGACTGCGCAACCGCGATTCCATCGACGGCCGCCCCCGCGGCTTCAACCGCAAATTCGGGCTGTCGCGCATCAACCTGCGCGAAAAGGCGCACAAGGGCGAACTGCCCGGCGTCACCAAATCCAGCTGGTGATCCGCCGCACGACCGCGAGCGAAGGCTCGCCCGGCAGCTTCGGATACACCAGCACAACAACGAAAGATATGACATGAAACAGGGAATCCATCCCATATATGATCACGTGGTCTTCTACGACCGCTCCGCCGACAAGTATTTCCTCACGCGATCCACACTGGCGGCCAAGGCGGCAAGCCTGCCCACCATCGAGTGGGAGGACGGCAACACCTATCCGCTGGTGAACGTGGAGGTCTCCAGATACAGCCATCCGTTCTACACCGGCAGGAACGTCGTGCTCGACACGGCAGGACAGGTGCAGAAATTCAACGCACGGTACGGACGGAAATAACCGCATCCACCACCAACCCAATAGGAACACATATGAAAGTCAAGGCATCGATTCGCTCGCTGGCGCGCAAGGACGGCTCCGTCATCGTGCGCAGGCGCGGGCATCTGTACGTCATCAACAAGAAGAACCCCCGATGGAAAGCGAGGCAAGGCTGATGGCACTGCCGAAAGTAAGGAAGTCACGCGCGAACACGCGCACACGCCGATCCCAGTGGAAGGCGCAGGCACCGCAGCTCGCCACGGTGACGACCCCCGAAGGCGAGACGGTACAGGTTCCGCAGAACCTCGCCGCAGCCGTGCGCAAAGGATACGTGAAACCGTAAGGGCAAAGCCTCGTCCGCACGGTTTCCCAACAACACCAATCAGAGAAATCAAAGAACCAGAGAAACAAGTAGAAAGAAGGACCGACATGACCGATCAGAACACCAGTCAGCCGGGCCCTAACACCAATCACAACACCAATCACAACATCCAGACGGACACCGCCCCGGCCGTCGACGGAACCGCACGCCGCAACGGCACGGTCAACGTCATCGTCGCGTTCATCGTCGGCGCGCTGCTCGCCGGGCTCATCGCGGGAGCCGTGGCGTTCCTGCGGCCAAACGAGGCATCCTCGAACGGAGCCGGAGGTAACGCGACCGCAGCGTCGGCCGGCGCCAAGGACTCCTGCGACACGACATTCACGGTGGTCGCCTCGGTGAATCAGTGGGGTTCGCTTGCCAAGCAACTCGGCGGCTCCTGTGCCGAAGTCACCTCGCTGATCAACTCGACCTCCGCCGATCCGCACGACTATGAGGCGACCGCCGCCGACCTGGCCAAGCTCGCCAAGGCCGATGTGGTCGTGCTCAACGGCGCCGGATACGACGGCTGGGCCGAGAAGGCGCAGCTGGACGAGAACAGGCAGCGCATCGTCAACGTGGGCGACCTCATGGGCATCACCGCCACCGAGGAGCACTCCCACGAGCACGAAGAGGGCGGCGAAGGCGAGGAAGGTCATCACCACCATCACCACGGCTCCACGAACCCCCACGTGTGGTTCAGCCCCGAAGCCGTGCTGAAGGCCGCCGAGGCGATCAACGACGCCTACGTCGCCGAGGCCGGAGAGAACTCGAAGACCGCCGCCACCGTGCAGCGTCACTTCAACGAGTGGAACGGTGAATACGCCGACTTCGTCGCCCTCGTGAACAAGGGCCGCGCCGCGGGAGTCGAACGCAACTACGTGGCGACCGAGTCGATCATCAGCTACCTGCTTGATTACATCGGTGCGACCGACAAGACCCCCGAAACCTACACCAACGCGATGAACAGCGAGGCCGAGCCCTCCGCGGCCGATCTGAAGAGCGCGATGGACACCGTGGCCGGCGACGATGTGGACATCCTCGTCGTCAACCCGCAGGAGATGGGCGGCTTCGCCAAGAAGCTCAACGAAGCCGCGATCTCCAGCAACAAGACGATCATCTCCGCCACCGAGCAGTTGCCCGAGAACCAGAAGACGTTGCTCGGATGGCTCACCCTGATCGCCAAGCAGGCGCTGGCGACCGACACCACGAACGGCTTCTTCCTCACGCAGGACGTCAAGGACCGCACCCTGTCCGATTACGAGGGCGAATGGCAGTCGGTGTACCCGTTCCTCAAGGACGGCACGCTCGACACGGTGATGGAGGCGAAGGCCAAGAAGGGCGACATGACCGCCGAGGAGTACAAGCAGTACTACGACACCGGATACAAGACCGACGTAGAGAAGATCGTCATCACGGGCAACCAGATGAGCTTCACCCGCGGCGGCAAGACCGCGACCGCGACCTACAAGTACGACGGATTCAGGATCCTCGACTACGCGAAGGGCAACCGCGGCGTGCGCTTCCTGTTCACCGCCATCGGCGACGTGCCAGAGGGCGCGCCGAAGGTCGTGCAGTTCTCCGATCACGGTATCGCACCGGGCAAGTCCGCCCACTTCCACATCTTCATGGGTGACTCCTCGCAGGAGGAGACCCTGAAGGAGATGGACAACTGGCCCACCTACTACCCGGCGTCCATGAGCAAGGAGGAAGTGGCCACCGAAATGCTGGCTCACTAATCCTCCATCCCAAGCAATCATTGGTGCAAAGTTCCCCGCATATCGATGCGTATCGTCGGTATGCGGGGAACACGCATATTTCCGGCTCTTCGGCATACGCACGATGACTTCATGCGAATGATGCCGATTCTGCTGTTCGGTACGATTATCGCCTCCATCATGCGCACCGGATTGTCGTCACTGACCAGCGAATCGAACAGACTCGATGACGCCAGCGCCATAGTGCTGATTCTGGTAGCAATGGGACTCGCATTCCTATGCTCGCTGTGCTCCACGTCCGATGCGGTGATCGCCGCCAGCATGACCGGCGTACTGCCGGTCTCCGCCATGCTCGCTTTCCTGATCTTTGGCGCGGTGCTGCTATTTGTGTTGACGATTGCAGCATGGCTCGGTCTGTTTCATACCACGGAGCGTGCGTCATTGCGTGCGTCATTGCGGTTGTTGGTGGCACTGATCATTCCGGCACTGCTGATCGCCGTGCCGTTCCAGCCCATCAGCGGCAGCGGCGGCTTCGACGAGTACGCCGGTGGCCGTGCCATCGCTATCCCGCGCAGTTCACACAAGCCCGAGGGAGCCTCGCAACTGCACGGACTCGATGCAGCGAAGAAAACCATCACGATTAGCGATGATGAGTTCGGCTCATGGTTTGAACAAATCGACCATAATCCGCAGCGTTACGTCGACTACCATGTGCGGGTCACCGGGTTTGTGAGCAAGTCGCGCACGTTCGATGCGGACGAGTTCGAACTGTCACGCCAGTTCATGTCCTGCTGCATTCTCGACATGTCCCCGTTCGGATTCATGGCCAGCTCTGGCAAAACCGGCACTCTGCACAACCACGACTGGGTCAGCGTTGACGCCGTCATCAAGCAGGGTAGATACGGTTCCGCCGGCCACGAGCGCCAGGGGCTGATATTGCGGGTCCAGTCGGTCAGTAAAGCCGCAACCGCCCCGAACGGCTACTTCTACTGGCAGTAGCTTTCAGACGGATGCCGTAAGTTTGCGGGCCAGCCGGCTGCGCCCGGCCACGTCCAATGCATAGGATTCGACCGCCCGCCCCTGTTCGATGCCGATGTTGACGTCGCAGGAGGCGATGGCGAATTCAGGGTCGTGCGTGACGATGACGACGGTCCGCCCTGCGACGGTCAGCGAGCGCACGATGTCGGCGACCTGCCGCATGTGGCGCAGGTCAAGTCCGCTGGTCGGCTCGTCCAGAATGACGATGCGCCGTTCGGAAGCCAGAGCGGCCGCGATGGCGACGCGCTGCTTCTGCCCACCGGACAGGGAGAGCGGGTGTCGGTCGGCGAACTGGTCCAAGTCGAGCCGGCGTAGCACGTCCAGTGCAGCGTCCTTGTTTTCGACCGGCTGGGCGAGTTCGATTTCGTCCAGCACGGATTCGGCGAACAGCTCGCAATTGACGTCCTGCATCACGGTGAAGCAATCATCCAGACGCGCCTCGTGGTTCAACCGTGCGCCACCCGGTGCGATCAGATCGCCTTTGCACCGGCAGTCCAATCCCTGCAGGCACCGTGCGAACGTGGATTTGCCAGCCCCGTTGAGCCCGGTCACGGCCGTGGCCCGGCCAGCGGGAATCACGGTCTGCTCGATGTCCAGTGAATCATGCCGCTGATGGCGGTACCTATACCGGAATCCGGATACGATGTACTGGCTGTCGGAAAGTTTCGGATCTCCCACACTGTCGGCGATCTGCGCAACGCTGATTGGACGCAATCCCATCTCCAGCCGTTCGGTGTCAGACAACGCCAGGAACTGTTCGGCATTCATCGTCCGTTCGATGCGGCCCTCATGCATGTAGCACACCTGATCCACCAGATCGGCCAGCCAATACAGCCGATGTTCGGCGATCACGATGGTCTTGCCCTGGGCTTTGAGCAGGCCGATGGCCTTGGCGAGTTCGCTGATGGCCGAGGCGTCGAGGTTGCTGGACGGCTCATCGAATACGAGCACGTCAGGTCCGGCAGTGCATACGGACGCGCAGGCAACTTTCTGTTTCTGCCCGCCGGACAGGTCGGCGAGCGGTCGGCCCAGCAGTTCGGTGATGCCGAATCGGCGGGCTTCGCGGGCGATGTCGGCACGAATCTCGTCGGGCGGCATGACGAAGTTCTCGCAGCCGAACGCCAGTTCACCTGTCACGTCAAGGGTGAAGAACTGGCTTTTGGGGTTCTGGAACACCGAGCCCACGTGTCGGCCGATTTCGGCCAGTTCGGTAGTCGCGATGTCAAGCCCGTCCACCTGTATCTGGCCGGACAGCGTGCCCTCGAAATAGTGTGGAATCAGGCCGTTGATCAGCCGGGTCACCGTGGTCTTGCCGCAGCCCGAGTCTCCGCACAGTAGCACGGTCTGCCCCTGTTCCACAGTGAGGTCAAGATGGCTTACACCGGGCGCGATACTACCGCTGCCACTGCCGGCATCGGTATCGCCATCCTCGCTGCCATAGGAAAAGGTCACGTCTTTGAACTGAATCATGCTCATGGCAGCACTCCCACCACACTTAGGCCCCAGACTGCAAAACAGGCCACGCACAGGGCAAGCAGCACCGCATCGGTCAAACGAAAACCGACTCGCGCGATGCTGGTTCGCCGGTCGGCATATCCCAGGCCGCGGGTCAGTGCGGATTGGGTTAGCTCGTCGGCGATTCGCACCGAATTGGTCATCAACGGCACTACGCGATATTCGAGCATCTGCGACATCTTGCCGCCGCCGAACCGCACGCCGCGCATGCGCATCGCGTCGTTGATGGAACGCTGCTCATCCACCACCACGGGGAAGAACCGGAACATCACGGCAATCGGCACCGTGATGGCCAACGGCACGTGCATCCGCTGCAGGGCAGCGATCAATTCGCTGGCTGTAGTGGTGGCCAGCATCCAGTAGGCGATCATCGCACCGGGCAGGATCTGCGTCATCATGCCGATGCTGGCGTAGAGCAGCCAGCTGACCTCACCGGTCAGCAGCGGCAGGGCGAAGCGCGCGAGCGCGGTGAATCCGACCACGCACAGCGCGTAGCCGATACCGGCCCCGATATGCCGGGTCAGCAGCAGCAACGGGATCGGCGTCAGGGACAGCAGCAGTCGCATCACGTACACCGAGGGCGAATCACCGCCCATCAGCGTCACGCAGAAGCAGCCGACCGTGAACACCAGCGTAATCTTGGTGCGCGGATCACAGCGCAGCCAGCCCCGATACGGCTGGACGCCGATACCTGAAACTGCTGCGGATTCCGGTTGAGTTCCACCCATCAGCTCAGACCAGACCAGCCTTTTCGAAGTGCTTGGCAAGCAGTTTCGAGGCGATCCAGCCGCCGATTACGCCGGAGACGAACAGCAGGACGGGCATCAGCCACGCCATCCACATCGGGAACAGACCGGAGACCTGGTCCACGTAGCTTTGGCCGTATCCTTTGGCCAGTTGGGCGAGGTATGCGTCACGGGTGAAGAAGAACGGGATGTACTTGCCGTAGCTCCAGATGTTGAACACACCGACGGCCAGAATCAGCAGGTTCCGGTTTGTGAAGCTGCCGAAGTGGCAGATCAGGTCGGCGAGGATGCCGACGATCACGGCGCATACCATCGTGGGAATCTGGCCGGGGCCCATGAGCAGGGCGGTGATGATGCCGAACACGGTGAATACGCCGATGTGACGCACCTTCAGGGCCATCAGCATCACCGGGGTCTGACATACGATGCCGATGAATACGCCGGAGAACGGCATGAGCACTGGAATGTATCCAAGCATGGCGACGGCATAGCCGAGCACGATGTAGATGACGGCGTACACGCCGACGGAGATCCAGTCCTTGGGCTTGAGGCCGAGGCTGCGCTTGGGGGCGTGCGGCTGGGATGTGGTTGGAGTTGTTGAGGTTGATGACTGGGTCATCTGTGGCTTCTTTCTGTTGGTTGAATTCACTGCTTGTGGAGGGTCCAGGATTGGGCGTCGGACTGGAGGGCGACCATGTGGGCGAATTCGCCGCCGGCGGTGATAAGCTGGGCCGGCGTGCCTTCCTCCACGACGTGGCCTCCGTCGAGCACCACGATCTTGTCGGCGTTCAGCACCGTGCGCATGCGGTGGGCGATGACCAGCACGGTCTTGTCGCGCAACAAGCGGGAGAGCGCGCCCTGCACCTTGGTTTCGTTCTCCACGTCCAACGAGGCGGTGGCTTCGTCCAGGAGCACGATCGGCGCGTTCTTGAGCAGCGCGCGGGCAATGGAGATGCGTTGGCGTTCGCCTCCGGACAAGGTCGAACCGTTCTCGCCGATGACCGTGTCGTATCCGTCGGGCAACAACGAGACGAATTCGTCGCAGTTCGCTGCCTGCGCTGCGGCGAGCACTTCGGCGTCGCTGGCGCCGCGGCGTCCCAGTCGGATGTTCTCACGGATCGTGTCGTTGAAGAGCACCACATCCTGGAAAACGATCGCGTAATCGGTAAGCAGGGTTTCCGGCGCCACGCCGGATACGTCCACGCCGCCGACCGTGACCGTACCGGAATCGGCGTCCCAGAAGCGAGCGGCAAGTTTCGTCACCGTGGACTTGCCGCCGCCGGACGGGCCGACGAGTGCGGTGACCTCGCCTTGACGCGCGGTGAACGACACGTCGGACAGTACGGCGTCCTCATCGGTCGAGGAATCAACGGCATCCGCGCTGACCTTGCTTGCGCCATCCGCATCGCCCTCATAGGAGAACGTGACGTGCGCAAAGGTGATATCGTGACCGTTCGGCTCAAACCGCTCACAGCCCTGCTGCACCGGTTCGCGGTGGATTTCACGCAGACGTGCGGCATGCATATCCACTTCCATGAGTTCGGCGATCGATTCGAAGATCACGGCGATGGGCGCGTAGATCAGGGCCGCGCACAGCAGGAACATCATGTAGGTCACGAAGTCGGTCTCGCCGGCAGCGATGAGGTTCGCACCGACCAGAATGATCGAGGCCTTGCCGACCGTGAGCAGGATCTGCGCACCGGAAACGATAGTTCCCGGAATCAGTTCGCTGCGGACCTGCGCATGTTCGGCGGCGTCGATCTTGCGATCCAGACCTTCCAGATAGCGGTCCGTCTGACCGCTGGCGCGCAGCTGGGCCGCGCATTCCAGGCTTTCCTGAATGCCGGAAGCCACGGACAGGCGCGCCTTGGTAAAGGCGCTGGTCAGCGATTGCTGCAGCTTGCGGCTGAGCAGCAGCAGCAGAACGGCGATGGGCAGCACCCAGATCATGGCGAGCGCCATGCGCCAGTCGTAGATGAACAGCACGACCGATACCACGATGGTGGAGACCGTGGTGCCGAACAGTTCCGGCATGACGTGCGAGAACAGCTGCTCAAGCGACGCGCAGTCGGTGAGTACGGCGGTGGTCAGGTCCGCGATGCTGCGCCGGGAGAAGAACGACATCGGCAGCATGCGCAGTTTTTCGGCCAACGACAATCTGGTGCGCGCGGATTCGCCGTAGATTTCGTTATAGGTGGAATCGTATTGCCACCATTGCGCAAGGAACATGACGATGAGCACTGCGATGCTCATGGCTACGAATGGCCAGAATTCAGGCAATGGCGCGCCGGGGTCGCTCAGATGGTTCACGTAGCGGTTCACAGCCAGATAGATCACGCCCATGGACAGCATGAGACTGAAGTTGCCGACCGCGCAGGCGATGGCGCCGGAAACCAGTGCCTTGCCGCCGGTTTGGGTCAGGACGAATCGGTCGCGGAAGCTGCCCGGTTTCGCGGGCCTGCCGACCAATTGCCGGTAGTCGATGGTCGGCGTCGCCGTATCGGTGCCACCCACTGCGGCGGTTTTGATCGCTTCGTCGATGGACCGGTCAATGGCGGTTTTCGTGTCGCGCGTGCTCATCGCTGCACCTCCTTGCTGGTCTCGGCGTCGGCGTTCGCGGCATCGCCCGCCGCGACGGTCCAGGTCACCGAAGTCTCATAGTCGCGCCACATGCGCGCGTACAGTCCGTTCGTGGAAATCAACTGGTCGTGGGTGCCTTGCTGGACCACCTGCCCGTGGTCGAGCACGATGATGTTGTCGGCATCGCGCACGGTGGTAAGCCTGTGAGCGATCATCAGCACGGTACGTCCTTTGGCAAGCTGCTCGAAGGCTTTCTGGATGCGCACCTCGTTGTCCGGGTCGGCGAATGCGGTGGCCTCGTCGAGCACGATGATCGGCGCGTCCTTGCAGATGGCCCGGGCCAAGGCGATGCGCTGCGTCTCACCGCCGGACAGATATACGCCGCCGGTGCCGATCATCGTGTCCAGTCCGTCGGGGAACTTGGCGATGATGTCGTCGCATTGGGCGGCGTGCGCGGCGGCCAGCACCTCCTCGCGCGTGGCTTCGGGCCGGGCGTGGCGGATGTTATCCATCAGCGATTCGGCGAACAGGTGATCGTTCTGGAAGACGAACGCCACGTGTTTCATAAGTTCGGTTTCGGGGATGCTGCGCACGTCCGCGCCGCCGATGAGCACCGCACCGGATTGCGGATCCCAAAACCTGGGCACCAAGCTGGCGGCCGTGGTCTTGCCGGAGCCCGAAGGGCCTACCATTGCCACGGTGGAACCTTGCGGCACAGTAAAGCTCAGGCGGTTGAGGGCGGGACGATCGGCACCGTCATAGGAGAAGGTCACGTCGCGGAATTCCACGCTGTTGTCTTGGGGCTTGCCGACATGCGCGGCGTCGGGTTGCGGCAGCGGCTCGGCGGAGAGAATGCCGTTCAGTCGGCGCATCGCATCGTCGGCTTGCATGAAGGACTGCGTGGAGTACATGACCTTGGTCATCATCGGCACCGTGATGGTGCTGAACAGGCAGTAGAACAGGAAATCGGCCAGGAATCCGCGGAAATCGCCGGCGTTCGAGGCGATGACGATCGACAGCGGCACCAGCAGCGCGAAGGTGCCGTTGATGGCCACCAGCTGCGCGACCTGCGCCGGTTGGCAGAACTTCGAGTAGCGGAACGCCATCTGCCGGTATTCGTTGATGGTCTGGTTGAAGGCGCGGAAGGAATACACGGTTTGCTGGAAGGTTTTGACCACGGGGATGCCGCGCACGTATTCGACGGCCGACTTGTTCATGGTGTCAAGCGCTTTCTGGTAGCGTTCCATGAAATTCGCGCCGGCACCGGTGCCCATCATGATGCCCATGAGCACGGCGGAGAGGATGATCGGGATGATGCAGGCGATTCCCATGCGCCAGTCGAAAATGAAGGAGACGACGATGAACGCCACCGGCGTGGTGATTGCGGCGGCCAGGTCCGGCAATCGATGCGCCATCACGGCATGCGTCTCCTCGACCGAGCCGTCGATGATGCGGCGAGTCTCGCCGCTGGGATGCGAGTCGAACCAGCCGAGCGGCAGGCTCATCACGTGGCGCATGCATGCCTTGCGAATGTTCGAGGTGGTGCGGAACGCGCTCAAGTGGGTGCAGGCCAAGGCAAAGAAGTAGATGACGAGCGCCGTGGCGGCGAATCCCATGGCCCACCAGGCGTAGCGGCCTACGTTGGCTGCGCGGCTCCAGTCGGGGGCCACGGCCAGCAGGTCACGCACCACGAACCAGATGCAGATGAGCACCAGCATGTCCAGCACCGCATGCACTGCGGACAGCGCGCAGCCGAATATGGTCAACGCTTTGTATGAACCTGCGTAGTCCAGCAGCTGCGCAATCGAGGATCGTTGTTTGGCTTTGTTTTTCCTGTTTGCCGCCGTTTGTTCTACGACCGGACCAGTATCCGTCATTATGCTTCCCTTTCTCCGCCAGCCATGTCGATTGGCATGCGCTACTGCGCCGTGATTCATGGCTATCGCCAACCACGGTATTGACTAATTTCATGAAGAACAAGACCGTTCTTTTTCTGGAAAACGCTTACAATGTTTGGTCCGCGATTCGGCACGCAGCCGGCACATCGGCCGAAATCATTCGGCCACTATGCCCGGTTTTCCGCACACTTCGTCCGCAGTCAATATGCCTCTTTCTACGTCTATTCTGATAACGAATATCAATATCATTGATAGACGCGATGCTGGACAAACTGATGACGACTCACCGAGTTTGCTTTAATAACGATAATGAGTATCATTTATTACCGGAAAGGGGCAGAACGTCATGAGTATCGAGCAAACCGCGACCACCCGGCGTGTGACGCGGCCCCGACTCCTCATCACCCAGGTTTTGGCGGAACTGTCCCGATTCGCCACGGCACAGGAAATCACCGATATCCTGCGCGAGCGCGGCACGCGCATCGGCACGGCCACCGCCTACCGCAATCTGCAGATGATGGCCTCTCAAGGCGAGCTCGACGTAATCCACGTCAATGGTGAGGCCTTCTACCGCGAATGCTCGGACCAACATCACCATCATCACATCGTGTGCCGCGAATGCGGGCGGACCATCGAAATCGAGATTCCGGGGCTTGAGCAGTGGATTGACAACGCCGCCAAGCGACTGAAGTATCAGGACATCGCCCACGAACTGGAGATTTTCGGCCTGTGCCCCAAGTGCGCGGCGAAGCATGACATTGAACCATCACTCAGCGTCGGCACCGCTCCAAAGAATAAACCGTTGACGACGCCAGACGACGATAATCGTCGGCAGCCCGCCGAATCGTGACTCGACACCGACGCTACTGGCCTCCAGCGTCGGCACTGGGTCAAAATTTGTCCCAACACCGACGATAAAAGTCCCATTTGCGTCGGAACCAGACCAACACCTGTACCCACACCGACGCCTATCGCCGTCCATGTCTCATTTGCACGTTTTCGCATACTCGACGCCCACGCACTTGCACGACCACACATGTTATGCCGACCGTGCCAACGGCGGCAAAAACGCCAAATCCCGCCAAGACACCACGCTCCCCTAAGATGCCCGAACTTCGCTTCGCAATGCCGCGCACTCTGATTCCGGATACCAGCAATCGTTGCGTATTCACTCCGTAGGGCGTGCAGGTCATCAACGTGACGCGGTCCTCACCCGGCAGAATCAGCAGCTTTGATACATCATCGGGATTAATTATCGTCAGCACACATTATGATAACGATTCTCATTATTGTCAAATTCGACGTGTCTGGGCTCACGGTGGCGGAGGCGCTCGACGCACCGGACGGAAGAACTGGCCGGGCGGTGTGCCGGAATGCATGGGGTGGCGGCACCCAGAGCGCCAGCCGAGAGGCCCGGCTGGGCAACGGACGCACGAGAAGACGGCACCAATGGGCCTGATAATCACTTTCACTAACTTTCGCCGCTGCCACCTGCAGCCCTATAGTCGCAGACGAACAAACACTGAAAGGAAAAACAATGACCATCAAGACCATCGACCAGCACGCCTACGAGATCGTCACCGAAGAAGGCACCTTCGCCGTCTGCAAGGACACGCTGGCCAAGTTCGATGTCACCAAGCACGAGCACGGCGTTGCCGCATGCGGATGCTGCGGCTGCTGCCTGACCGGTGACTGCTGCGACGACAACGACTGCATGCACGGCTCCGACGAGCAGTGCGAGGGCAAGGCCTGCATCCACGCCTGCCACGAGAACCGCGAAGGCCACGAGTGCGCCTTCTGCCACCTCGCCTTCGACACCAACGAGAAGTGCCACGAGGAGATCCTCGCCGATCTCAAGGAGCTCAAAGCCGAGCTCGCCGCCTGATCTCGGGCACAAGCCACGAAACGGCTTCGACGAAAGTGGGGAGTGTGCAGCGCGGCATTCTCGATCTGTACCGTCAGGACATCGCCAAATACGCCGCCACCAAGATGCACATCCGCTCCATCTTCGACGCGATCCCCTCTCAGCTCGACAAGAAGAACAAGCGGTTCGTTCTCGCCGACCTGTCCAAAAGCGCACGCATGGAACGCTACGCCAGCGATTTCAGGTGGCTCGCGGACGCCGGCGTGGTCATTCCCTGCCGCAACGTGACCGAACCGGTCAGCCCTCTGAAGATCAACGAGCACCGGAGCCTGATGAAGGTGTTCATGGCGGATGTCGGCCTGCTGAGCGCATTCGGTATGGGAGACGCGCGCCGCGAACTGCTTACCGGTGATGCCGGCATCAACTGGGGCAGCTTTCTGGAGAATCTGATAGCCCAGGAATTGCTCGCCCATGGGCTCGAGCCTTACTATTACGACCGCGCCCGGATTGGCGAAGCGGATTTTCTCATCGAGCAAAACGGACAGGTCATTCCCATCGAAGCGAAATCAGGCAAGGGCTACACGAGGCATGCGGCCCTGAACAATCTGCTGGCGGTCAGGGAATGGGGGCTGGGCCAAGCGATCGTGCTGTGCGCAGACAACGTATCCGTCGACGACGATCAACCGGCCATCACCTACATGCCTTGGTATATGACGATGTTCATCGAAAAGCCGCAGCCCGAGCACATCATCATCGAGGAGCCATAATCGCGTATCGTCCGAATCCGCACTGCACACCACATAAGCGAGGCCTCGACCATATGGCCGAGGCCTCGCTGTTTAATGCCGCTATCTGACCGTCGCTTACTGCTCCCGCTGGCACTCGGGGCACAGGCCGAAGACCTCCAGCGTGTGGCTTTCGACGGTGAAGCCGTGGCCCTCGGCCACCTTGCGCAGCCATGCCTCGCTCGGCGGGTCTATCTCGACGGTCCGCCCGCACTTGCGGCACACCAGATGATGGTGATGCCCGTCGTCGCCGCACAGGCGGAACAGCTGCTGGCCGTCGAGGCGGATCGTGTCGGCGGCGCCGGAGTCGGCGAGCGCGTTGAGCTGCCGGTACACGGTGGCCAGCCCGATCCGCAATCCCGAATCCTCAAGCCGACGGTGCAGGTCCTGCGCGGAGATGAACTCGTCGCAGTCGGCGAGCGCGGCTCGGATCGCGTCCTTCTGTTTGGTCTGACGTTCGATGTGTTCAACCATGCGAACCGTCACGCCTCTTTCCCGGATTTCCCGGCGGCCGGAGCACCAGCGGGCACGGGCTTGACGAACGGGCGCGCATAAGCTTGAAGATCATCCCAGCAGCCGGTGGCCTCGAGCTCGGCGACCGTGCGGGCCGTGTCGTCCGTCAGGACGGTGATGTGGCCCATCTTGCGGTTGTGGCGCAGCTGCGCCTTGCCGTAGTCGTGCACGTTCCACTCGGGATGCGTGGCGATCTGCGCGCGCGTGGGCAGGACGTGCTGGCCGAGCACGTTGACCATGACGGCCGGGCTCAGCAGCTTCGGCTGGATGAGCGGCCATCCGGCGATGCCGCGGATGTGCGCGTCGAACTGGTCGATCGAGCACGCCTCGATGGTGTAGTGGCCGGAGTTGTGCGGGCGCGGGGCGAGCTCGTTGACGATGACGCGGTTGTCCTTGGTGACGAACAGCTCGATGGCGAGCGTGCCGGCCAGTTCGAAGCCCTTCGCGAGCGCCAGCGCCATCTCGTGCGCGGTCTTCGCGATTTCGGGCGAGACCTCGGCCGGGGCGATGGTCATATGCAGGATGTTGTTGCGGTGGTCGTTGCGCACGATCGGGAAGGTGACGTAGTCCTTGCCGTTGCCGGACACGAGGATCGACGCCTCGAACGCGAAGTCGACGAAGCCTTCGAGAATGGACGGGGGGAAGCCGCCGCCGCGATCGCCGCGGGCGCGGATCTTCTCCAGATCCATGTCGTTCCTGAGCACATGCTGGCCGTGGCCGTCGTAGCCGCCGGAGCGGGTCTTGAGCACGCACGGGTAGTGGAGGTCGTCGATGGCGGCCTCGAGCTCGTCGAAGTCGTTGACCTCGCGCCACGGAGCGGTCTCGATGCCGTGCTTGTTGATGAACGTCTTCTCGTTGATGCGGTCCTGCGTGACGCGCAGCAGGTCGGTGCCCTGCGGGGCGGCGACCAGATGGCGCACCTCGTCGATCGATTCGGCGTCGACGTTCTCGAACTCGTAGGTCAGGACGTCGGACTTCTCGGCGAGATCGTGGATGGCGGTCTTGTCGTCGTATTCGCCGACGACCTGGAAGTCGGCGACCTGCGCGGTCGGGCAGTCCGGGGTGGGGTCGAGCACGCCGATGCGGAAGCCCATGTACTTGGCGGACAGCGCCATCATGCGGCCGAGCTGGCCGCCGCCGATGATGCCGATCGTCGCGCCCGGCTGGAGCATCTGCGTGGCGCCGTGGGTTTCCTCAAACAAGCTGGGCATTGGATTCGGCCACCTTCTCCTTGAGTTCGTTGCGGTAGTCCTCGAGCTTGGCGGCGAGCCCCTCGTCGAATGCGGAGAGCATCTGCACGGCCAAGAGGCCCGCGTTGGTGGCGCCGGAGTTGCCGACGGCGGTGGTGGCGACCGGAATGCCGCCGGGCATCTGCACGATGGAGAGCAGGGAGTCCCAGCCGGACAGCGCGTGGGAACGCACCGGCACGCCGATGACGGGCAGGGTGGTCTGTGCGGCGATCATGCCGGGCAGGTGGGCGGCGCCGCCGGCTCCGGCGATGATGACCTTGAGACCGTTCTTGCGCGCGTTGTGCGCGAAGTCGGCCATGAGCTCCGGCGTGCGATGCGCGGAGATCACCTGCTTGAAGTAGGCGACTCCGAACTGGTCGAGGATGTCACAGGCGCGCTTCATGGTCTCCCAGTCACTGGAAGAGCCCATGACGACGGCGACTTCGGGCTTGGTGTCCGTCATTATCATTTACCTCCGCGTTATTGAGAATACGGTCTTACTGTACTCCTCTATGCGGTCCGCGCGGAAGCGCCCTACAGGCTGATCGCGACCTTGCCGAAGATGTCGCCGCCGACCACTCGCGCGAACGCCTCGGGGGCGGATTCGAGGCCGTCGAAGGTCGAGTCGACGACCGGGTGCAGGTCGGCGTGCTCGACGAAGCGCAGGAGGCGGGCGAAGTCCTCGCGCGAGCCCATCGTGTTGCCCTGCACGCGGATGTCCTGGAAGAACACGCGGGTCAGTTCGGCGCCGGGCTGGTCGCCGGTGGTCGCCCCGCAGATGGCGATCGTGCCGCCGGGGCGCACGGACTTCACCGAATGCGACCATGTGGCGGCGCCGACCGATTCGATGACGGCGTCGACCTTGCGCGGCAGCCGCGCGCCCGTCTCGAACGCGGCGTCGGCGCCGAGCGCGAGCGCCTTCTCGCGCTTGTCCGCGGAACGTGAGGTGACGAACACCTCGAGTCCGGCGGCGTGCGCGAGCTGGATCGCCGCGGTGGAGACGCCGCCGCCCGCACCCTGCACGAGGATCGTGTCGCCGGGCTTGACTCCTGCGGCGGTGAAGACGAGCGAGTAGGCGGTCAGCCAGCTGGTGCCGAGCGCAGCGGCCTCGACCATGGTGAGGTTCGCCGGCTTGGCGAACACGTTGGCGCTGGGCACCTGCGTTTTCTCGGCCATCGTGCCGGCGTACTTCTCCGACAGGATCGTGCGCCGCTCCCCCGGCATGACGCCGGCGCCGTCGGTGCCGACGAACGTGTAGAGCACGACCTCGCTGCCGGCCTTGAGCCCGTGTCGCACGGGGATGTCCTCATCGAGGACGCCGGCCGCGTCGGTGCCGAGGATCATCGGGGTCTGTTCGGCGGCGAGTCCCACGCCCTTGAGACTCCACAGGTCGTGGTGGTTGACGGTCACGGCCTTGACCGAGATCGTGGACCAGTACGGTCTGGGTTCGGGGGCTGGCATATCGCCCACGGCGAGTGCGGAGAGCGGGTTGTCGTTGTCCACGGTGGCGGCGTATACGGCCTTCATCGGCGTTCCTTTCGTTCGAGTGCGTTCGGCTTTGCCCTTCGATCGCGCGGCGGATCGGCATGTCCGCACACGGGACGCATGGGGGGCATGACTCCGGCGTGCGGCGCGACTTCGGTGCCGCACCCTGCCGTTTCATTGTCTCACGTCCGATCGCGATGCCGTGTAAGGATCCGTTTCGATCCATGTACGGGTCCAGACGGTCCAAACGATTCAGACAGCCCAGACATGCGGCGGGTGTATGTATATACGAAGATGTTGGGCGCATTGCGATGCGTCCGTGTAATGCCGGAGGGAATCGTCTAGGCTGTTGCCCTCGGAAGACATTCGAGAGGAAGGGCGCACGGTAGGTATGGGGATGGATATGACCGGTACGGTGGATGATGCCAACGGCGGACTTGGCGGAGGGCCCGATGCGGCGGTCGCCGGGCGCTGCGACGTGCTGTCCCGCATCATCGGCCCCGACGACGTCAAGGCGCTGTCCCATAGCGAGCTGCATGAGCTGTGCGGCGAGATCCGTTCCACGCTGATCGCGTACGGGCATGCGCACGGCGGCCACATCGGATCGAATCTCGGCATGGTGGAGGCGACGGTCGCGCTGCATCGCGTCTTCGATTCGCCGTATGACCGTATCGTCTTCGACGTCTCGCACCAGAGCTATGTGCACAAGATGCTCACCGGACGCGCGCAGGCGTATCTCGACCCGTCGCACTTCGACGAAGTGACGGGATTCACGAACCCGGACGAGAGTGTCCATGACCAGTTCGTGCTCGGTCACACCGGCACGTCGATCTCGCTGGCGTGCGGATTGGCGAAGACGCGCGACATGCGGGCCGCGGCGAACCACGACGACGCCGGCATCGGCAACGTGATCGCGGTGATCGGCGACGGGTCGCTCAGCTCCGGCATCGCGTTCGAGGGGCTCAACAACGCGGCCGAGCAGGGCGGCAACCTCATCATCGTGTTCAACGACAACGAAATGTCGATCGCGGGCGATTTCGGCGGCATGTACGGACCGCTGGCGCGGCTGCGCGAATCGAACGGCACCGCGCAGCCGAACATCTTCAACACGTTCGGGCTGGACTACCGCTATGTGGCGGACGGCAACGACGTGGACGCGCTGGTCGCCGCGTTCGGGGAGGTCAGGGACATCGATCACCCGGTGGTCGTGCACATCCACACGCTCAAGGGCGCGGGGCTCGAATCCGGCGACGACGGCAGCCGCGAGGTCGCGCATGCGACCGATACCGGCGTCAATGAGACCTTCAACCTCGCGCACGTCGAGCCGTGGCATTCGGACCACTGCAACCTGTCCGACCACGAGCCGCACGAGGGACAGTGCGAGGCGTCGCATTGGCAGACGCCGGACAAGGCGATCGGGCGTCCGGACGATCCGCGCAAGCATTACGGCAAGCTCGCGATGGCCGCACTGGAGCGCCGTTTCCCCGCCGAGCCGGGGCTGGTGGTCATCTCCCCCGCGACGCCGGGCTCGAACGGCATCACGCACGAGTTCCGCGAGCGCGCCGGCGCGCATTACGTGGATACCGGCATCACCGAGGCGCATGCGGTGACGTTCGCCGCGGGCATCGCCAAGGCGGGCGGCACGCCGGTGGTGGCGACGACCGCGTCGTTCTTCCAGCGCGCGTACGACCAGTTCTTCCAGGAGATGAGCCTCAACCGCTCACGCATGACGGTCCTCGACTTCCTCGGCGGCCTGTCCGGTTCGGACAACACGCATTCGGGCGCGTACGACGTGACGATGTTCGCGAACATCCCCGGCGTGACGATGCTCGTGCCGACCTCGACGCGCGACTATCTGGCCGATCTCGCATGGGCGACCACGCCGGGTGGCGCGACGGGAGCGGAAGGGGCGCCGGAAGGCCCTGTGGTGATCCGTGTGCCCGGTCAGGCGATCCTCGAGCGCGAGCGGGCGATGGGGCGTGAGATGACGCCCGAGGAGGTGCTGCGCGGCGAATCCGCGACTGCGGAGGCGGGCGATGCCGCGCAGATGCTGCGATACCGTATCGACCATCAGGGAGCCGACGTGGCGATCATCGCGCTTGGCAACACTCATCCGCTGGCCGAAGCGGCGGTCGACGCGCTGGCCCACGCGGACACGCTCATCGACGCGACGCTCATCGACCCACGCCAGTGCACTTCACTCGACACGGTGACGCTGGAATCGCTGCGTGCGGATCACCGGCTCGTCGTCACGTTGGAGGACGGGCAGCTCGAGGGCGGCTGGGGCGAGAAGGTGACCGCGTACTACGCGAATCACCGCGCGCCGCAATCCGATCCCGCCCGGGATCCGCACTCCCCGCGCGTCCTCAACTTCGGCGCGGACAAGGAGTTCACCGACCGAATCCCGCTCGCCGAACTGAACGAACGCTACGGCCTGACCGTCGGGAACATCACCGCGCGCATCCGCGAGGCGCTGGCGTCTACTGGTCGTTCTTGATGGCGTCCAGCGCGGGGATCTTCACGGCCTTGTTGGCCGGTCCGAATCCGAACAGCAGGCCAACGCAGGTCGCGAAGAGGATCGCGAACAGGTACAGCCACCACGGAATGACCGAGTAGCGGGTCACGTCCTCGCCTCCGACGATCGCCTGCCAGACCATCGTGCCGAACGACGCGCCGCCGCCTGACCCTGAGCCGTCGGACGAGGAGGACGACATGCTGGACAGCCACATGCCGCCCACGTTGATGCCCAGCGAGACGAACGCGCTCAGCGCGGCGCCGATCACTCCTCCGAAGAAGCCGATCGCACCGGCCTCGGTCAGGAACATGACGCGGATGTCGCGCACGTAGCAGCCGAGCGCCTTCATGATGCCGATCTCGCGCGTGCGCTCGGACACCGACATGACCATCGTGTTGGCGATGCCGATGGCGGCGACGAGCAGCGACACCGCGCCGATGCCACCGAGAATCAGCTGGATGACACGCGTGCCCTCCTCCATCGACTTGCGCAGGTCCTCGTACGACGACGTCTCGTAGCCCATCGACTTGAGCTGCGATTCGACTTCAGGCACCTGGGACAGGTCTGCGGCCTTGACGAGCACCTGATCGTAGGTGACGGACTTGGAGGCGGCGGACGGGTCGATCTTCTTGATGAGGTCCTGCATGGTCTTCAGGTCCATGACCAGTCCGTCGCTGGTGGCGTAGCCCTTGTTGTAGTCGCCCTTCAGCACGCCGGTGACCTTGAGATCGACGGTGACGTTCTGCGACTGGGACGCCGCGCCGGACGCGCCGGACGCGCCGGACGCGCCCGAACCGCCGCCGTACAATCGCTGCACGTACGGATCGCCCTGATAGTCGGCTCCGGTGACGAGCGTGAGCGGCGTGGTGAGCGGGTTGAAGAACGGCTGCTCGCCTTCGGGCGTCTCGCACTGTCCGGTGGACTCGTTGAAGACGCAGGAGCCGTCGTCGTAACGGGTTCGCTGCGAACCGTTGTGCAGCGAGTCCATGAAGCCATAGGCCACGTTCTCGCCGGCGAGGATCTGATCGTCGCCGACGGGCTTCTCGCCCCCTTCGAGGGTGTAACCCATCGTGTCGAGCTGGCTCATATCGATGCCCATGATCTGGATGCTGTCGTAGATGTAGCGTCCGCCGGCACCGGCCTTGGCGGTGGCGTTGTACTGCAGGTTCCTGACCGGGGTGACCCCTTCGACGCCGTAGAGGCTCCGGAAGGATTCGACCGCCTTGTCGTCGAGCTTGACCGAGCCGGACCCGGCGAAGGACGACGAGGCGCCGCCCATGCCGCCCATCATGCCCATGCCACCGCCGCCACCGGACGTGTACACGGTGACGACCGACAGATCACCCATCGCCTTGAGGCTTCGCTCGTTCTGCTCGGTGATGCCCTGGCCGAACGAGACCATGAGCACGATCGAGCAGCATCCGACGATCACGCCGAGGACGGTGAGGATCGTACGCGACTTGCGGCGGAACAGGTTCTGCACGCACAGTCTGAGGATGTCGGCGAAACTCATGCGCGACCCCTGCGAGCGCGGCGCGCCTGAGCCTGATCGGCAGACTGTCCCTCTGCGGCGGACGTCGGGGTCTGCGGCGTGGCGATCAGCCTGGTCGCCTCGGGGTCGGCGGCGGACGGTGCCGGAACGGGGACGGTCGGCGCCGTTGTCGCAGACGAGCCGGGAACGCCGTCGGCGTGGTCGGACGGGCCCGTCGTGCCGTCGCCGTCGGGCTTGTTCCACTCATCCCACTCCTCGTCGATCTCGTTCTTCTTCGCCTTCTTCTTGCGACGGCGGCGCACGAGCACGACGATGAGGACGACCACGACGATCACGGCCACGGCGATGGCCGCCCACGCCCATGCGGGCATGCCCTGCTGCGACTGTTCGTCAACGGCCATCGCCGTGTCGTCGGGCATGGGGGCGGCGTCGGCGACGTTCACGGTCACCGGGAAGTCCTTGGACTGTGCCTTGCCGTCGGAGTCCTCATAGGCGATGTGCAGTTTGGCCTGGAGCTCGCCGGACTGCGTGGGTGTGAACGCGAAGCCGATCGAACCGTTCGCGCCGGAGGCGACGTTGCCGATGTACTGGGTCTTGGCCGTGGTGTCGAATCCGTCGCCCTCGATCGACGCCTCGACGTTGGCGATGTCGCCCTTGCCCTTGTTCACGTAGTTCATCGTGATGGTGGTCTCGTTGCCGACGGTCGCGTCCTCGGGCGGCACGGGGGCGTCGAGCTGGAACCGGTCGGGCTGGGAGACCGGTACGGAGATCCTGATGTCGGAGGAGCTGGAGGAGCGCGAGCCGGAGTCCACGTACTCGTAGCGGAAGCTCACGGTCACGCCCTGCGCGCCGCTCTTCGCGGCCGGCAGTGCCTGCATCGGCACGCTCTGCGTGGCCGAACGGCCGGCGTAGAGCGCGTCGAAGTAGAACGTGTTCGTGCCGCCGGCGATGGCGAAGTTCTCACCACCGTCCACGGTGACGACCATGTTGCTCACCGCCACCTTGCCCTTGTTCTGGAACGTGAACGAAAGCGTGAAGTCGCTGCCGACCGCGACCGATCCCTCGCCGTATGTGAAGTTGGTGATGATGACGTTGGGCACCGGCCCGGCGATCGGCGTGGTGGATTCACCGCCCGAGGCTCCGGAGGTTCCCGAGGCGGCACCAGAGCTGCCGGACGCCGTCTGTCCGGCGGCGACGTTCGTGCCTTCCGCATGGGCGATGCGCACCGCGGGCGCCAGCGGGGAGGCGGCGAGCATGAGCGCCATGGCGAGCGTCATGAGCAGGGCGATCAGCGTGCGCGGCATGCGTGCGCCCGAACGTGATGCCGACGCCATCGGCACTGCGGCTCCGGAGTCCGGGCCCTTCGTTCCTCGTGTGGTCATGGTGTGTCTCTCCTTCTTCCTTGGTTGCTTCCTTGGTTGCTTCCTTGGCTTCGTGTGCCTGTGTTTCCGTATTCGGTCAGTTTCCGGTGAGTCGATCATCGACGACCCGTCCATCAAGCAGGGTGACGATGCGGTCGGCGTACTGCGCCATGTTGTCGTCGTGCGTGACCAGCACGATGGTCTGGTTGAGGTCGCGTGCAAACGAGCAGATCATCTCCATCACGTCGACCTTGGTCTTCGAGTCGAGGTTGCCGGTCGGTTCGTCGGCGAACACCACCTCGGGTCTGGCGACGAACGCGCGGGCGATGCCGACGCGCTGCTGCTGGCCGCCGGACATCTGCGTCGGATAGTGCGTGAGTCGTTTGCCGAGGCCGACGCGCTTGAGGATGCCGCGCGCGGCCGCCTCACGCCGTTCCTTCGGCACGCCTCGGAACATGAGCGGCATCGCGACGTTCTCGACGGCGTTGAGGTTCGGCAGCAGGTTGTACGACTGGAACACGAATCCCAGATGACGCTGACGGAAGGCGGCGAGTTCGTTCTCATCTAGTGCGGAGACGACCACTCCCCCGATGCGCACGCCTCCGCGCGTGGGCTTCTCCATGCCTGCGAGCTGGTTGAGCAGCGTGGATTTGCCGGAGCCGGATTCGCCGTAGATGCAGCAGATCTGGCCGCGGGGAATGGCGAGGTTGACATCCTCAAGCGCGACTACGGTCTCATCCGCGGTGGGATATTCCTTGCGCAGATGCCGCACCTCGATCATCGGATGTGATGGTGGCATGACCCTTCTCCTTGCATTCGTCGCCATTGGCGGACATCGGCGCATCTCTCGTCGCGCACACTTACGGTCAGTCTATAGCGTGAAGGATGCTCTTGCACCCCTTACACCCTTAGGGGTGTTTCCGGAAAAAACAGTTGCCGATGTTGTCCGATGTTGTCCCGAAGCAATCCCGAAGTAATCGAAGCAATCCGATTAAAAGAATGAAAAAAGCCCTTGGAACACAGTGATTCCAAGGGCTTTGCCGGTGACCCCGGCCGGGCTCGAACCGGCGACCTACAGATTAGAAGTCAGTTGCTCTATCCAGCTGAGCTACGGGGCCAAACTCGTGACATTGTAATAGCCGGGGTGGAACGACACGAATCGGCGACCTACAGATCACCTACAGATTACAGGTCAGCTGCGGTATTCACGGTCGGCGATCATGCGACCGGACTGGTCGAGCGCCGTGGAGAATCGACCGTAATCGGAAAGGATCACGCCCATGTACAGCATGTCGACGAGCGCGATGTGGGCCACGCGCGAGAAGATCGCATTGCCGTAGATGGTCTGCGTACTCGAACCGGTGATCAGCGTGACGTCGGCGGACCCGGCAAGGGGCGAGCCGATATGGTTGGTCACGGCGATGGTACGGGCGCCGGCGGATTTGGCCAGACGCAACGCTTTGACGGTGTCCGCGGATGAGCCGGAATGCGAGAACGCAATGGCCACATCCTGATCACGCAGGTGCCCCGCTCCGATCTGCTGCAGGTAGGCGTCCGTGTTGAGGCGACAATCGAGCCCCAGATACATCAGCTTGGTGAACAGATCGGTAGCCGGGACCAGCGAGTTCTCGACACCATAGATATCAATGGCATGCGCGTCGGCCAGCAGCGCCGTCGCCTTGCGGAACGCCTTGACATCGAGGCAACGGCGAAGTTCCTCGATGAGCGAGGCGGCCCCAGCGGCGGCCTTGGCCGGCACATCCTCGGGGCTGTCCCACGGGTTGAGGTCGAATCCTTCGAGCGGATCGAACGTCACCTGATGTTCCGCCTCGGGATGGCGCAGCACGTATCGCAGTTCGCGATAGCCGCCGAAACCGAGTTTGCGCGAGAAGCGGATGACCGTGGGCTGGCTTACGTGCGTCGCCTCCGCGAGCTGGCCGACGGTCAATCCCGCCGCCTCCTCGATATGATCGCGGATGTAACGCGCGACGGCCCGTTCGGCCGGGCGAAGCGAAGGGTATACGTGATCGATACGCTCGCGGATTCCCACCGAAGACTGCACGGTCCCATCTCCTACAACGTCACGCCTATGATGCTCTACACTGTCGTAGCCTAACCGGAATGGGTGTGTCGACGGGTGATATCAGCCGACTTCCAAGTGAACCGTCCGTTAACTTTTCCGTGGGTCGACTACGTTCCGCATCACTGCACGTAGGCAGGCAGTGAGACGGTGATCGAGGGATGGTCGGAGTCATCGTGGAGTGTACGACCATCGATGAGAACGGTGAGTCCGGAACCGTGTCCGTATCGGTCACCCAATAAATCGTAGTAGTAGTAGATGTCGACGGTGGTGCCACCGACCGGCAGGTCGGTCAGACGCCAGTACGTCACCGCGTATCGGGTGACGGCGTCGACCACCCAGGACGAGTAGCCCGTAAACGTTACACCACACGTAAGAGCCGGATCGGGAACGGACGCCCCACACCGTTATCCCAAGCCAAGCACCACCGCCAACTGCCGATCGACTTCGCGCATGGCAACGTCGCCCACGACGCCGAAGCGATAGCCGAGCAGCTTGCGGTTCACCGTGACGATCTTGTCCGTCATCACGTAGCTGGTCTTGTTGAGACCGTTCTCGGCCGTGGGCTCCAGACGCACTCTCGTGCCGATCTCAGACGAGTCATACGACGTCAGCAGGCAGGTGACCACGGAATCGAACCTGTCGACCGCGTCACTCTGCACGATGACGACCGGTCTGAGTTTGCTCGCATATCCGTCCGCATGAAGAGTCCAGATCTCACCGCGCCTCATCGGACATCCTCAACGCGAGTTCGCTGGCATAGTCAGTGGCCTCCCGCTCGGAGGCGAACGGCTCGGCCTCCTCACGGGGCACACGCACCGCATAAGGGAAACCGCGGTAATCATTGAACGCGCTGATGAACATGCGCAGCGCATCGGCCGGGGTAATGCCGAGCCGCTTGGTGGTCTCCCTGAAAAGCGCCGCCTGATCATCGTCAACGCGAGTGGCAATCTGCATGCTCATGCTAACTCCTTATTTTTATTTAGTATCATTTTATACCAAATTGCATTCAATGCAATTGAGCTTAACAACCAGTCATGCGACGCAGTCCATCACCGACATCAGGAAACCGTAAACTACGTAGCACACAGTCGCAGCAAGTCAAAGAGGACACCGCAAACCGCTATGTGACCGCGCTCACATGCACAATACGCACATCGCATCGTCCCAAAACTACGTGGACTACATCCGCCAAAGGTAGTTTCACTCGCTGTTCACCGTACTTTCAGTCAGGTTTCCCCGGTATGCGGCAGAGCGGCGCCGAAACGGAACCATCATGGAAATTGCGCACGGCGGACGGCAACGACCGAACGGACACGACCGAACGGACACGACCGAACGCGGGGCGCGACGGCGAGCAGTCTCTAGCCGTGACAACACAGTGCTGACACACAGTGCATACCTGCATAACTGAACAACAACTGAACATCGATCACGGCGATGAACCCGTGGGACCGATCAATCCGATCCGGCCACGCGGGAACGGAGCCACACCATAGAGCGGGCCCGAACAACGGGCCGCATGATGAGAGGCAGTCGAAGAATATGCTCGAACTCAAGAACATCACCAAGTCGTTCGGCGACACCCACGTCCTGAACGGCATCAGCCTGGAACTCGACAACGGCAAGATCATGTCCATCCTCGGACCCTCCGGCGGCGGCAAGACCACGCTGCTCAACATCATCCTCGGCATCACCGAGCCGACGAGCGGCAAGCTGATCTACAACGGCGAGGACCTGACCCACGTGCCGATGGAGAAGCGCGGCTTCAACATCGTGTTCCAGGACTACGCCCTCTTCCCGAACCTCACCGCCTACGAGAACATCACCTACGGTCTGCGCAACAACCCTGGCATCTCCTCCGAGAAGGAGATCAAGGAGATGATCTCCCTGCTCGGCCTCGAGGAGCACCTGAACAAGCACATCGACGAGCTCTCCGGCGGTCAGAAGCAGCGCGTGGCGCTCGCCCGCACGCTGGTGATGAAGCCGAAGCTGCTGCTCCTCGACGAGCCGCTGTCCGCCCTGGACGGCGTGATCAAGGAGTCCATCAAGGCCAAGATCAAGCAGATCGTCGAACAGTACAACCTCACCACGATCATGGTCACCCACGATCCGGAGGAGGCCTGCACGATGAGCGACAAGGTCCTCATCATCAACCAGGGCAAGGTCGCGCAGTACGACAGCCCGGAGAACATCATCGAGCACCCGGCGTCCGACTTCGTCAGGAAGTTCATCCTCCACCAGCTCGAAGTCAAGCGCAACAACATCTACACCCTGTTCAACGAGGGCGATCAGGACGCGGCCAAGGCCAACGCCCAGCTCGCCGCCGCAGGTCAGGAGGCCTGAGATCCATGTCGGCTGAATCCATCCAGGCGGGCAAGCAGCTGCCCAACATCCGCCCCGAGATCCACAACTACGAATCCCGGCCGTCCAAGCCGAAGCAGACCGAGCTGTGGACCCTCCTCGTGATCGTGGCGGTGTGCTTCCTCGGCTTCCTCGTCGTGCCGATGATCCTCGTGATCATCCGCTCGTTCACCACCGCCGGCGGGGCCGCCACCCTCGAGAACTACACAACGATCCTCTCCAGGCCCGAATTCGGGCGGTCGATCACCAACTCGCTGACCGTGGCCGCGGTCTCCGCGCTCGTCGCCGTGGTCCTCGCGTTCCTGCTGTCCTACACCATCAACTGCACGAACGTGCCGCGCGGCCTCAAGAAGGCCATCGCCCTGCTCGCGCAGCTGCCGATGCTCCTGCCGACCATCACCTACGGCTTCGCGATCATCTACTCGTTCGGCAAGAACGGCCTGATCACGCAGCTCATCGGCCACCCGCTGTTCGACATCTACGGCTTCAACGGCCTGCTGATCGGCTACGTGATCTACACGCTGCCGACCTGCTTCCTGCTGATCAACAACAGCTTCCAGTTCGTCGACAAGAAGTTCATCATCGTCTCCCACATCATGGGCGACAAGCCGATCACCACGTTCCTCAACACCGTGCTGCGCCCGCTGGTCGGCACGATGGCCGTCGCATTCATCCAGTCGTTCTTCCTCGCGTTCACCGACTACGGCATCCCGACCTCCGTCGGCGGCGAGTACGACGTGCTGGCCATGACGCTGTTCAACCAGATGCTCGGCTCGATCCCGAACTTCAACCGCGGCGCCGTGATCGCAGTGTTCATGCTCATCCCCTCGATCATCTCGATCATCCTGATGACCGTGCTCGAGCGCTTCGCGATCCGCTACAAGCAGATCAGTCAGGTCGACCTGCCCAAGGGCAAGAAGCGCGACTGGATCTGCGGCATCCTGTCCGTGGTGACCCTCGTGTGCGTGCTCTCCGTGTTCCTCGTGATCCTGCTCATCCCGTTCGTTCAGGAATGGCCTGACCACCTCGGCTTCACCTTCTCGCACATCGCGAACCTGTTCGTCGACTCCCAGCTGACGCAGGTGTTCGTCAACTCGCTGTACGTGGCCGCGATGACCGCCATCTTCGGATGCGTGTTCGTCTACGCCGCCGGCCTCGTGACCTCCCGCTCGAAGCTGCCCGGCTGGGCCCGCCGCTCGGTCGACGCGATCTCCGCGATCATCAACACGGTCCCGGGCATGGTGCTCGGCATCGCCTTCCTGTTCGCCTTCTCCGGCTCCCCGCTGCAGAACACGTTCTGGATCCTGATCATCGCGAACATCGTGCACTACTTCGCCACCCCGTACCAGATGATCAAGGACTCCCTGACCAAGATGAACGCGGGATGGGAGACCACCGCCAAGCTCATGGGCGACAACTGGATCAAGACGCTGATCCGCGTGGTCACCCCGAACGCGTGGCCGACGCTGCTGCAGATCTTCGGCTACTACTTCGTCAACGCGATGGTCACGATCTCCGCGGTCGTGTTCCTCACCGGCGCCCGCACGCAGGTCATCACCACGAAGATCTCCGCCCTGCAGCACATCGCCAAGTTCGACGACGTGTTCGTGCTCTCGCTGCTCATCCTCGTCGTCAACCTCGTGGTCAAGGGCCTGATCGCCCTGTTCACCCGCGACCGCTCCAAGGAGCGCGCGAAGGCGAAGGCCAAGGAGCGCGCCGCCGTGAAGACCCCGCAGGTCGCAGCCTCGTTCAGCACCGTCAGGCCCAGCAGCCAGCTGACGACCGCAGCGGCCACCTTCCAGCTGCCGAACGACGGCAACCGCAAGGCCAAGGGCCTGCTCACCGGCATCGCCTCGGCGGTGTGCGTGGCGCTGCTCGTCACCTTCGGCGCGGTCTCGACCTCCGCGGCCGCAGCCGGCGGCAAGGTCGTCATCTACACGAACGCCGACGAGGAGGCCGTCACCGCCTTCGAGCACGCGCTCGACGACAACGGCTACAAGGACCAGTACATCATCCAGGAGTTCGGCACCTCCGAGCTCGGCGGCAAGATGCTGGCCGAAGGCAAGGCCCTCGAGGCCGACATGCTGACGATGAGCTCCTACTACGTCGACTCCGCACAGGAGCGCAACCACATGTTCGCGAACCTGACCGACGTGCACACCAAGCTGCTCGGCGACACGGAGAACTCGAAGGCCCCGGCCTACCGCTCCCCGACCACCGCGCAGGAGGGCGCCATCATCATCAACACCGAGGCCCTCAAGGCCGCCGGCGTCGAGGCCCCGAAGAGCTACGCGGACCTCGCCAAGCCCGAATACAAGGGACTCATCTCCGTGCCGGACATGGAGGGCTCCTCCACCGGCTGGCTGATGATTCAGGCCATCGTCGACGCCTACGGCACCGGCGAGAAGGGCAAGCAGATTCTCACCGACATCTACCGCAACGCCGGTCCGCACCTTGAACAGTCCGGCTCCGGCCCGCTCAAGGCCGTGCGCGCCAAGGAGGTGGCGATCGGCTTCGGCCTGCGCCACCAGGCGGTCGCGGACAAGAAGAAGGGCCTGCCGATCGACTACGTCGACCCGACCGAAGGCAACTACTCGCTCACCGAGTCGGTGGCCGTGCTCGACAAGGGCAACGCCACCAACCCGAAGGCGCAGAAGATGGCCGGAATCATCATCGACAAGGGCCGCAAGGAGCTGCTCCAGACCTACCCGACCCCGCTGTACGAGGGCGAGAAGGCTCCTGCGAACGCCTCCAAGCGCTCCAAGTCGTTCCCCAAGCCGCTGACCGTCGACCTGCTTCAGCAGCATCAGGACTTCTCGTCCGAATGCAAGCGGATCGCGCAGGGCGAGTAAACGCAAAGCAAACGCAACTAGCAAACTAGATTCGACACTCCGCCCGCAGGGCGAAATCTACGTAGAAATTTTCAAAAACTCTCTTCGTGATTACACTCTGCGGGCGGAAGCCATATTCGGACACATTTTCAGCGCTTCAACGCTTCACAAACCCAAGCTTCATAACTGAATATCGCAACAACCAAGATCACGACAAACAACACCCCGCTCCCCCGATTCCACGACGAGAAGCGAAGGACATCGACAAGGAAAGGAAACCACCATCATGGCGAACGAATACAAGCTGCTGACCCCCGGCCCGCTGACCACCACCCGCACCGTCAAGGAGGAGATGCTCTTCGACCACTGCACCTGGGACGAGGACTACCAGCAGATCACCCAGAAGATCCGCCACCAGCTGCTCGAGCTCGCCCACGCCGACGACGGCGCCCACACCGTCGTGCTCATGCAGGGCTCCGGCACCTTCGGCGTCGAAAGCGTGCTGACCTCCGTGATCGGCAAGGACGAGAAGGTCCTGCTGTGCACCAACGGCGCGTACGGCGACCGTCAGGTCAAGATCTGCGAGCACGCCGGCATCGCCTACACGCAGTACGCCGAGCCGTACGACCGCATCCCGAGCGCCGAGCGCGTGGCCGAGTACCTGGACGCCGACCCGTCCATCACCCACGTCTCGATGATCCACTCCGAGACCACCTCCGGCCTGCTCAACGACATCAAGGCCGTGGCCGCCGTCGCCAAGGCGCACGGCTGCACGTTCATGGTCGATGCGATGAGCTCCTTCGGCGGCGTCGACATCCCGGTCGCCGACTGGGGCATCGACTTCCTCGTCTCCTCCGCCAACAAGTGCATCCAGGGCGTGCCCGGCTTCAGCTTCATCATCTGCGACAAGGCCAAGCTCGAGGCTTCCAAGGGCAAGGCCCGCTCGCTCTCCCTCGACCTGTGGGACCAGTGGAACACCCTCGAGAAGGCCAACGGCAAGTGGCGCTACACCTCCCCCACCCACGTGGTGCTCGCCTTCTCCAAGGCCCTCGACGAGATGTTCGCCGAAGGCGGTATCCCGGCCCGCTCCGCCCGTTACGCCCTGAACAACCACCTGCTCATCGCCCGTATGAAGGCGCTCGGTTTCCGTGTGTTCCTCAAGGACCACCAAGGCCCGATCATCACCACGTTCCTCTACCCGGAGGGCACGCAGTTCGACTTCCACGACATGTACGAGTTCATCAAGGAGCGCGGCTACGCGATCTACCCGGGCAAGCTGACCGACGAGGAGACCTTCCGCCTCGGCAACATCGGCGAGATCTACACCGACGACATCGAGAAGGTCACCGAGCTGCTGGCCCTGTACATGGGCGAGCGCGGTCTGCTCGCCGCCGCGACCGGTCTCGATTCCGTGCCGGCCGCCATCGCCGCGATGGACGCCGCCGGCGAGCCGATCAAGGCCGCCGCCCCGGCAAACGTCAAGCTCACCGCCTGATTCTTTCGAGTTCGCAGTCAAGGAGATTCCATTATGACCAACCGTTTTGAGGCCGTCATCTTCGATTGGGCCGGCACGACCGTGGACTACGGCTGCTTCGCCCCCGTCAAGGCGTTCCAGGAGGCGTTCAAGGAGTTCGGCGTCGAGCCGACGATGGCCGAGACCCGCAAGCCGATGGGCATGCTCAAGCACGACCACATCAACACCATGCTGCACATGGACCGCATCGCCCGCGCATGGGAGGACAAGCACGGCGCCGCACCGACCGACGCCGACACCGACGCCGTGTACGCGCACTTCGAGCCGAAGCTGCTGTCGATCCTCGATGGCTTCGCCGATCCGAAGCCGGGCGTGATCGAGGCCGTCGCCGAGCTGCGCGCCGAGGGGCTGAAGATCGGCTCGACCACCGGTTACACCGACAAGATGATGGAGATCGTCGTGCCGAAGGCCGCCGAGAACGGCTACGCTCCGGACTTCTGGATCAGCCCGGACGGTACGAACGGCTTCGGCCGCCCCTACCCGTACATGGTCTTCAGGAACCTCGAGAAGCTCGGCGTGAGCGACGTGCGCCGCGCCGTCAAGGTCGGCGACACGCTCTCCGACATTCGCGAGGGCAAGAACGCCGGCGTGTTCACGGTGGGCGTGACCGAGGGCAGCTCGCAGATGGCGCTGAGCCAGGACGAGTTCGAGGCGCTGTCCGATCAGGACAAGGCCAAGGCGCGCGCGGCGGCGCGTGACGCGTTCGTCGCCGCCGGCGCCGACGCGGTCATCGACTCGATGGCCGAGCTGCCGACCCTGCTCAAGCAGATCGCCTGAACATATCCGACATATGTCGATGTAGCCCGGGGCTCCCGGAGCATTCATCCGGCAGCCCCGGGCTACATTGCGTTCAGCGATTCGCCGATCGCCCGAATGCCGGTCTCGAGGTCGGCCGCATCCGGGCGGACCATGTTGAGTCGGATATGGGCGTCGTCGCTCTCGTCGACGTCGAAGACGCCACCGGGCATGAACGTGACGCCCTTCGCGCGGCATCGGGCAAGCAGGTCAAGCGCCCGCACGCCGCTTGGCAAGGTTGCCCATATGTAGTATCCGCCCTGCGGTCGCGTCCATCGCATGCCGTGGGGCATGTACCGTTCCAGCGCATCGAGGATCACATCCCGTCGCGTGCGGTATGCGGAGGCGCGGGACGCGACATGCCCCGCGATGCGACCCTCCTTGAGCAGCTCCAGGCAGATGCGCTGCGAGGACGTGCTCGTATGCTGGTCGACCATGCGACGCAGGGCCGCAAGTCGCGCGATGACGTGCGGATCGGCCACGACCCATCCGGTGCGCAGGCCCGACGTGACGGTCTTGGAGAACGTGGACAGATACATCACATAGCCGGTGTTCTCCATGCCGGCGAGCGGGATGGGACGGGGACCCTGCCCGTACCACAGATCGCCGTACGCGTCATCCTCGACGATGAGGCACTGGTAGCGTCGGGCCACGTCGACGAGCGTGCGTCGGCGTTCGATCGGCATCGTCGTACCGGTGGGATTGTGGAACGTGGGGATCGTGTAGATGAGTTTCGGATGGAATCGGGCGCAGTAGCCCTCCAACAGGTCGGTGCGCATGCCGTCCCCGTCGACGGGTACGCCGATGATGCGCGCGTCCGCCGAGCGGAAGGTCTGCAGCGCGGGGAAGAACGTGGATTGTTCGACGAGCACGCAGTCGCCGGGATTGACGAACGCGCGCACGATCAGGTCGATGCCCTGTTCGGAGCCGGACAGGACCATGACGTTGCGCGCGTCGCAGCCGACGCCGCGATCGCGCATGTGTTTCGCAAGCAGGTCGCGCAGCTCGTCGAACCCCTCGATCGGGGATTCGGGCTGGCCGTCGAACTCGTGCGAGGAGAACGCCTCGAGACTCACCGACCGCAGCAGATCGTCGGGGATGTCGGCCGGATTCGGCGAGCCGGTGGCGAAGTCGATCGGATGCGGTCCGGTTCCTTCCCCTCTGCCGCCGCTGCCACCCCGCTGGGCGCGATCCGCCTCGGCGATGTCGTGGTAGGTGAACCGGTTGGAGTAGTCGGAGAACAGGATCGACCACGGCGGTCGGATGGCCGACGGTTCGGCGGATGCACTGCCGGCATCGGCGACCGGACCGGTCCCCCGCGTCGACGCCGGACTTGCGGGCAGCGCAGTCGTACCGATGGCATCGACGGATGCGGGTGGAATGGATGCGGCCGTCATGCCCGGTGCCACAGATGCAGCAGGCGCAGCCGGCAGCACGAAGGTGCCCTTGCCAACCTTCGAGGCGATGAGCCCCTCGTCCTTCAGCTGCTGGTACGCCTGCAGCACGGTGGTGCGATTGACCTCGAGGCGTGTTGCGAGCTCGCGTTCGGGCGGGAGCCGGTAGCCTTCGGCGAGCGCACCGGAGACGATCGACTCGCGCAGCTGGGCCGCAAGCTGCCGGTACATCGGCATGCCCGAATGCCGGTCAACGGTCAATCGCATCGCATCCCACCTTTCTGGATATCCGGTCTTCGCGCCAACGTCCGTTCCTATAGGATCGGGCGAAATACCACCCCATTCGGGCCTCTATCACGTCCGATCCTATAGGAACGGATGAAACGAGGACCCCTCATCCCCGTTTTTCGTCCGTTTCTATAGGATCGGACGAAATGAGGAACGGGGAACAGGGCTAGAGCGAGAGGAACAGCTCGTGGATGCGGGTGTCGTCGGTGAGCTCGGGGTGGAACGCGGTGGCGAGGATGTTGCCCTGCCGCAACGCGACCGGATGCCCGTCGACCTCCGTCTCGACTTCTGCCGCGGGGCCGACCGAGACGACGAAGGGCCCTCGGATGAACACGAGCGGGAAGTCGGCGATGCGCTGCGGGTCGTCCGGGGCGCCGAAGTCGGCGGTCGTCTGGAAGCTGCCAAGCTGGCGGCCGTACGCGTTGCGGCGCACGACGGCGTCGAGCGCGCCGAAGTAGACGTTCGGATCATTGTCGAGCTTCTTCGCAAGCAGGATCATGCCAGCACAGGTGCCGAACACCGGCTTGCCGGCCTTGATGTGCTCGGCGATCGGCTCGAACAGGCCGGTCGAACGCAGCAGCTTGCCCTGCGTGGTGGATTCGCCGCCGGGCAGGATCACCCGGTCGATGGACTCGTCGAAGTCCTCGGCGGCGCGCAGGAGCTTCCACGGGGCGCCGAGCCTGTCCAGCACGGCGGCGTGTTCGGCGAACGCGCCCTGCACGGCGAGGATGCCGGTCACGCCATGCTTCGCGTGTTCGGCGTCGTCGGACTCCTCCTTGGAGATGTATTCAACGGCTACGACCATGCTGTCTTCCGCTCCCCCGTCACTCGCCTCGGGCGGCCATGATGGTCTTGATCTCGTCCTCGTTGATGCC
This sequence comes from Bifidobacterium sp. UTCIF-38, assembly GCF_006454495.1. Classification (NCBI taxonomy): domain Bacteria; kingdom Bacillati; phylum Actinomycetota; class Actinomycetes; order Bifidobacteriales; family Bifidobacteriaceae; genus Bifidobacterium; species Bifidobacterium sp. UTCIF-38. The sequence continues at coordinate 3,203 of NZ_JFAL01000022.1, read as the reverse complement.
GACCATGGCCTCGCCGAGGTTCTCGGAGAGCTTGGCGAGCAGGTCGGCGTCCTGCCAGTTGGCGGTCGCCTTGACGATGGCGGCGGCGCGCTTGGCCGGGTCGCCGGACTTGAAGATGCCGGAGCCGACGAACACGCCCTCGGCGCCGAGCTCCATCATCAGGGCCGCGTCGGCCGGGGTGGCCACGCCGCCGGCGGCGAAGTTGACGACGGGCAGACGGCCGTTGTCGTGCACGTACTTGGCGAGGTCATACGGCACGGAGAGCTGCTTGGCCTCCTCATACACCTCGTCGTCGCGCAGGGAGACGAGCTCGTGGATCTGCTTGTTCATCGTGCGCATGTGGCGCACGGCCTGGATCACGTCGCCGGTGCCGGGCTCGCCCTTGGTACGGATCATCGCGGCGCCTTCGGCGATGCGGCGCAGGGCCTCGCCGAGGTTCTTCGCGCCGCACACGAACGGCACGTCGAACTGGCGCTTGTCGATGTGGTAGACGTCGTCGGCCGGGGAGAGCACCTCGGACTCGTCGATGTAGTCGATGTCGATGGCCTGCAGGATGCGGGCCTCGGCGATGTGGCCGATGCGCACCTTGGCCATGACCGGGATGGACACGGCCTCCTGAATGCCCTTGATCATGGCCGGGTCGGACATGCGGCTCACGCCGCCGGCGGCACGGATGTCGGCCGGGATGCGCTCCAAAGCCATGACGGCGCATGCGCCGGCGTCCTGGGCGATCCTCGCCTGTTCGGGCGTGGTCACGTCCATGATCACGCCGCCCTTGAGCATCTGGGCCAGATTACGATTGAGTTCCGCACGATCCTGCGTCATGAGTGTTCCCTTCGTGTGTGATAATGTGCGAACGATCGTTGGTTCGTTCCGTCGCGTTCATTATCGATCGCAGGACCATGCGGCCATCCAAGCCAGTCCAATTTGGATGGGGCCAATCGGCAAGTTCCTCACCCATCCAATCGCGATGCTGCCATGCGCTTCAGTCGACGGTGTTGCCGTAGACCTGGGCCTGGAGATCCTTACGGGAGGTTTCGAGCTTGGTGATCTCACCCAGCAGCGCGATCTTCTCCTCGCCGTCCGGAAGCATCGCCATCCGCCGGCGGGCGGCGCCGATGCGGCGCATCAGGCCCATGTCGAGCAACTTGGCGAGCAGCTCGTTGGCGTACTGCGTCTCGGCCTTGGTCGGCGGGCGCAACTGGGCGTCGGCGGAATCGACGTCACCCGACGCATCCGAACCGGACCCCGCGCCCGCGCGTCCCGAGGGCGGCAGCGGAAGAGGCATCACGGCCAGCTCGTTGATGACCGGTTCGAGCATCGGTCCGCCCGCCTTGGTCAGATTGTGCATCCACAGGCCCTGCGGGGTGTCGTTGGACGGCAATCCCCCGGCCGCGGCGATCGCCTGATACAACGTGCGGAACACCGGCGTCATGAAGTTCGCAAGCGTCAGCGCGCCGAACCAGTTCGCGTCGATGGCGCGCGGCACCTGGATCAGCATCGCCATGAACTGCTGTTCGGCGATGAACACCGCATCGTCGATACGGAAATACGTCTGCTCGGTCGCGTCGCGATGCTCGAGCTCACGCCGGCGGGCGGGATTGGCATACGGGTTCTCCCCCGGCTCGAGACGCGACTCCCCGCGTCCGAACGTTCCGGGTTGATCGCCGAACCTGCGGCGCTGCGCGTACGCATCGTCATCGCGCACGTGCAGCTGGCGGCGCGCCATGTTCACCTCGCGGCGCATCACGTCCAGATCCACGCCGATGCGACGCGTGGTCTTGCGCGTGTACATGTCGAGCAGCGAACGGTCCCGGATCTGCGCGACCAGCGGAGCCACCGCCTTGACCGCGCCCATCTGACCGGTCGTGTACGTGGTGTCGAACCGGCCGATCGCCGAGTCGATGACGAAATCATACAGGGGCTTCGCATTCGCCACCAGCGAGCGCACCGCCTCGTCTCCGCGTTCGATGCGCAGATCGCACGGGTCGAGATTGTCGTCCGCGACGGCGACGAACGTCTGCGTGAGGAACGCCGAATCAAGGCCGAACGCATGCAGCGCCGCCTTCTGCCCGGCCGCGTCGCCGTCGAACGTGAACACGATGCGCGAGCTCAACGGCTGACCCTCGACCTTCAGCGGGCCGACCAGCTGGACCGCGCCGAGCGAATCGTCGGCGATCAGACGACGCACGATCTTCGCGTGTTCGGCGCCGAACGCGGTGCCGCAGGTCGCGATCGCCGTGTCGACCCCGGCCAGATGCATCGCCATCACATCCGTATAGCCCTCGACGATGACGACCTGACGCTTCTTGACGATCGCCTTCTTCGCCAGATCGATGCCGTACAGCACCTGCGTCTTGCGGTAGAGCGCCGTATCCGGCGTGTTGATGTACTTCGCGGCGATCTGATCGTCCTCATACAGCTTGCGCGCGCCGAAACCGAGCGTGCGCCCGGTCGAATCGCGGATCGGCCATGTGACGCGCCCGCGGAAGTAGTCGTAGATGCCGCGCTGGCCCTGACGGGCGAGCCCCGCGTCGAGCATCTCCTGCTGCGTGAATCCCTTCGATGCCAGATGGCGCACGAGATTGTCCCAGCCCTGCGGCGCGTACCCGCAGCCGAAACGCTCGCAGTCGGCCTGGCTGAACGTGCGGCCGCCGAGCAGCTTGCGCGCGGCGAGCGCCTCCTTGGTCATGATCTGCGAGACGAAGAAGCGCTGCGCCTCCTCGTTCGCCTCGATGAGACGGGCACGCTTCGAACCGGAATGCTCGGGCCTGCCGGCGCCGGAGTTCTCGTAGTGCAGTTCGATGTGGTACTTGTCCGCGAGCAGCTGCACGGCCTCGCGGAAGTCGATGTTCTCCTGCTGTTCGACGAATTTGAACACGTCGCCGCCGAGACCGCAGCCGAAGCAGTGCCATACGCCGAGCGCCGGGCGCACGTTGAAGCTGCCGGTCTTCTCGTCGTGGAACGGACACAGGCCGACGTAGTTGCCGGTGCCCGAGGGCTTCAGCGAGACGCTGGCCGATACGATGTCGTACAGGTCCGCGGCTGCGCGCACCTTCTCCACGTCTTCCTTCTTGATCATTCCGGCCATAGCTTCCTACCTTACCTCACCGTAAGGCTTGGTTTCAGCCGGCCGGCGGGGGAGTGGGATATGCGATACACGACACACTCAAGGCCGTTTGGCCAAGCTTACAGTCGTGCAT
>NZ_JFAL01000021.1:0-16799 GCF_006454495.1 Bifidobacterium sp. UTCIF-38 | reverse complement strand
CGGGGGAGTGGGATATGCGATACACGACACACTCAAGGCCGTTTGGCCAAGCTTACAGTCGTGCATCGTATATCCCACTCCCCCGCCTCATTTCCAGCGCAACGCCGTCAGCACAGGATCGAGTGGAGGGCGAGGGCGGAGGCGTCGGTGAGGGAGGCGACCTGGTCGACGGCGACGCGCAGCCGCTCGTCGTCGTTGGAGGCCGAGTCCCAGTCCTCGAGGAACTGGCTTTCGAGCACGTCGGAGGGGCGGGGCGAGTCGGCCATGAGCACGTCGATCAAGTCCTCGACGATCCTGCGTTCCTCGAGGTGCAGCGGTTCGTGCTCGCGCGGAGCCATCACGAAGTAGACGGCGATGCCCTTCAGGGCGACGATCTCGTATGCGGTGTCCTCGGGGATGACGACGCTGGCCGAATAGCGGGTCAGGGGGCCGGGGCCGTACGTGTCGCGCGTCGCCTCCTCGACGCTCCACGCGAATCTGCCGATGAGATCCGAGGTGATGTTCTTCAGCTGCGCGAGTGAGGAGCGCGAGCCGTTGAAGTGCATGGGGAACATGTCGAGGCGCTGCAGTCGGCGGAATGCGGCGAGCAGCATGTCGGGATCCCACTTGTCGCCGTACCAGTCGCGCGTCGCCTCGACGATGTGGTCGAGCATGCGCGGATCGGTGAGGACGATCGGCTCGAACGCGCCGGTCGCGATCGCGTCCTCCACGTCGTGCACGGAGTAGGCGATGTCGTCCGCAAGGTCCATGACCTGGCATTCCATCGGCTTGGTGGCTTCGGGAGCGTCGATCTTGAGCCACCGGAAGACATCCATGTCGTCCGGGTAGACGCAGAACTTCGTGGGTTTGACGCCTTTGATTTTCGCGTATCCAGCGGCCTGATCGAGCGTCCACGGATATTTGACGGCGGCGTCGAGCGAGGCTCGCGTGAGATTCACTCCTGCGGATCGGCCGTCGGGGTGCATGATCTTGGGTTCGAGTCGGGTGAGCAGTCTGAGGGTCTGCGCATTGCCTTCGAATCCGCCGATGTTGCGGGCGATGTCGGCGAGCGCCTTCTCGCCGTTGTGTCCAAAGGGCGGGTGTCCGAGGTCGTGGGCGAGGCAGGCGCAGTCGACGACGTCCGGATCGCAGCCGAGCAGTTTGCCGACCTGTCTGCCGATCTGGGCGACTTCGAGCGTGTGCGTGAGCCGTGTGCGTGCGAAGTCGTCAGTGCCGGCGACGAGCACCTGGCTTTTGGCGCCGAGTCTTCTCAATGCCGACGAGTGGATGAGTCGGGCGCGGTCGCGTTCGAACGCGGTGCGCGATTTCGATTTGGGCGGTTCGATCGCCCAGCGTTCCTCGTCGAAGGCGGTGTACCCCTCGCCGCTCAGGACCGCTTCCCCATCCAGCGTCGTTTCCATGCCTCCAGCATAGGGCACCTCGGGAATTTGTGACGCTCACTAGCAGTAAGCGTCACTTATTACCGAGATCCATGGGGACTTCGGGAATTTGTGACGCTTACGGATGACCAGCGTCACTTATTACCGAGAGATGGGATGATCTCGGGAATTTGTGACGCTGAGGGGAGTTGGATCACTTGGCGGCGACCTTGGCGGCCTTATCTACACCGTCCGCGCCGTTGAGCTTGGAGCGCTTGCGGCTGTAGGCGAAGTAGACCACGAGGCCGAGGCCGAACCAGACGGCGAAGCGCAGCCAGGTCTCCCAGTTGAGGCCGGCGATGAGGATGAAGCAGAAGATGATCGAGATGACCGGGGTGACCGGCACGCCCGGGGCCTTGAAGCCGCGGTGCGCATCGGGCGCGGTCTTGCGCATCCACAGGATGCCGGCGGAGACGATGATGAACGCGCTCAGCGTACCGATGTTCACCAGCTCGAACAGCACGTTGATGTTGATGAAACCACCGGCGACGGCCGTGAGGATGCCGAAGAACCAGGTGCCCTTGAACGGGGTGCGGTACTTCTCGTGCACGTGGCCGAAGAACTCCGGGAACAGTCCGTCGCGGCTCATCGCATAGCAGATGCGGGACTGGCCGTACAGCTGGACGAGCATCACCGTGGTCATGCCGACGAGGGCGCCGAGGTTGACGATGAACGCCAGCCAGTTCATGCCGGTGGCGAGGATCACGCCGGCGACCGGCGCGTCGATGAACTTGGCGAACTCCTTGTAGGGCACGATGCCGGTCATGATGAGCGTCATGATGATGTAGAGCACCGTCGAGATGCCGAGGGAGTAGAGGATGCCGCGGGGCAGGGTCTTGTTCGGGTTGACGGTCTCCTCGGCGGAGGAGGAGACGGCGTCGAAGCCGATGAAGCTGAAGAACACGATCGAGGCGGCGGGCACGATGCCGTACGGCTGCGTGGAGCCGGGCTGGAACGTGTAGATGCCGTACGGGGAGAACGGCTTCCAGTTGGCCGGGTTGATGTACCACACGGTGCACACGATGAACAGGACGATGATCACGAGCTTGATCATCACCATGATGTCGTTGGTGCGCTTGGTCTGGTTGATGCCGATCGACAGCACCCACGTGATGATGAGGACGATGACGAAGCCGGGCAGGTTGAAGTAGGTGGTGACGCCCGGCGTGGTGCCGTATGCGGCGGTCAGCTCGACCGGCAGATGCAGGCCGAACCCTTCAAGCAGCTTGTTGAAGTATCCCGACCATCCGGCGGACACGGTGGCGGCCTGCAGCGCGTATTCGAGGATCAGATCCCAGCCGATGACGAACGCGATCAGTTCGCCGAACGCCAGATACGCGTAGGAGTAGGCGGAGCCGGAGACGGGGGCCATCGACGCGAACTCCGCGTAGCACAGGCCAGCGAAACCGCAGCAGATCGCGGCGAGCAGGAACGACACGGACAGGGCGGGGCCGGCGGTCAGAGCGCCCTTGCCGGTCAGCACGAAGATGCCGGTGCCGATGATCGCGCCGATGCCGAGCATCGTCAGATCGAACGTGCGCATCGTACGCTTCAGAGGGGTGGATTCGGCGACAAGCTGATCCACCGTTTTCTTACGGAACAGATTCATGGTTCTTCTCTCATGAACTAGTGGAATGGGGCTTGGCCGGACGGAATTCCGGGACCCCGACACGCCTCAACGCCGGGAGTCTTGAATACGGTCGTCATTGTTGCCCCCGCATATTACGGGCGGGAAAACGGCAAGCGAACCGTGTGAGAAGCGAGTATACGTCGGACCGGAGAGAACCATTGCACACCGTCTCACCATGTGTTCACGATATGGACCACGCCGATCGGCGTCTTCCCGTCATCTCCATGTCGATCCATGCCGATCCATGCCGACCGACACCGCTCAACGCCCGTCCGACACCTCAATCCGGCGGCCCCACAAGGCCGCAATGTGGTCTCCCCCACAGCCACGTCACACTGACGCGCCACAATAGGGCGTCATGACTATCAACGCAGCGAATGCCGCTCCGGCAATCGAATTCAGCAACGAACAGGGCAGGGCCAACTACGCGGCCGCCCGCCGCCGCTACCCGGCGCAGGCCATCGTCGACATGAGGGCCCTGCGCGACAACATGGCGCATCTGGTGGACGTCGTGGGAGGCCCGAACTCCGGCACCGCCGTGATGGGCGTCGTCAAGGCCGACGCCTATGGCCACGGTCTGCTGCCCGCCGCCCTCGCCGCGCTGGCCGGCGGCGCCACGTGGCTCGGCACCGCGCAGTCGCACGAGGCGCTGCTGCTCAGGAAGCTCGGCATCGGCCCCGACCGCTGCCACATTCTCACCTGGGTCTACAACGGCACCGAAGTGCCGTTCGACGAGCTCATCGCGAATGACATCGACATCTCCGTCGGCTCGCTGCCGGGCATCGACCGGGTCGCCGAGGCCGCACGCGCGCTCGGCAAGACGGCACGCGTGCATGTGAAGGTCGATTCCGGCTTCGGGCGCAACGGCTTCACCCCGGCCGGCTTCGACGCCGCGCTCGCCAAGCTCGTTCCACTCGCCAAGGAGGGTGTGCTGCACATCGTGGGCCAGTGGAGCCATCTCGCCGTGGCCGATTCGCCGGACGTGCCGGAGTTCGTCGCCTCCACCGACCGTCAAATCGAGAACTTCAAGGACTTCACCCGCCGCATGGAGGCCGCGGGCATCGCCCCCGAGATCCGCCACCTCGCGAACACCGCGGCGACGCTCGACCGTCCGGAGATCCACTTCGAGCTGACGCGTCCGGGCATCGGCCTGTACGGCTACGAACCGGACCCGGCGATGGGCACGCCGCGCGACTGGCATCTGACCCCGGCCATGCGTCTGCAGGCGCAGCTCGGCACCGTCAAGGACGTGGAGGCCGGTCACGGCATCTCCTACGGCCGCACCTATCTGACTCCGGACGACACGTCCACGGCGATCGTGCCGATCGGCTACGCGGACGGCATCCACCGCTCCGCCTCCGGATTCGACATGCAGGGTGCCAAGCATGTGGAGAAGCCCGGCGGTCCGGTGCGTGTGATGACCGCCGAGGGCCCGAAGCTCTACCGCGTCTCCGGGCGTGTGTGCATGGACCAGTTCATCCTCGATCTGCATGGTTCGGCGGCCGCGCTCGGCGTGCATGAGGGCGATACGGTCGAACTGTTCGGACCGGGCCGCGGCGAGGAGTTCGTCGAGCCGACCGCCGACGATTGGGCGCGCGCAGCCGACACGATCAGCTACGAGATCTTCACCTGCCTGAGGAACCGCATCCCGCGCCTGTACGAGCATGCCGCCGAGGTGCTGCCCGCGGACGATCTCGCCAAGCTCGATCCGACGAGCCTGCTGTAGGCGCGTACGCGGCCAAAACGCACTAGCCCCCTGCCGACCGATACGGTTTCGGCAGGGGGCTAGTGCGTTTCGCCGGTCCGCTCACCTCACCACTCGTGGCGCTGGTAGGCGATGCGGGTGGTGTCCGTCGTTCGGTCGATCAGCTGGATCAGCCCACATCGGGCGAATCCGTTGGTCTCAAGCACATGCTGCATGGCCCGGTTGTTGGGATGCGTGTCGGCGCGCACATTGCCGTAGTGCTTGAGCGCCCAGGCGATGCAGTCGCGCGCCGCGTGCTTGACCAGACCGGAGGCCGCGATGCGGTGGATGGTGACATAGGCGTCATCGTCCAGCCAGGCTCCGTCGATGTGCTTGTAGGTGGGGTCCTCCCCCGGGCACAACGCGAACTGGGCGAGGATGCGCTCGTGGCCGTTCTGCGTGTCGACGAGCAGCATCGTGCGCTGGTTGGCGATGTCGTCCCTGATGACCTCCTCGCGCGGGAACGTGTTGCCCCATTGCGTGGGATTGCCGTTGCGCGCCATCAGCTCGCGGGCGTGCGCGTAGATCTTGAGCATCTGCGGAAGATCGTGCATGGTCGCGTGGCGGAAGCGCCGGGAGGAGGTATTGGATACCACGATTCACCTCACGGTCGATTGGTCGGATTGGGTCGGTTGGAATGGTGACTGACGGGTTACGCTACCATGTCCGCCGCACAAACCGGTGGTGTCCGTTTCGGTGCGCGGTCGTTTCAGTGCGTGGCGATCTCGTCGACCTTGGTGACGTGGCCGCCGAACTGGGCGCGCAACGCGGTGACGACCCTGAGGATGTCGTCGGCACCGCCGCGCGAGGCCTGCCGCTGCCATAGGGCCGCGGCGGTGGTCGGGGTGGGCACGCCGAGTTCGAGCGCGGCCTCGACCATCCACTTGGCCTCGCCCGACTCGTTGGCGACGGCCGGCACGTCCTTGAGTTCGGGATCGTTCCTCGTGGCGTTGTCGAGCAGGTCGAGCAGCCAGCTGGCCACCACGGATCCGGTGCGCCATGAGGTCATCGTCTCGGCCGGGTTGGTCACGTATTCGCTGCGCAGCATCGTCGCGAAGCCCTCGCCGAACGCCTGCATCATGCCGTATTCGATGCCGTTGTGGACCATCTTCGCAAAATGCCCGCCACCGACCGGGCCGGCGTGGACGAGGCCGAACTCTCCTTCGGGCTTGAGGCTTTCGAAGATCGGCAGGACGGTCTCGTAGTCCCGGTCGTCGCCGCCGATCATGAGCGCGTAGCCGCGTTCGGCGCCCCACACGCCGCCGGAGACGCCGCAATCGAGGAATCCGATGCCGCGCTTCGCGAGCACGGCCGCGTGCTCGCGGTCCTCGGTGTATTTGGAGTTGCCGCCGTCGACGACGATGTCGCCGGGCTCGAGCAGTTCGCCCAGATGCGCGATCGTCGAATCGGTGGGGGCGCCGGCAGGCACCATCACCCATACGACGCGGGGCGCGTCGAGCGCGGCCACCAGAGCCTCGAGCGAGTCGACGTCACGCCCGGAGTCGGGGTTCATGTCGAAGCCGACGACGTCGTGGCCGTCCTCCTTGAGACGCCTGACCATGTTGCCGCCCATACGGCCGAGGCCGATCATACCCATCTGCATTTCGGTTGCCTTCCTGTCCTGATTGCTGAGTCGTAGCGTTTTGCGATGTGATTGACGATGTATTGCGATGCGTTGACGATGCCGACGGTCTCACAGGTGCAGCGCGCCCGCGACGGCGGCCGCCTCCTGCTCGGGGGTGCCCAGTCCGATGTGCGCGGCGACATGGACCTCGTCGTCGCCCGGCTCTTCAAGGATGTCGAACTGGCTCTGGAGCATCTCCGGCTTCATGAAGTGGTTCTCGCGGGTGGACAGGCGTTCCATCACCTCGTCGAACGTGCCCTTCATGTAGACGAACACGACGCCCTTGCGGCGCAGTCGGTCACGGTAGGCGCGCTTCAACGCGGAGCAGGTGACGACGGCGGGCTCGCCGGCGGCGATGCGCTCGTCGATCCACGCGGCGAGGGTGTCGAGCCACGGCCAGCGGTCCTCGTCGGTGAGCGGGTGGCCGGCGGCCATCTTGTCGATGTTGGCCTGCGGGTGGAAGTCGTCGGCCTCGGCGTACTTCAGGCCGTAGTGGTCGACGAGATGCTCGGCGACGGTGGTCTTGCCGCAGCCGCACACGCCCATGAGGACGATGATCGGCTTGGCGTGGCTGAAGTACTTGGCGGGGATGGTGTTCTCGACGATGATGCGCTCGGCGAGGGTGGGGGTGACGGTTGCGGTGGTCATGGTGCGGTTCCTTTTGCGTGTGGAGGTTTTACGAAATACGGGGCAGGCGACTACCCCTCAGACCCGCTTCGCGGGCCAGCTCCCCTGACAAGGGGAGCCGAGGGCCTAGACGAAGCCGAATCGGGAGTCAGACAAGGGGCACGAAGATGCTGGCGATCATGACGAGGGCGAGCACGACGAGCGAGAGCAGGCATTCGAGGACGGTCCACGTCTTGAACGTCTCGCCGACCTCGAGGCCGAAGTACTCCTTGATGAGCCAGAATCCGGCGTCGTTGACGTGGGAGAGGAACACGGATCCGGCGCCGATCGCGATGACGAGCAGGGCGATGGCCGGGGCGGTCACGCCCATCTGGTCGACGACGGGGCCGAGGATGCCGGCGGTGGTGATGATCGCGACGGTGGCGGAGCCGGTGGCGACGCGCACGAACGCGGCGATGAGCCAGGCGACGAGGAAGATGGAGATCGAGGAGCTTTCGACGAACCTGCCGATGATGTCGCCGATGCCGGTGTCGACGAGGACGCCCTTGTAGCCGCCGCCGGCGCCGACGATGAGCAGAATGCCGGCGATCGGGGGAAGCGCGGCCTTGAGGGAGTCGTTGACGGCCTTCCAGGTCATGTGGGTGGCGCGGCCGAGCACGAGCATCGCGAAGACCACGGCGACGGCGAGCGCGATGGCGGGCTTGCCGAAGAAGGCGAAGACCTGCGCGTAGAGGGCGTCGGAGCCGGCCTGATCGGGGGCGGCGATCTCGAAGATCGCGTTGCCGAGCATGAGGATCGCGGGCATGAGGATGCACAGCACGGACAGGGCGAACGGCGGCTTGGCGGTAACGGGGTTGCCGTCGGCGTCGACGCGGCCCTTGCCGGTCTCGAAGTTCTCGGGGGCGCCGACCGGCACCCACTTGGCGGCGAACTTGGAGAAGAGCGGGCCGACGAGCGCGGCGGTGATCACGGCGATCGGCAGGCCGAACATCATGGTGATGCCGACGGAGCCGTTCTTGAAGCAGCTCAGTGCGGCGAGCGGGCCGGGCTGGGGCGGCATGCAGGCGTGCATGACGGACAGGCCGGCGAGGGTGGGGATGGCGACGCGCATGAGCGGCAGTTTGGAGCGGCGGGTGATGAGGATGATGACGGGCACGAGCACGACGAGGCCGACCTCGAAGAACATGGGCAGGCCGATCAGGGCGCCGATCAGGGCCATGGTCCACGGGATCATCCTCACGGAGGTCTTCGCCAGCAGCGTGTCGACGATGGAGTCGGCGGCGCCGGTGTCCATGAGCACGCGTCCGAGCATCGCGCCGAGGCCGACGAGGATGCCGACGGAGGCCATGGTGGAGCCGAAGGTGTCGGAGAAGCTTTCGACGGTGGCGACCGGTCCGTAGCCGGATCCGATGCCGACGACCAGTGCGGAGATGAGCAGGGAGACGAACGGGTGCAGCTTGGCGACGGTGACCAGCAGGATCAGGACGACGATGCTGGCGACCACGCTGATGCCGAGCTGGGTGCCGTTGAGGTGCACCGCGGTATCAGCCGCCGTGGTGGCCGCTGCGAGAATCATGGTATTCATAATCCATCTCTTCTTTGAGTCGTTGTATTGGATGACGAAACTCTGTCAACCAATCTGTTTTGTATGTTGATATTCAATATAACGCACCGTTTTGGATTACGCAATACGATTCAAGGACGGCGTGTCGAATATGTATGCCATAACACATCGCATGTGCGATACTTGTCCTATGAATACGGAGAAGACGGAAGATACGGCGCGCACCGGTCAATACGGCGGGCAAAGTGACGAACGCCCGTTGCACGACCGGCTGCTGGACTGGTGGGGCACGGCGATCGTCGACGGCGACATCGCCCCGGGAGACCGGCTCCCCGACCCCGATCTCGGCGGCGAAAGCCCCTCGCGCACGGTCACGCGAGAGGCGACGCGTGTGCTGGAATCGATGGGACTGGTGAGCGTCAGGCGCAAGGCTGGAGCGACGGTCAACCCGATCCGGCAGTGGAACATGTTCGACCCGCAGGTGATCCGGTGGCGACTGGGCGGGAGACACCGTCTGGACGCGTTGCATGAGCTGTCGCAACTGCGCTCGGCGGTCGAGCCGCTGGCCGCGCGCCTCGCCGCCACGCACGCCACGAACGAGCAGTGGGCGGCCCTGACCGAGGCCGCGATCGGCATGGTCTCGCACGCGGACCGCGCCGACGAGCAGGAATACCTCGACGCCGACAGCCTGTTCCACCGCACGCTCGTGGAGGCGAGCGGGAACCTGATGTTCGCCGATCTGGGCGACGTCATCGTCGCCACGCTCGAAGGGCGCACGCATCACGAGTTGATGCCGAAGACCGCGAACCAGAAGGCGCTGGACCTGCACAGCGAGGTCGCGGCGCTGGTGCGCCGGGGCGACGGCGCGGGCGCCGAGGCGGCGATGCGCCGCATCGTCGACGAATCGGACGACGCCATCACGCGCATCGCCGAGCGGGCGTAAGTAAGTAGACCAACGGGGCCGGATGAATGGGTGTGCTCGACCGTAGGCTTGGCCGAACGGCCTTGAGTGTGTCGAGCACACCCATTCATCCGGCCCAACCAACCGTAAGGCTCAGACGACCTTGCGGACGAAGGGGTCGGAGCTGATGCCCTTGGCGAGGATGTCCTTGCACCACTCCTTCGCGGTGAACAGGCTGTGGTCGCGGTAGTTGCCGCAGCTTTCGATCGTCGTGGCGGGGACGTCGTCCCACGTGGCCTTGTAGGCGATGAACTCGAGCGACTCCTTCAGCGCCTTGGCGACCTCCTCGGTGGGGTGCTCGCCCCAGGTGAGCAGGTGGAAGCCGGTGCGGCAGCCGAACGGCGAGCAGTCGATGTAGCCGTCGATACGTTCGCGCAGCAGCACGGCGATCGTGTGCTCGATCGTGTGCAGGCCCGCGGTCGGGATCGCGTTCTCGTTCGGCTGCACGAGACGCAGGTCGTAGTTGGAGATCACATCGCCATGCGGCCCCTTCTCCGTGTCGATGTAGCGCACGTACGGCGCCTTGACCTTCGTGTGATCCAGCTGGAAGCTCTCGACGACGGGCTTCGTCGGCTTTTCGTTCGTTTCCTCAACCATGTGTCGTCCTCCATAGGTGTTCATTGGAATGACGGATACCATAATAGGACGTGGTTCTTCATGCGGGAGGACAACGCGCATGCGCAAGAACGACGCGGGAAGAACACAGGGAAGGAAAGGGATCATATGCGTTTCTGCACGAACTGCGGTCACAGTCTTGAACCCGGAACGAGATTCTGCACGAACTGCGGCACGCCGATTGCTCAGATGACTCCCGCCGGGTCGTCCGCAGCAGCTCAGCCGGAGCCCACGCCGATTCAACCGACGATTCAACCGGTACCGACACCGGCACCGACGAGGGGAACGTCGCAGGATCGTCCGGTGCCCGATCCCCCGCAGGCTTCCCCCGCACCCGCGTCCGGTCCTTCGCCTTCGCCGGTGCCGGCTCCCACGCCGACCGCCACGACACGGTCCAGGACGAACCGGATATGGATCATCGTCGTGGCCTCGATCGCCGCCGTGGCGATCGTCGCGGCGCTCGTGTTCGCGTTCGTCATCAAGCCGGACTTCCTGACCGGCTCGACCCCGACCAATCAGACCACCGAACAATCGAACACGGCCGATTCGGACAAGTCCGAAGCCGATTCCGCAACCAAATCCGACGCCGACGCGAAGGCCAAGGCGACGAAGCCCAACTCGAAGTCGTTGTCGTCGATCACCAACAAGTACTCCTCCACCGACGTGTCGGTCTCGGCGATGTTCCTCGGCGACGGCACCTCGTCGGCCGACACGTCCTATTCGGAAAAGGACGTGGCCAACACGGCCGCCGCACGCACGAAGTTCGTCTCCGCAGGCCTGTACCTGCCCGTCTATCTCGCCGCACGGTCGAACGGTGGCGATTCCCTCACCGAGGCGCAGACGATGATGTCCACGATGGACAATGCGGCCGCCAATCAGGCGATCGCCGACTTCGGCGGCTTCGAGGCGGTCAACCTGTGGCTCAAGCAGCACGGATACGCCGACACCACGCTGGACCGCAACTTCGGCGACGTGCAGGCCAGCAACGCCGGCTACGAGAACACCAGCTCCACGTTCGACGCCGTACGCATGCTCGCCGCGGTGGATGCGGCCGGAGTGTCCGACCTCATGAACGTCGACGTCGCGGCCGAGGGCGTCGCGATTCCATCCGACATGACCATCCACGCACATCGCGGACAGGGCATCAAGAACACGTGGAACTACTTCGCGGTCGTCACCACACCGCACGGCAAGGCGGCGGTCGCGCTCGCCACGCAGAACCAAGGCAAGGGCACGGCGGCGCAGATCATGAGCGACATCCTCGCCGACATCGACCAGCAGCTCGCCAAGGCGGATGAGTGATGGGCGGACGCCGCTGCGCGCGCAGCGCATCCTCTCGTAGACGTCGTGGACGGTCACACGCCGCGCGGAGTCGCACGCCGATCGCAGCCGTCATCGTGGCAGCGGTGCTGCTGGTCGCCGTACTCGCCGGGATCATCGCGTATCCGCGCGTGACGGGCGTGGCAGGCGGCGCAGCGGATGACCCCGGCCGAAGTCAGATCACGTCATCGACGACGAAACACACCACGGACGGCGACATGACAGGTACGGGTGACGGGACCGACAAAGCCGAAACGGCCGCACCGGACCCGGATGCGGCGCGCATCGATGCGGTGAGACAGACGATCGAATCGACCGTCGCACAGTATCCGGGCGACTGGTCCGTGTACGCGCTCGATCTCGGCAGCGGGCGGGACACGGCGATCAACGACAAACCGCTGGTCGCGGCGTCGCTGATCAAGCTGTACATCATGCTCACGGTGTTCGATCGTCTCGAGCACGGGGCGATCGCCGACAACGCGACGATCGACGCGAACCTGAAGCAGATGATCACGGTCAGTTCGAACGACGCGGCCAACCGGCTGCTCGCCGTCATCGGCGGCAAGGGCGGGACCACGGCCGCGATCGCGACCGTCACCGACACCGCCGTACGGTACGGCTTCTCCAGCACGAAGGAGCTACGCGCGCTGACGGGCGCCGCCTCGGGCAACGACGTCGAGAACTGGACGTCGGCTCGCGACTGCGGGACGTTCCTCGCCAAGGCATATCGAGGCGAACTGGTGTCGGCGAACGCGAGCAAGAGAATGGTCGACCTGCTGCTCGGGCAGACGCGACGCACGAAAATCCCGGCGGGCGTGCCCGCCGGCGTGCAGGTGGCGAACAAGACCGGCGAGCTGGCTGCAGTGCAGAACGACGTCGCAATCGTCTACGGTGCCCACCCATACGTGATCGCCGTGATGACGAACGACGTCGACGAATCCGCCGCCACGAACATCACCACCCTCTCCGCGAACGTGTACCAAGCGTTCGAGGGGCGAGACAGCAGAGGCTGGCGGACGGACGCGACGTCAGCCGACCAACCGTCCGAGATCGGTGATGCCGATGACCTGACCGTGGCTGGTCGCAAAGGACTCGTCTCCCCCGTAGACCACGAAACGGTTGTCCACGGGCAGACCGAAATCCGGTGTGAGATCCTCGAGAATCTCGAACGATTTCGGATTGAACGATGACGAGGACTTGACCTCGACAGCATACAGCGGCCGCCCGCCCTTCTCGATGATCAGGTCGATCTCCTTCTTGTTGCTGTCACGCCAGTAGAACAGCTTCGGTTCCCTGCCGAGCGCCTGATATCGTTTGACGATCTCGACCACGACCATGTTCTCATAGAGGTTGCCGCGATATTGACTGGTGAACAGTTGATCGGCCGATTCCATGCCCACAAGCTGGCCGCCAACCCGGTGTCATAGAAGGCTATTCGCAGGCATATCGCCGACGGACGCAAGTTCGGCTCAAAGCCCTTGGAATCATTGCGTTCTCCCCCATCGACACATGCGTAATCGGCGATTTACATAAGTCGTAACCCACGATTTGCATAAACTGTAGTGATCTGCATCACATATTTTGCCGATGATGCCTCGACCATCGCCGCGTTCAGCACTTTGCGGCATTGAACGCGGCGATCTCCTCCATGAAACGCTTGCCGTACTGGCCGAGCTTGCGCTCGCCCACGCCGTTGACGGCGAGGAACTGGGCGTCGGTGACTGGCCTGATGCGCGCCATGTCACGCAGAGTGCGGTCGGAGAAGACGATGTACGGCGGTTTGCCGATCTCCTGCGCGATCGTACGTCGCAACGCACGCAGACGCTCGAACAGCGCGTCCTCCTCGTCGTTCGGCACGTAGGCGTCCACATCCGCGGACCCACTCGTGCCGGAGGCACCGTAGACGGTCGAATCCGGCGTGCCGGCGCCGCCGATGCCGGAGGCGACGCGGCGGACGGGACGCCCCGCTCCCCCGATGCCATCCGACGAACGGTCGGTCTTACGGTCCACACGCTTGATCTCATAGTGGAACCCGGGTGCGACGGTCTCCGCCGCTCGGCGTCCGAACTTCACGATCGGCAGACGCCCCGCATCGATGTACAGGAACCCGTCGGTGGCCATCTGGCTCAGCACGTCGCGGATGCGCGCCTCGGGCACGTCCTTGAGCATGCCGAACGTGGGCATGCTCTGCGGGTTGAGCCACGCGAGATCCTGCGCCTGTGAACCGCGCAGGATCCTGACGATCTTGCCGGAGCCGACGCGCTGGTCGACGTCGTGCACGCACTGGCTGATCGCCCGGGCCACGGCGGACACGTCGATGGTGGTGAACGTGCGCTCGCAGTTCGCGCACGCCCCGCATTTGACGGGCTTGCCGGACGCCGACACACCATCATTCGCGCCCGCAACCGGCCCGTCCTCCTGCCCGAAGTAGCGGGTCATGTAGCGGTGCAGGCATTCGGTGGTGCGGCAGTAGCCGATCATCCCGTCGAGCAGGCGCCGGCGGTTGCGCCGCGCGATCTCCTGCTCCTCGGGCGTCATGCGCTCGTTCTCGTTGTCGTTGTCGAGCAGGCGCCGGCGTGTGACGATGTCCGACTCGTTCCACAGCAGCGTGCACCGGCTGGGTTCGCCGTCGCGCCCCGCACGACCGGCCTCCTGATAGTACGCCTCGATCGACTCGGGCATGTTGTGGTGGATGACATATCGCACGTTCGACTTGTCAATGCCCATGCCGAACGCGTTGGTGGCGACGACGACCTGCACCCGGTCGGTGACGAAGTCGCGTTGCGCGGCGGCGCGCACGTCGGCGCTCATGCCGCCGTGATAGGCGACGGCGAGACGCCCGGCCGACGCCACTCCCCCGGCCGCACCCCCGAGTTTCGCCGGCACCGCACGGTTCAGCGTGTCGGCGAGCGCCTCGGTCTCCTTGCGCGTGGAGCAGTACACGATGCCGGACTCCTGCGCGTGCGCGGCGATGTAGTCGGCGATCCACGCGGCCTTGCGCTTGCCCTCCATCATGATGACGTCGAAGTAGAGGTTGGGCCGGTCGAAGCCGGTGACGGTGACCTGCGGCGAGCGCAGTCCCAGGAGGTTCACGACGTCGTAGCGCACCTTCTCGGTGGCGGTGGCGGTGAACGCGCCGACGATCGGGCGGCGCGGCAGGGAAGCGATGAATTCACCGATCGACAGGTACGAGGAGCGGAAGTCCTGCCCCCATTGGGAGACGCAGTGCGCCTCGTCGACGGCGACGAGCGAGATCGGCGTGGACGAGGCGAAGTTCCTGAATCGCTGCGTCTCCAGGCGCTCCGGCGCGACGTAGAGGAGTTTGACCCGGCCTGCGGCGGCCTGCGCGAGCACCATCGACTGCTCGTCGGGGGCCTGCGTGCCGTTGATGAACGCGGCGGGCAGGCCTATGTCGTTCAGGGCGTCGACCTGGTCCTGCATCAGGGAGATGAGCGGCGAGATGACGACGGTGACGCCGGGCAGGAGCACGGCCGGGATCTGGTAGCACACCGACTTGCCGGCGCCGGTGGGCATGACGGCGAGTACGTCCCGCCCGCCGAGCAGCGCGTTCACCACGGCGGTCTGCCCGGGGCGGAACGATTCGTATCCGAAGTACCGTTTGAGCGCGTCGAGCGCCGCCGTGGGATCAGTCATGCTTCCAGTGTAGAAGCAGGTGGAAGCAGGGCGCTCCGCCGGCGTCTCAGAGCGCCTTGAACGCCTGATCGAGGTCGGCGATGAGGTCGTCGGCGTTCTCCAGACCCACGGAGATGCGGATCAGGTTGGCGGGCACCTGCAGGGTGGTGCCGGCCACGGAGGCGTGGGTCATGGCTGCGGGCACCTCGATGAGGCTTTCGACGCCGCCGAGTGATTCGGCCAGCGTGAAGATGCGGGTGTGGTCGACGAAGCGCTTGGCCGCCTCGCCTCCGGCGGCGAGCTGCACGGAGACGACGCCGCCGAAGCCGCCGTGCATCTGACGTGCGGCGATCTCGTGGCCGGGGTGGGATTCGAGGCCCGGGTACCAGACGCGTTCCACCACGTCGGACGGCTGGGATTCGAGCCATTGGGCGATCTTGAGCGCGTTGGCGGAGTGGCGTTCGACGCGCAGGGCGAGGGTCTTGAGGCCCCTGATGTCGAGCCAGGAGTCGAACGGGGAGGGCACGGCGCCGGCGGCGTTCTGCAGGAAGGCGACTTCATCGCGCACCTCGGCGTCGTTGAGGACGACGGCGCCGCCGACCACGTCGGAGTGGCCGCCGATGTACTTGGTGGTCGAGTAGACGACCGCGTCGGCGCCCTCGTCCAGCGGATGCTGGAGCGCGGGCGAGGCGAACGTGTTGTCGACGACGACCTTGGTGCCGTACTTGTGCGCGATCTCGGCCGTCAGAGCGATGTCGGTGATGTTGAGCAGCGGGTTGGACGGGGTCTCGACCCACACGTACGCGTAGTGCTTGGCGGCGAGCGCCTCCTCGACGGCCTTCGCATCGGTGATGTCGACCACGTCGAGGCCGACGCCCCACGGCACGAACACCTTGGCGAGCAGTCGGTAGGTGCCGCCGTACACGTCGTTGCCGAGCAGGATGCTGTCGCCGGGCTTCAGGGTGGAGCGCAGCAGCACGTCGATGGCGGCGAGTCCGGAGGAGAAGGAGAGCGCGTACTTGGCGCCTTCGACGGCGGCGAGCTGCTCGTCGAAGCTGGTGCGCGTGGGGTTGATGGAGCGCGAGTAGTCGTGTCCGCCACGAAGGCCCAGCACGCCGTCCTGCTTGAACGTGGAGGTGGCGTAGATCGGGGTGACGACTGCGCCGGTGGTGGGGTCGGGCTCCTGACCGGCGTGGATGGCGCGGGTGGCGATGTCGGCTGCGGCGAACTGGGCGTTGTATTCGGCGGACATGGTGATTGGTTTCCTTTCGGTGTGGTGCGCTTGGGGCTTATGAGTGGATTTGGGTACGTTGTCGAGGGTATGGCAATGGCCGGCGCATATGGCGCCGGTCGGTATCGGTGTTGGTGATGACCGGTTATCCGGTCGGTTATGGGCGGAAGGTCACAGGTACTGTTCGGCGAGCGACGGCCGGGAGGTGCGTTCGACGATGTCACCGTAGCCGTTGGCGCGCATCCAGTCGTCGTTGAAGATCTTCTCCAGATAGCTGCGGCCGGAGTCGGGGGCGAGGACGACGACGAGCTGGTCGGCGCCGAGGTCGTGTTCCTTCGCGTACTTGATCGCGCTGACGACGGCCATGCCGGAGGAGCCGCCGACGAGCAGCGCCTCCTCGGCGGCGAGCCTGCGGGTCATCTCGAACGCCTC
>NZ_JFAL01000020.1:0-26653 GCF_006454495.1 Bifidobacterium sp. UTCIF-38 | reverse complement strand
GGCGTCGTTCGCCTTGACGATCTCGTCGGGGATGGAGCGGTCGTAGGCCTTCGGGTAGAAGTCCTCGCCCACGCCCTCGATGTCGTACTGGTGCACGTCGGCGAGGCTGGGTGCGGAGTAGATCGAGCCCTCCGGGTCGGATCCGACGACGACGACGCGGCCGTCGGAGGCCTCCTTCAGATATTTGCCGGTGCCGGAGATCGTGCCGCCGGTGCCGATGCCGGCGACGAAGTGCGTGACCTTGCCGTCGGTCGCCTCCCAGATCTCGGGGCCGGTGGTCACGTAGTGGCTGGCGGGCCCGTTCGGGTTGTCGTACTGGTTGGGGCGGAATCCGCCGGGGATCGACTTGGCGAGTCGTTCGGCGACCTGGTAGTAGGAGCGCGGGTCGTCGGGGCCGGCGTCGGTGGGGGTGACGACGACTTCGGCGCCGTACGCGCGCAGCACGGCACGCTTGGATTCGGAGACCTTGTCCGGCAGGGTGAAGATCGTGCGGTAGCCGCGCTGCTGGGCGACCATCGCAAGGCCCACTCCGGTGTTGCCGGACGTGGGTTCGACGATGACGCCACCGGGCTTGAGCTCCCCGGAGCGTTCGGCCGCGTCGATGATGCGCGCGGCGATGCGGTCCTTGGACGAGCCGCCGGGGTTCATGTATTCGATCTTGACCGCGATGGTGGCGTTGACGCCCTCCTCGGCGGGGATGTGGTTGAGCTTGACGAGCGGGGTGTTGCCGATGAGCTCCGCGGTGCTGTTGGCGATGGTCATGTTCGTCTCTTTCCTTGTGGTTCGGGTGGGTTGTCGGTTGGTTGATGATGGATTGGATTGGTGGCATATGGATGTGCGATGCCGTGTCGCGGACCAACGTTCCCTGACGAAAGGAAAGTGACGAGATTGATTGCGTTCGATGCGGTGCGATCCCGTATCCGGTGATCGTATCCGGTGTTTTCCGATGATGCCGGTGTTCCGGGCCGTTCGCCGGATGCGTGATCCGTGGCCCATGTGCCCTGTTGCTCATTGGTCTGCCCCGAAGACCCGGTTATCGATACCCCCAACGTACCAATAGCCTTGTGCGACTGAAAACCGCTGCGCACGAATCGAGGTGAAATGCGGCTACGCCGCGCCCGAATGCCCTATCTCAAGTTATGCGTCACTGACCGTTCGCCCGGGGGCGTCGGTTAGCGACAACAACACGAGAAAATCTGCATGTCTCACACGATACCACCCTCATCGGCGAGGGCGTGTCGCACGGGCCCGCACCGTCCGCATCGTGGACATGGATGATACCTGTTGCCATGTCTCTCCCCGGCCGGCCTACAGCGAGGCGGCTTCGATGAGGCGGCGGGTGTAATCGGATTCGGGGGCGTCAAGGACCCGCTCGGTGGGTCCGGTCTCGATCGCCCGCCCCTCGTTGAGGACGAGGATGCGGTCGGCGATGTGCCGTACGACGCCGAGATCGTGCGAGACGATGATCAGCGCGGGGCGCTCGCCGTCCATGCCCTCGCCGGTGAGGATCGACTGGAGGGTCTCGAGGATCTGCACGCGCGCGGCCACGTCGATGGCGCTCATCGGTTCGTCGGCGAGGATCACCTTCGGCTCGTTGACGATGGCGCGGGCGATGGCGACGCGCTGCGCCTGTCCGCCGGACAGGTCGCACGGGTAGCGGTTCAGGAACATGCGCGGGTCAAGGCCGACGCGGGCCAGAGCCTGCACGGTCTTGCCGGCGACCTCGTCGAACGCGTAGCCGAGCGCCTTGCGCCGCAGCCACAGCGGTTCGGACACCGACCGTTCGACGGTCCAACGCGGGTCGAGCGACCCGTACGGGTCCTGGAAGACGATCGACGATTCGGCACGCAACGCACGCATGCCCGCCGAACCGCGTTCGACCGCGGACCCACGGTAGAGGATCTCGCCGGAGTCGGCCGTGTCGAGCCCCAGCATGATGCGCGTGAGCGTGGTCTTGCCCGATCCGGATGCGCCGATCACGGCGAGGCACTCCCCCGCATGCACCTCGGCGGACACGTCGAACAGCACCTGCCGGCGCGTTCTGTGCGCGAACAACCCCCGGTGCATGGCGCGGTCGACGAATGACGTGTCGATGTGCCGTGCGGCGAGCAGCGGCTGCGACGGTTCAGTCGACCGCGGCGTTGCCGTTGCGTCTGCGGCGTTCATAACGTTCATGGCGTTCATGACTGTGCGACTCCCCCTTCATCGGCACGCGACGTGCCGTCGGCATGCAGCGTCAGCCTGCGCGCGGCCGTGACGAGCTCGCGAGCGGGCGCCGTTTCGGGCGCGGCGAGCAGATCGGCCGTGTTCCCCGATTCGACGATACGCCCCTCGTCCAACACGTAGCAGCGTGTGGTGGCGCGCGAGAGCACGGCGAAGTCGTGGGTGATGAACAGCATCGAGGCGCCCGCGTCGTCGACGAGCGAGACAAGCAGGTCGACGATCTGACGTTGCGTGATCGAGTCGAGCGCCGTGGTGGGCTCGTCCGCGATGATGAAGCGCGGCGAGGTGATCAGCGCCGTCGCGATGCCGACGCGCTGGCGCTGTCCGCCCGACAGCTCGTGCGGCCGCTTGTTCAGCACGTCGTCGGACAATCCGACCTTGCCGAGCATCATCCTGACACGTTCATCACGTTCCGCAGCCGTGAGGTCGTAGTGCAACCGCAGTGGCAGTGCGATCTGCCGCGCGACGGTCATCACCGGGTTCAGCGCCCGCGCCGGGTTCTGGAACACCGTCCCCACATACCGCCCGCGCAGGTCGGCCAGCGTCCGCTCGTCTGCATAGGAGGCCGGAGCCGAGTCGCCGCCATTACCCTCGCCACTCGCACTCCCAAGGATCTCCGCATCCCCCATCGAAATCCCGCCGCACAGCGAAGCGCCCTGTGGCAACAACCCCAGCAAGGCCTTGGCGATCATCGATTTGCCCGACCCGGACGCCCCGATCAGCCCGACGCGCTCCCCATCGCCAACCTCGAGATCCACTCCATGCACGATCTCAACGCCGCCCAAGGCAACCCGCAGTCCACGGACAGAAACACTCATCGAACACCTCCCCGAGGCACAAGCAGCAAACGCGACGAACACCCCCAACGGAGGGGTGAGGCGGGTGACGCCGTACCGGACCGTAGGCTTGGCCGAGCGGCCTTGAGCGTGTCCGGTACGGCGTCAGCCGTCTCACCCCGGCCGTAACGAGAACGAATCAAACCGACGACCATCGCACTAAGCCTCCCGCAGCAGAGGATTGGCGACCGGATCGCCCGCATCGCGCAGGGCGTCGCCGAACAGGTTCAACGCGATGACGACGAGCGTGACCACCAACCCCGGCCACAGCACCGTCAGCGGAAACACGTTGATGAGCTTGACCGATGTGGAGAGCGAATGCCCCCAGCTGGGCACGCCCGCGCCGACGCCGACGCCGAGATACGTAAGCCCCGCTTCGGCCAGCACCGAGGTCCCGGCGGACATCGACAGCTGCACCGCCAGCACCGGCGTGATGTTCGGCACGATGTGCTGCACGAGCACGCGCAAGCCGCCCGCCCCGTTCGCCCGCGCCGATTCGACATACTGCGACCGCGCGGCGAGCAGGGCCGCGGGCCGGGCCACGCGCGCGAGGTTCAGTCCGTAGGCGATCGAGCATGCGCCGACGACGACCGCGGCGGACGCGCCGAACGGCACGGCGAGCAGGAGGGCGATGAGCACGGTCGGAATGGAGATGAGCGCGTCGACGACGGCGACCGACACGGAGGCGAGCGCCGTGGATCGGGCTACCATGAGGCCGACGAGCAGCAGTCCCAGCGCGGCGGAGCCGATCACGGTGAGGCCGGCGATCACGAGGTTGGTGCGCGAGCCGGCCATGAGCCAGCTCAGCACGTCGGCGCCGGTGCCGTCGGTGCCGAGCCAATGGTCGGCGGACGGCGCGGCCCAGACGTGGTAGCCGTCGGTGGCAAGCAGCGGGAGCGGCGTCCAGAACAGCGAGACGAGCGCGACGAACAGCCAGAGGGCGAGCACGACGAGCGCGTAGCGTCCGGTGCCGCTCGACCACATGGTGCCAAGGATGACACGAGCGCGGCGCGCCGGAGTCCGTTTGGTCACGGCCATCACTCCTCCTCTCCCGCGGCAAGTCGCGGATCGAGCGCCCGATGCGTCAGGTCGACGATCAGTCCCAGAATCAGGAAGAACGCGGCGAGCAGGAACAGCTCGCTTTGCACGGCCACGAGATCGCGGTTGCCGACGTCGCCGACAAGCAGCGCGCCGAGCCCGGGCAGGGCGAACAGGTTCTCGATGACCATGACGCCGGTGATCATCGACGCGAACGTCAATCCCACGACGGAGACGAGCTGCGGGGTCGCGAGGCGCAGTCCCACCTGGAGCATCGCCTGTGTGCGGGTCATGCCGCAGGCCATCGCCATATCGACCGGACCGCCGTCCGAGGCGATGTCGTCGAGCGCGGAACGCGTGTAGCGCATGATGCCGGCCGCCGCGACGAAGCCAGTGGCGAGCGCAGGCAGGATCAGCGAGGCGAACGCGCGGACGGGATCGCCCGACCAGCCATCGGCGGGGAATCCCTGCGAGGGGAACAGGCCGATCAATCCGACGCCGCGGCCGAACAGCAGGAGCAGCAGCAGGCCGCTCCACAGGGCGGGCACCGCGCCGCCGGCGATGGCGAGGACGTGGAGGAACCCGCGCAGTCGTGGCGAGCGGGCGATGGACGCGGCGCAGCCGAGCGGCAGGCCGACGGCGAGCGCGACGACGAGGCTCATGACGATGAGCGGGAACGTGATGGCTGCGCGGCGGACGACCTGCGCGGCGACGGCCCGTCCGGTCAGTGCGGACATGCCGAGATCGCCGTGCAGCAGTCCGCCCGCCCAGTCGAGGTACTGGACGATGTAGGGCCGGTCGAGCCCGAACTCTGCGCGCAGTTCGGCCACGCGTGAGGCGGAGGCGTTGGTGCCGGCCATGACGACGGCCACGTCGCCCGGCAGGATGCGCAGCGCCGCGAACACGAGCACCGACACCCCGACCAGCGCCGCCGCAAACAGCAGCAGCCGCTTCACCAAGAACCGCATAAGGATTCCTTTCGCTAACGCAACATGCTCGTCGGAAGTGAGCGGGAGATGACGATTTCCCGTTCAGGACCGTAGGACTTGGCCGAGCGGCCCGGAGCGTGTCCGGAATGGGGAATCGCCGTCTCCCGTGACCACCGCACTACTCGGTACCGATCAAAGGTAAGACGTCGTCACTTCACTGGCGTGTAGGTGACCTGCCACAACGGCAGCACGGTCTGGGAGAGGTTCTCCGGATAGCCGGAGACGCCCTTGGCGTAGGCCTGAGTCACCCTCCAGCTGAACAGCCAGTCGGCGGGCGCATCCTCGGAGACGATCTTCGCGGCCTGGGCGAGGTACTTGGAGGCCTCGTCGTCGGAGGTCGCGGCGAGCGCCTTCGCGTAGAGGTCCTGCACCTCTTTGGAGTCGTAGTGGTAGTAGTAGCTCGGCGTGGCCCACTTGTAGAAGTCGTGGCTTTCGGCGTGGTCGACGAGCGAGAGGTCGTAGTCGCCGTTGGTGTGCACGTCCTGCAGCCAGGTGGAGAATTCAACGTAGTTGATCTTCAGGTCGATGCCGATGGGCTTCAACTGGCTCTTCAACTGGTCGCCGAGTTCGGTGCCGTACACGTTCGCGTAGGTGAGGGTGAGCTGCAGCGGCTTGGATTCGGAGTAGCCCGCCTCGGCCATGAGCTGCTTGGCCTTGGCCTCGTCGTGCGGGTACAGGTCGGTCAGATCCTCGTAGCCGGGGTCGACCTTGGGGATCGGACCGCCGAGCGGGGAGTCGACGCCGCCGCGGGAGGCGATGATCTGCTGGTGGTCGATGCCGTAGCGGATGGCCTGACGCACGCGCTTGTCGGCAAGCTTCGGATTGGTCATGTTGAAGGCGAGGACGAACTTGTCGGAGCCGTCGCCCTCCTTGACCACGTAGTTGGAGTCCTTGCGGAACGGTTCGGCGAGGGTGGCGGTGATCGGCGAGAGCACCTGCACGTCGCCGCTCTTGAGCGCGTTGATACCGGCGTTGTCATCGGGCAGGAAGCGGATGACGACGTTCTCGGTCTTCGCCTTGTGTTCGGTTCCCCAGTACTTCGGGTTGGCCTTGAACACGATCTTGTCGCTCGGGTCGAACGAGGAGACGGTGTACGGTCCGGAGCCGAGGGCGCCGGTCTTCTCGTCCCACGTGCCGTCCTTGTCGTAGACGAGTCCGGGGCGGCCCGTCAGATACCATAGCATGTTGGAGTCGGGCGCGGAGAGGGTGATCTTCACGGTCTTCGAGTCGACGGCCTCGGCCTTGTCGAGGTTCTTGACCTGATCGTAGTTGTAGTACTTGTTCGCCTTGAGCTCGTTGATGGACCAGGCGACGTCGTCGGCGTCGAGCGCGTCGCCGTTGGAGAAGGTCATGTGCTCGTTCAGGTGGAACGTGTAGGTCAGGCCGTCGTCGGAGATCTCCCAGCTCTTGGCGAGTCCGGGGTGGACCTTGTTGTCG
Organism: Bifidobacterium sp. UTCIF-38; assembly: GCF_006454495.1. Classification (NCBI taxonomy): domain Bacteria; kingdom Bacillati; phylum Actinomycetota; class Actinomycetes; order Bifidobacteriales; family Bifidobacteriaceae; genus Bifidobacterium; species Bifidobacterium sp. UTCIF-38. The sequence continues at coordinate 20,130 of NZ_JFAL01000020.1, read as the reverse complement.
GAGCCGCGCGAGACGAGGCTCTCGTACACATTGCCGATGAGGATCTGCTCGAGCGCGGATCCGGACTGATGTCGGATGTCGAGGTTGACGGGCGCGAGCTTCAGGCCGATGGAGACGGTGTCGGCCTGCTTGGCCGCGGCGGTGCCGCCTGTGCTCGCCGAACCGTTCCCGCCGTTCTGCTTGTTGGTGAAGAACGCGTTGACGCCGACGACGAGCGCGCTGACGACGATGACCGCGATCAGCGACCACAGCCACCACTTCGGATTCCTGCCATTGCCGCTGCGGCCGGCGCGATTGCCGCCTTTGGGGGTCTTCGCGCGGGCGTTGAGGCTCGCGTCGGTGCTTGCCGTACTGGTACTGGTCGTGGTACTGGTTGCGCCGGCTTCGCCGTGCACACCATTGTTCTGGGACATGTTCTCTCCCTGTTCGGCTCGTTCGGGCATGCTTGCGCGTCCCCGGATCGATGCCGATTCATATGTGGTTATGAGTTTGATTATGTGCGGTTGACCGCCCGTGGAAGGGTCGATCACCGGGTGCCATTATAGACCCACCAGCGAGCATCCTCATCGATCACGAAACAACGAAGGCCAGCCCTCGATGGGCTGGCCTGTTGCAGTGTACGGCTTTTGTCTCTCCCCCACCCGGCGGAGCCGGTGGCTTACAGCTCGAAGCCAAGTTCCTCGGCGGCTTCGGTGGGGACCGGATCCTCGGCCCAGAAGTCCTCGAGGTTCTCGTTGGTGGCAAGGGAGCGGATCTCCGCCTTGTCGATGTACAGTTCGCCGCTCAGGTGGTCGGTCTCGTGCTGGAAGATGCGGGCCGGCCAGCCGTGCAGACGTTCCTTGTGGTGCTTGCCGTCCTCGTCGTCCCATTCGGCGTCGACGTCGAGCCAGCGCCTGCGCACGGCCTGATAGCCGTCGAAGCTCAGGCACCCTTCGTAGAAGCTGGCGGTCTTCTCCCCCACCGGCGTGTACTTCGGGTTGATGATCACGTGGAACGGGAATTCGGCGATCTCGCGAGGATCATCCTCGTCGTCGCGCACATGGTCCTCGACGACGGCGAGCGCGAGCCCCAGGCCGATCTGCGTGGCGGCGAGGCCGACTCCCGGCGCTTCGAGCATGGTGGTGCGCATCGTGTCGATGAGCTTGGCGAGCGTGTGCTTGGACAGCTGGCCGTCGTAGGCGGCGGTTTGCTGGCGCAGCACCGGCTCGCCGGCCTGTACGATCGGCAGGATCTTCTCCTTGCCGCCGGATTTGATGAGCTGTTCGACGTCTCGGTTGAGCTCGATGTCGACCTTCGTGTTCTTCCCGAACATGTGGCTGGGTTCCTCCGTGGGATTCCGTGTGATTCGTGGGTTGGGGCTTACAGGGCGAGCTCGTCGGCGACGACCTTGGCGAGGCGCGCGCACACCTCGTCGGCCTGCTCCTGCGTGGCGGCCTCGGCCATGACGCGCACGAGCGGCTCGGTGCCGGAGGGGCGCAGCAGCACGCGGCCGGTGTCGCCGAGGAGCTTCGACTCCTTCTCGACGGCGGCCTGCACCTTGGCGTTGGTGGTGGCGGCCATCTTGTCGACGTTCGGCACGTTGACGAGGGTCTGCGGCAGCTGCGGGAAGTCGGCGGCGATCTGCTTCAAGCTCTTGCCGGAGCGGACGACCTCGTTGCACAGGGTCAGTGCGGTCAGAGTGCCGTCGCCGGTGGTGGCGAACTCGCGGTTGATGACGTGACCGGACTGCTCGCCGCCCAGCGTGTAGCCGCCGCGCAGCATCTCCTCGAGCACGTAGCGGTCGCCGACCGCGGTCTGCACGGTCTTGATGCCCATGTCCTTCAGGGCGAGCTTGAGCCCCAAATTGCTCATCACGGTGACGACGAGCGTGTTGTCGGCGAGCTTGCCGGCCTCCTTCTTGGCGCGTGCGAGAATGCCCATGATCTGATCGCCGTTGACCATATTGCCGTCCTCGTCCACGGCGAGGCAGCGGTCGGCGTCGCCGTCGAACGCGACGCCCATCACCGCATCGGTGGCCTTGACCATGGCCTGCAGCTGCTCGGGGTGGGTGGAGCCGGCGTGCTTGTTGATGTTGTAGCCGTCCGGGGAGGCGTTGATGACCATGACCTCGGCGCCGGCGCGGCGCAGCGCCTCGGGGGCAACGACGGAGGTGGCGCCGTTGGCGCAGTCGGCCACGATCTTCAAGCCCTTCAGGGGCTTGGGCTGGGTCTTGTCCGGGTTGATCGGGGCGATGGTGGAGACCAGGTGATCGATGTACAGGTTGGTGGCGGTCACGGTGTCGTGGCTGACACGGCCGACGCCGGCGCCGGTGGGACGATCCCAGTCCTGGCCGAGCACTGCCTCGATCTCGTCCTCCTTGGCGTCGGGCAGCTTGAAGCCGCCGCGTGCGAAGAACTTGATGCCGTTGTCGGGCATCGGGTTGTGGGAGGCGGAGATCACGGCGCCCATCTCGACGTTGAGCACGGAGGTCAGGTAGGCGACGCCCGGCGTCGGGATGATGCCCGCGTCGATCACGTCGAAGCCGCCGGCGGACATGCCCGCGGCCAGTGCGGAGGCGAGGAAGTCGCCGGACACGCGCGTGTCACGACCGACGAGGGCACGGCGGCGGCCCTCCGGCTGGTTGTCCTGCGTTCCCGCGTCACCGAGCACGCGCACGGCGGCATCGCCCAGATCGAGCGCGAGACGCGCGGTCAGATCACGATTCGCGAGACCTCGAACACCATCGGTTCCAAACATCTTCGGCATAGTTGCTCAACATCCTTATCATCGATCGATCGAAGACGACGCGTCCGCCCTCACTGAGCCGGACGACGCAACGCCCCGTTACCGACCACCATGGTAATCGGCGCGTCACGCGAACGCACGCCGACACGGAATAATGTCCGATTCGGCCACATTCGCGCATATCCGAGCGCCCCGTCACCGGTACGTTTTCAGAGCGAGGTCGACGGTGAGGATGACGCCGGCGATGACAGCCGCCCAACGCATCGCGTTCGCGGGGATGCGGCGTGTGATGGGCGGGGCGATGCAGCCGCCGACGAAGCAGCCGACGCACAGCATGATCGCGGCCGGCCAGTCGACCGCTCCCCTCGCGATGAACACGACGGACGCGGTGATGTTCGCGCCCGTGCCGATCAGGGTCTTCAGCGCGTTGATCCTGTGGAACGGGCCGATGTCCGCGGCGTCGAGCACGGCGAGCGAGACCGTGCCCGCGCCGGCGCCGAAATAGCCGGAATACACGGCGACGCCTGCGGTGGCGGGCCATACCCACCACGCGTCGCGATTCATCGGCTGCACCGGCCGTTCAGCCGATCCCGTCAGCTGCGCGACCGCGGTTTTCGCGGCCGCCCGGGCCTGTATGCGTCCGCGCGGGTTGAACGCGATGAGGAGTGAGGAGAACAGGATCAGTGCCGGCGCGGCGAACTCGAACACCTTCTCGTCGAGTTCGAGCAGCAGGAACGCACCGGCGACACCGCCGAGCGCACCGATGACCATGTAGACCGCGACGCGCGCCGCCTGTCCCTTGAGTTCGCGCTGCGCCCCGACCACTCCGCCGATGCCGGTGCCGATCACGCCGACCGTGTTCGAGGCGTTGGCGAGGACCGGAGGGATGCCGAGCGCAAGCAATGCGGGATACGATACAAGCGACGAGGCGCCCACCGCATACCCGACGAATCCGGCGCCGATGCCGGCAAACATGATCAGCAGCAACGTGACGATCGAGAATCCCGCGACCATACCACAACATCCTTCCGGTCAGGGGGATCGACGGTCTATCCGGTCCGGGATATCCACCCCATTGCCGGCTCGATTCCTAACGTTTTCCTAACGGTCGTGAGTGAGAATACCCCGATTCCAGCGGCCTGTGACGGTTCTCTTGCCATGTGGACGGATTCACCGTACGTTCCCGGTGGCCATAGGCAAGCCGGCCCCGTTCGGCGTACGCTGACTGCCGCTCACCGTACGTCGAACGGGGCCATCACGCACAGACCCCCCGAAATCGTACGGCCACTCGAGGTGAGCATACGATTTCGGGGGGTCAGATCCCTATCGCCACGGGGGACGCACGCTGGCGGGATCTCAGCGTACGTTCCACGTGGCGACCCATTCCATGGTCATCGAGAACGTACGCCGAGTGCCGGGCACGCCAAGCGCATCAACGGATCGTCAACGGGTCACAGGGATTCGTTGTACTTACGGACCTTGAGGGTGCGCTTCGAGGAGTACACGTTCTCCAGAATGATGCGGCGCAGGGCCGCGTCGGCGTCCTCGTGGCCGGCCAGCCAGGATTCGCCGAGCGAAACCAGCTCGGCCGGATCGGCGTAGCCCGGGTAGAGGCCCTCGAGCAGCGCCTCGGCCATGTGGAAGGTCTTGTTCTTCCAGATCCAGTCGACGGTCTCGAAGTACTTGGCGGCATACGGGGCGGCCAGATCGGGGCGCGGGGTCGCGGCGAATCCGCGGGCCACGGCCTCAAGCTGGCTGTTGGTCAGATCGGCGTTGTTGAGCGCCTGATCCCACGCCCACGCCTTCGCTTCGGCGGTGCCCTTGACGGCGCGCGCACCGTAGGCGAACTCGCGGTTCTCCGTGGTCTCCTTCTTCTTGAGCTGGGCGTCGATATCGGCGTCGTCGTACTCGTTGACGGAGGCGAGGGCGTTGACGATCGTCCACGTGAAGTTGTTGTCGATCTCGAGGCCTTCGAGGCTCACGGAGCCGTCGAGCAGGCCGCGGGCGTTGGCAGCGAACGCGGCATCGCCCTCCTCGCCGTATCCGAGGTAGGCGGTGGCGAGCTGGAACTGGCTGTCGGAGCCGGCTTCGGCCGCACCCGCCAGCTTCCACAGTTCGGCGGCCACGTGCTTCAGCACCTCGTCACGGCGGTCGGCGGCCACGTAGTGGTGCGCGGTGGTGGACATGCAGGCCAGCGCGTAGCGGAACGTGGTGGACTCGGTCTCGCTGGCGAGCAGGCGCAGCGTCAGGTCGACGAAGCGCTCGGCCGGGAACTCGCCGTCGCGGGTCATGTCCCAGAAGGCCAGCCAGATCACGGCGCGGGCGAGCGCGTCGTCGAAGTCGGGCAGACGCTGCTCGGCGAATGCCAGCGAGTTGGCGTCGAAGCGGATCTTCGTATAGGTCAGGTCCTCGTCGTTGACGAGCAGCAGGGCCGGGCGCGGCTTGCCGGCGGCCGCCGTGACGGCGGTGCTCTCGCCGTCCACGTCGAGCTCGAGACGGTCGGTGCGCACGATGCGGCCGGTCTTCCCGTCCTCGTTGTAGAAGCCGAGGGCAAGGCGGTGCGGGCGCAGGACCGGATGGTCGGCGGGCGCGCTCTGGACGAGCGAGAGCGAGGCGATGGTGCCGTCGCCGTTCTCCTCGAGCTCCGGCGTGATCGTGTTGATGCCGGATTCCTCGAGCCACTTGGCGCTCCACGCCTTGAGATCACGGCCGGAGGTGAGCTCCAGCTCGGCGAGCAGGTCGCCCAGCGTCGCGTTGGAGTACGCGTGCTTGTTGAGGTAGTTGTGGATGCCCTGGAAGAACCTCTCACGGCCCACGTAGAACACGAGCTGCTTCAACACGGAGGCGCCCTTGGCGTAGGTGATGCCGTCGAAGTTCACGTACGTGTCGTTGAGATCGTTGATCGGAGCGACGATCGGATGCGTGGTGGGCAGCTGGTCCTGCCTCAATGCCCAGCTCTTCTCGCCGGAGCAGAACGTGGCCCACGCGTCGTGCCATTCGGTGGCCTCGGCGGTGGCGAGCGTGGAGGTGAACTCGGCGAAGGACTCGTTGAGCCACAGGTCGTTCCACCACTTCATCGTCACGTAGTCGCCGAACCACATGTGGGCGAGCTCGTGCAGGACGGTGACGACGCGGCGCTCGGCCAGGGCGTCGGTCACCTTGGACTCGAAGACGTAGGAGTCGCGGATCGTGACCATGCCGATGTTCTCCATCGCGCCCGCGTTGTACTCGGGCACGTAGATCTGATCGAACTTGGCGTACGGGTAGGGCACGCCCCACGTCTTGGCGTAGAACGCGAAGCCCTTCTTGGTGATGTCGAACAGATAGTCGACGTCCTTGGCGAAGGCGTCGGCGACGGCCTGACGGCAGTACTGGGCCATCGGGATCGTGCGGCCGTCCTCGTTGCGGTACTCGGTGTGCCATTCGGCGTACGGGCCGGCGCAGATGGCGGTCAGGTAGGAGCTCATCACCGGAGTCGGGTCGAAGGACCACAGGCGCGTGGTCTCGGCCGGCTTGGCCTCGAGCGTGCCCTCGGCGGTCAGACGGTCGTCGTCCTCGACGGACGCAGCCGGCATGTTGGAGGTGACGATCCAGCTCTTCGGGGCGAGCACCTTGAAGTCGAAGGTGGCCTTGAGGTCGGGCTGGTCGAACACGGCGTACACGCGGCGGGCGTCCGGCACCTCGAACTGGGAGTAGAGGTACACGTTGCCGTCGGACGGGTCGACGGAGCGGTGCAGGCCCTCGCCGGTGTTGGAGTAGCGGCACAGCGCCTTGACCGAGACCTCGTTCTTGGTCTTCAGGCCGGTCAGCTCGATGCGGTTGTCGACGAAGACCTCGGACGGGTCGAGCCTCTGGCCGTTGAGGACGATCTCGCTCACCTCGTCGGCGATCAGGTCGAGGAAGGTGGACGAGCCCGGCTGCGCGTTGAAGCAGATCAGGACGTCCGAACCGAAGGTCTTCGCTCCGACGGTCAGATCGAGGTTCACATGGTAGTGGATGGGCGCTTCGACGACGGCCTTGCGGGCCTCGGCCTCAATGCGGGTCAGATTCGCTCCGGGCATGTATTGCTCCTTATACATGAACAAGGCTCCCCCTTGGAAAGGAGGGGGAGCTGGTTTTTACGTGGAATGGTTGAAGGATGGGACTCGGCGTCTACGACTCTTGACGACTACTGGGCGTCGACGTCGGTGGCGATGTCGGCCACGACCGGCACGATCATCGGCTTGCGCTTGAGCTGGCGGGCGATCCATCCGCCGAGCGTGCGGCGCATGATCTGCTGCAGCTTGTACGTGTCGGTGGTGCCCTGCATCATCGCGTCGTTGAGCTGCTCGACGATCTGGTGACGGACCTTGTCGAACTCGCTCTCGTCCTCGGCCACGGCGTTCAGGTAGATCTTCGGGCCGGAGACCACGTCGCGCGCATCGGTGTCGACCACGACGAACGCGGAGACGAAGCCCTCGGTGCCGAGGATGCGGCGCTTCTCGAGCTCCTCGTCGGTCAGCTCGCCGACCGAATCACCGTCGACGTACACGTAGCCGCACGGGACGGAGCCGACGACCGCGGCCTTGCCGTGGTAGAGGTCGACGACGTCGCCGTCCTCGGCGAGGACCACGTTCTGCGGGTCCACGCCGGTCTTGACGGCCAGCAGGCCGTTGGCCACGAGGTGGCGGTTCTCGCCGTGGATCGGCATCGCGCACTTGGGCTTGACGATGTTGTACATGTACAGCAGCTCGCCCTCGTTGCAGTGGCCGGACACGTGCACGGCCGCGTTGTCGCGGTTGACGACCTTGGCGCCGAGCTGCACGAGCTTGTTGATGACCTTGTAGACGCCATGCTCGTTGCCCGGGATCAGGGAGCTGGCGAGGATGACGGTGTCGAACTCGTTGATGTGGATGTCGCGGTGGTTGCCGTCGGCGATGCGGCCGAGGGCGGCCATCGGCTCGCCCTGCGAACCGGTGCACATGTAGACGAGCTTGTCGTCCTGGATGTCGTTGGCCTGCTTCAGGTCCACGACGGTGCCCTCCGGGATGTGCAGGTATCCGAGGTCGGCTGCGATGGACATGTTGCGCACCATCGAACGGCCGACGAAGACGACCTTGCGTCCGTACTTGTGGGCGGTGTCGACGACCTGCTGCACGCGGTGGACGTGGCTGGAGAAGCTCGCGACGATGATCTTGCGGGTGGCCTGCGCGAACGCCTGGTCGAGCGCCGGACCGATGGAGGTCTCCGGCTTGACGAAGCCCGGCACCTCGGCGTTCGTGGAATCCATCATGAGCAGATCCACGCCCTTCTCGCCGATCTTGCCGAACTCGACCAGATCGGTGATCTTGTGGTCGAGCGGCAGCTGGTCGAGCTTGATGTCGCCGGTGTCGATGAGGGAGCCGGCCGGGGTCTTCACGTGCACGGCGAGCGCATCGGGGATGGAGTGGGTGACGGTGACGAACTCGAGCTCGAAGGGGCCGACCTTGAGCTTGTCGCGGCCCTGGACCTCCACCTTGGTGGGGTTCTGGTGATGTTCCTTGCACTTCGCGTCGACGAAGGCGAGGGTGAGCTTGGAGCCGATCAGCGGGATGTCCGGACGGAGCTTCAACAGGTACGGCACACCGCCGATGTGATCCTCGTGGCCGTGCGTCAGCACCAGCGCCTCGACCTGGTCGAGTCGGTCCTTGATGTAGCTGAAATCGGGCAGGATGAGGTCGACGCCCGGCTGCTCCTCCTCCGGGAAGAGCACGCCGCAGTCGATGAGCAGCAGGTGACCGTTGTATTCGATCACGTTCATGTTGCGGCCGATTTCGCCCAGACCGCCGAGCGGCGTGATGCGCATCGAGCCCTTGCGGTACTTCGGCGGGGCGATGAGCACCGCATCCTGCTGGGGTGCGGTGGCCTGCGTGCCGACATTCTGGCGGCGGGAGCGGGACGCGCCGGAGGCGCCACGCGAACGGCTGCCGTTGGAACGGCTCCTGCCTCGCGTGTTGGAGGAGGAACGGCCGGACGTACGTGCGGCGGAGGTGCGGCCCGAAGCCGCGCGGCCGGCGCCGCGGCGGCGGGAACCGGAGGATTTCCTGGCGCCCTTGGCGGCGCCTTCATTGGTATTGCTGGTTTGTTCTTGTGCCATGACTTTCTTGTATTTCCTGTATGTACTTCGGTGCCTCCGCGCTCTCGCGGAGGCGACGTGTGGAGCGCCTTACAGCAGTCCGGCCGCGTGCATGCCGGCCCTGGCCTTCTCGATCTGGGCCTCGTCCGGTCCGATGTTCGGCAGACGCATGGTGGTGGAGTCGAGGATGCCGCGCACCTTGAGCGCGGCCTTGGCCATGACGGCCTGATAGCCGTCGCCGTTCAAGGCGTGAACCAGCGGGGCGAGCTGGTTGGCGAGGCGCTGGGCCTCGTGGATGTCGCCGCGGTCGAACGCCTCGACGAGCTGGCGCATCGGGTGGGCCGCCGCATGCGCGATGACGGAGATGATGCCCACCGCGCCGATGGACAGGAACGGCAGGAACAGGCCGTCGTCGCCCGAGTACCAGGCGAGTCCGGTGCGCTGCTGCTTCTCGACGGCCGCTGCGAGGTCGCCGGTGGCGTCCTTGACCGCCACGACGTGTTCGAGCGCCGCGAGACGGTCGTAGGTCTCGACCTTGACCTTCAGTCCGGTGCGACCGGGCACGTCGTAGACGATGATCGGCTTGTCGGTGCTCTCATCGACGGCCCTATAGTGGCCGACGACGCCGTCCTGCGAGGGGCGGGAGTAGTACGGCATGACGACGAGCACCGCATCGGCGCCCGCCTCCTGGGTCTGTTCGACCATGCGCACGGTGTGCGCGGTGTCGTTGGAACCGGCGCCGGAGATCACCGGCACGTCCACGACCTCCTTGACCGCACGGACGAGATCGACCTTCTCCTCCATGTGGGTGACGGGCGATTCGCCGGTGGTACCGTTGACCACCAGGCCATCGGCCCCGTCCGCGACCAACTGTTTGGCGAGTTTCTGCGCCGCCTCGTAGTCGACCTCGCCGTTGGACTTCATGGGGGTGATCATGGCGGGAAGGATGCGCCCGAACGGGGCAGGATTCAGCAGATGCATATCGCTCTCAGTCATATCGCTTACCGTACTTCGCGTTGTGGACGCCTATTGTTAACTCTCGACGTCGTCGCCCGGACGACGTGACGTCGGCCTTGCGGCCCCGTGGCCTTGCGTCTCTACAGGCCCGCAGGACTCACAGGTCGAGGAAGTTGTCGAGACCGACGGTCAGCCCGGCGGGGGCGTCGGAGGCCACCTTGCGCACGGCGAGCAGCACGCCGGGCATGAAGGAGCCGCGGTCGAAGCTGTCGGCGCGGATCACGAGCTGCTCGCCGGCGTTGCCGAAGAGCACCTCCTCGTGCGCGTTGAGGCCGCGCAGGCGCACGGCGTGCACGTGGATGCCGTCGACGACCTGGCCGCGCGAGCCGCCGTCGGTCTGGGTGTTGTCCGGAACCGGGCCGAGGCCGGCTGCCCTGCGTGCGGAGGCGATGCCCTGCGCGGTGTGGATGGCGGTGCCGGAGGGGGCGTCCACCTTGTTCGGATGATGCATCTCGATGATCTCCACGGATTCGAAATACCTCGCGGCCTGCGTGGCGAAGTGGTCGGCGAGGACGGCGGAGATCGCGAAGTTCGGCGCGATGAACACCTTCTGGCTCTCGGGCCTCGGACCGGCGGCGATGGCTCCACGCACCTGATCGAGCTTCTCCTCGGTCCAGCCGGTGGTGCCGACGACCACGTCGACGCCCTGAGCGATGAGGGCGAGCACGTTCGTCAGGCTCACGGCCGGCACGGTGAACTCGACGACCACGTCGGTGTTCTCCGGCGTGATGGCGGTCAGGTCGTCGCCCGCGTCAAGCGCCAGCGCCAGCTGCATGCCGTCCGCTTCGCTGACCGCCTCGACGACGTGCGATCCCATGCGTCCCTTGGCTCCAACAACCGAAACCCTGATCATGCCTGCATTCCTCCTGTTCGGATGTCCGTTTCCTTTTTCCCGAGACTATCATCCGAGCAGCCCCAGAAGATCGTCGCGGCTGAGTGTGGAGATCGTCGCCGGCGCGGCCGCGGCGAGTGCCTCGGCGTCGGTGAACCGGCGCGCCAGCTCGCTTTTGCTGTGCTGCAGTTCGAGGATCCGCTCCTCGATGGTGTCCTTGGCGACGATCCGGTACACGTCCACGTCCCGACGCTGTCCGATGCGATGGGCGCGATCGGTGGCCTGATCCTGCGCGGCGGCGTTCCACCATGGGTCGGCGTGGATGACGACGCTCGCGCCCACGAGGTTCAGTCCCGTGTTGCCCGCCTTCAGGGAGATGAGGAAGACCGGAGTGTCGTCCGCGTTGAAGCGGTCGACCAGCTCGAGCCGCCTGCGCTTCGGGGTCGAACCGGTGATCGTGTAGTAGGCGACGTCGTCCCGGTCGAGACGGGCGGCGATCAGGTCCAGGAAGCTCGTGAACTGGGAGAAGACGAGCGCCTTCTTGCCTTCGGACATGCAGCTGGAGATGAGCTCCTCGATGGCGGCGAGCTTGGCGGAATGGTCCTTCGCGTTCGCGTAGAGCAGACGCGGATCGCAGCAGATCTGCCGCAGCTTCATGAGTTCGGCGAGGATCTGGATCTTGGAGGTGTTGAAGTCGGCGTCCGCGCTGTGTTCGAGCTGCTGGCGCAGACGCTGCTCGTGCGCGGCGTACAGTCTGCGCTGCTCGCCCTCCAGCTGCACGGTGACGGTGGTTTCAATCTTGTCCGGCAGATCGGTGAGGACCTGCGCCTTGAGACGGCGCTTGATGAACACGCCGACGAGCGCCTGCAGACGGTGCGCGACCCGCTCCCCTTCCGGGTTGACCTCGGCGGCGGCGCGGCCCTCGGCCGTGGATCGGTCGGCGGCACGCGCGTTGGAGATCGGCAGTTCGTAGCGTTCGTGGAATCGCCGGTAGGAGCCGAGGAGCCCCGGCATGAGGAAGTCGAAGATGCTCCACAGTTCGCTCAGACGGTTCTCGATGGGCGTGCCGGTCAGGGCGAAGCGATGCTCGGCGTCGATCGCCTTGACGGCCTTGGCGATCTTCGTGGTGTGGTTCTTGATGACCTGCGCCTCGTCGAGCGCCATCACGTCGAAGCGCACATCCCCGTAGTCGTCGACGTCGCGGCGCAGCAGATCATACGAGGTGATGAGTACGACGTCCCTGCCGACGCACCGCGCGATGGCGTCGCGACGCTCGGCCTTCGTGCCGGCGACGGCCACGACGTCGACCCCGGGCGCGAACTTGGAGAATTCCGCCACCCAGTTGTAGACGAGCGATGCCGGGCACACGATGAGCGAGGGCGCGGGTTTGGCTGCGTCGGAGGCGTCGGAGGCGGTGTCGGCGGCGGCGGTGTCGGCGTGCACGTCCGACAGCGAAAGCAGCAGGGCGATCAGCTGCACGGACTTGCCCAGACCCATCTCGTCGGCGAGGATGCCGCCGAATCCCTTGTCATACAAGGTGCGCAGCCACCTGAACCCCTCCACCTGATAGGGGCGCAGCACATGGGCGAGCTCGTCCGGCACCGCATAACGGGTGGGATCGATGGTCTTCAGCTCGTCCACGTAGCGCATGAACGACGGCTCCTTGCGCACGCCCTCGCCTGCGAGCTCCCCGTCAAGCAGGAACGCCTGCATGCCGGGCAGGGTGACTGGTCCGTCGTCGAGCTCCGATTCGTCGAGATCGAGGTCGGCGGCGACCCTGTCGAGCGCATCGAGCTTCGCACCGCGCAGGTCGACGAACGTGCCGTCCTTCAACCGGTGGAAACGCTGTCTGCGGCGGTATGAGGCGAGGAGCGCACCCACCTCGTCGGGCGGCACCTCGTCGGCGATCGGCGAGATCTCCACGAGATTCGACCTGATCGCGAGCCCCACGGTCACGCTCGGCGGCTTCGGCGCGAGCAGACGGTCGAAGGCGGGCGTCGTGAACACCCTGCCCATCGCGCGCAGGGCGGGCAGGCCCTCGTCGAACAGGGCGATGATGCGCATGGTCTCGTCTCGTCCGATGAACGCCGGGTCCGCGGGCGAGGGAATCTCGAAGTAGGTGCGCACCAGGTCGAGCATCGCGCGTTCGGCGGCGAAATCGTGTCCGGCGCCGACCATCGGCGTCGCGCCGGCGATGAAGTCTCCCCCGTGCTGGGGCACGATCGTCGTCTCGCGATCACCGTAGCGGGCCTTCGCCACGCAGGTGATGCCCTTGTCGTCGCGGTCGAGGTAGAACTCGGGCTCGCATTCGACGGGGCGCAGAAGTTCGATCTCGCGTGGCACGTCCCCGGCGCTCATCAGGCCCGCGTCGACGAGGCAGGGCATCAGCGTGCGCGCGAACAGCGGCGCGTCGTCGAACGCGACGATCTCGCCGTTCGGATCCTCGCCGCAGACCACGGGAAGCAGGTCGGCGAACCGCTCGAGCGGCTTCGGACAGCGGACGAACCGGTATCCGACGGCGCTGATGCGCATGGTGGAATGCGCCCGGCTCGTCAGCATGGTATTGCGCAGCGCACGGCGACCATGCGCGTCGGCGGGTGGCATGAGCAGCCATACGCCGTCGTCCCCGGCGATCGTCGTCTCAATCGGAGGACGCCCGTGCAACGCGTAGCCGTCGACGCCGCCATCGCCGTTGAGGCGGGTCATCGAGACGACGGGCATCGCGTCCGGGCCCTCGCCGTTGACCGGCACATAGACCGGAGACCGGTTGAACCATTCGTCGAGCACCAGTCCGATGCGCGTGTTGTCGGAGCCGGCGGCATCGGGGGCGGCGGCCACGATGTCGAGCAGTCGCGCGGTCTCCGATTCGGCGAGCGGCAGATGCCGGTCGATGCGCACCGATCCCAGAGCGCCATATCGCACATCCTGCAGGTCGACGGCCCGACGCACGTCCTCGATGCGGTTCAGGAAGCCGAGCATCGCGCGCGAACGCGAGTCGAGCATCGCCGGCGTATGCGTGAACGCGAGCTTCTGCCCGTAGGCGCGGTAGCTCGACAGCCGCATGTCGTCAAGCAGGGTGGAGATCGATTTGAGCACGTACATGGCGCCTTCGACGCCGATGCGGAACTCAACGCTCCACCGCCCGTCGAGATAGCTCAGGATGGGAGCGAGCATGACCGAACCGGGGACGACCTTCGGTTGCGACGCACGGCCGCGCCCGTCCGACGTACCGGCGTTGATCATCGATTCACGGCGTCTGGCGCGACGAGCCTGATCATCCTGCTCATCGAGCTGCTGCATCGCCGCGAGCAGCCGACGCGACGACGAGATGGACTGCGGCGCTCCGAAACCGTCGAAACGATCCGGATCGTTGATGAACGCGATCACGAGGGCCGCCATATGCTTGCAGATATCGTAGCCGCGCGCGTATGCGGGACAGGTGCATCCGCCGCCGCTGATCTCGCCGGTGTCGGTGTTGAAGTAGACATTGACCGTATACCTGCTGGACGGGCTGGACGTGCCTCTGATCCGCCCGGTTATGGTCGCCGATCCGGTGCGCGCGTCCAACGTGTAGTCGAGGGAATCCATCATCGAGACGGCGTAGTCCGCGATCGAGCGGGCGCGGGCGAGCACGGCCGGCGAGGTGTCGTGCCGCAGCGACGTGTACAGCGGCAATCCCACCGCACCGCCTCGCGGCGCTTCGAACGAGGGGCCGGACATGGCGGGATCGCCGTCGTCGAAACCGTCGGGGGATCCCGACACGCGGCCGAATACGCTCAAACCCATTGCATCCCCTTCCCGCCATGGTCCTTTCCATTCCGCCACGGTCCGTCATCGCCATTGTAGTGACGACTTGCCACCGCCTACGTGACCTCGCGGCTATACTGGGGCATCGGCGCCGACGGAAGGTCCGCGGCGACCGGCCATGCACGGAGGCATCGGCACACGCGTACCCGGCGAAAACCGGGGCGGGAGGCGGTTATGGCACATATTCTTCTGGGGGTCACCGGCAGTATCGCCGCGTTCAAGTCCTGTCATCTGGCATCCGACTGGACGAAGGCCGGGCACACGGTCCGCGTGATCGAGACGGCCGCGGCCGAACGGTTCGTCACCCCCTTAACATTCACGTCGCTGACCGGCGAGCGCACGCGCACGACGATGTTCCCCTCCCCCGCCGCCGGTGACGCCCTTGGCGACGTGGTCGCCAATCCGGCCACGCGCGAGACGATCAACCATGTGCGCGACGCCGAATGGACGGACATGCTCGTCGTGGCGCCGGCGAGCGCGGATGCGATCGCCCGCATCGCCGCTGGCATGGCCGACGACACGCTCACCGCCACGGTCCTCGCCTACGAGGGGCCGAAGGCGTTATGTCCGGCGATGAACGTGCATATGTACGCCAATCCCGTCACGCAGCGCAATCTCGACGTCTGCCGATCGCTCGGATGGACCGTCGTCGAGCCGGGCGAGGGGGAGCTTGCGTGCGGCGACGTGGGCCGCGGGCGCATGGCCGAACCGGAAGAGATCGAGCGGGCGGTCGCCGGACTGCTGCCCGACGGGGATGCGGCGGTCGTGGCAGACGCATCGGACGAGACTACCGGTACGCCCGATGCGTCGGACACCGTCGACGAATTCTCCGACTCGATCGCTTCGCAGCCGCTCAGGGGTCTTACCGTGCTGGTCACGGCGGGGCCCACGCAGGAGCCGCTCGATCCGGTGCGCTACCTGACGAACCATTCGACCGGCAAGATGGGGTACGCGATCGCCGAGGCGGCCGCCGAGCTGGGTGCGAAGGTCACGCTCGTCTCCGGACCGGTCTCGCTTGAGCCCCCGCAGGGTGTCGACGTGGTGCGGGTCACCACGGCCGAGGACATGTTCGAGGCGGTGTCGGAGGCGTTCGCCGCGGCGGACATCACGGTGATGGCCGCGGCCGTGGGCGACTTCCGCGTCGAGCGGATCGCCCAGCAGAAGATCAAGAAGGACGGACGCGATTCGATCACCCTCAAGCTCGTGTCGAATCCTGACATCCTCGCATGGGCCGGCGGACGCAAGCGCGACGACGGATCGCAGATCCTGTGCGGCTTCGCGATGGAGACGGAGCATCTGATCGCCAACGCGGCGAAAAAGCTCGCGGCGAAGCACTGCGACATGCTGGTGGCGAACAATCTGCGCGAGGAGGGCGCCGGCTTCGCGACGGACACGAACGTCGTGACCGTGCTGACCCCCGGCACGAGCGATCCGAAGACCCCGCAGATCGAACACTGGAACAAGATGGACAAGACCGTACTGGCCAAGCGGCTGATGCTGCGGCTCGCCGCCATGCACCGTCAGTCGGACGCGGCATAGCGCGTCTGGCGGCTCGGCGGCTCATAGGCACGGCTTACGGGAACACATCACAATACACACTCAATACCTCAATACACACGCGACACAAGGAGCAACCCATGCTAATGGCGGTCGATATCGGCAACACGAACATCGTGATCGGTTTTCTGGAGGACGGACGCATCGTCGGCACGTACCGCATCACCACGAAGGCGACGCACACGTCCGACGAGTACGGTCTCATGATCACGCAGTTCCTGGAGCTCAGGGGCTATACGGCGCGCGACGTGGACGACGTGATCGTCTGCTCGGTGGTGCCGAAGGTCATGTACTCGTTCCGCTCGTCGATCATCAAGTTCCTCGGTTTCGAGCCTATGGTGGTCGGCCCGGGCATCAAGACCGGCATGAACATCCGTCTCGACGATCCGAAGACCCTGGGTTCGGACTGCATCGCGGACTGCGCCGGCGCCTACCACACGTACGGCGGTCCGGTGCTCGTAGCCGATTTCGGCACGGCGACGACGTTCAACTACGTGGATGCGACCGGCACGATCGTCTCCGGGTACATCACGACCGGCATCCGCACCGGCGCCGAGGCACTGTGGGGGCAGACCGCGCAGCTGCCCGAGGTGGAGATCACGCGTCCGAAGTCGATTCTCGCGACGAACACGCGCACGGCCATGCAGGCGGGCCTGTACTACACGTTCCTCGGCGGCGTGGAGTACACGATCGCCCAGTTCCGCAAGGAGATCGGCGAGCCGTTCCAGGTGATCGCGACCGGAGGCCTCGGCCGCGTGTTCCAGAACGACACCGACATGATCGACGTGTACGATCCGGATCTGATCTTCAAGGGCATGGCGTACATCTACTCGCGCAACGTGCGGTGACGATACGCGTCAGCGGATCGTGAAGCCCTGGTTGACGCCGTACTCCTTCAGGTCCGCCTGCCATGCGGCGATGCCCGATGAGAGACTCACCTTCGGGGTGGGCCGCTCGATCGGCTTGAACGCATTGCCGTCCGCGTCGGTCATGCCGGCCTTGATGTCCCGCTGACGCTTCAGATACGACTGCCAGGCGCTGCCCCACTTGTACGCCTTACCGACGGTGGAGCGGAAGTCGCTGCGCGCGTACACCTCGAAGGGCAGATACTGGTATCCGACCGACACGTTCTCGGCCGCGTCGGCGAGCACTCGGTTGAACTGCTGCCCGCCGAAGTAGGGGATGTCGATGCCGTTCGTGTTGCGGATCGTGGTCTTGTCAAGGAACGTCTCGCTGGAGAGCGTCTCCAGATCGGCGGGGAACGCGCCGCCGTCGACACGCGTGTCGATGCCGTCGCGACTATGCGTGACGTAGTCGACGAACCGGTAGGCCGCCCGCGGCTTGCGTGTGGATTGGAGCACGGCCATCGCCGATCCGCCGTTCTCGGCGTTGGTCGTCCGACCGTCGGTCGTGGGCATCGGCGCCACCCGCCACAGGCCCGCGGTGCCGAGCGCATTGGCCATCAGCATCGACGGCATCCACGCGCCGGAGAACACGGAGGCGACGGTTCCGGTGCTCAGTGCCCGCTTCCAGCCGTTCGACCAGGTGGTGCTCCGGGTGTCGATCAGTCCCTCGTCGATCATCCGCTGCCAGAACTTCGTGAACCTCCTCGTGCCCTCGTCGCCGTCAAGGGAGATGGTGACGGTCTTGCCGTCGGGGCTGGTGTGGAACGGCTCGCCGCCGGCAAGCCAGATCATCGCCGCATAGAAGCTGGCGTCGCCCGAATCGGCGGCGATGTACACGCCGATGTCCTTGAGCTTCTTCGCCGCCTCGTAGTAGTCGTCCCATGTCCTGATCCGCGAGGCGTCGACGCCGACCTGATCGAAGACGTCCTTGTTGTAGAAGAACGCCATCGGGCCGGAATCCATCGGCAGGCCGTACACGCGTCCCGCCAGCTGCACGCTCGACCACGTGCCAGGCGAGTAGAAGTTCGCGTAGTCGTCGCCTACGTAGTCGGAGATGTCGAGCAGCTGGCCGGAGACCGCGTACTGCAGCAGCGCGAAGTATTCGATCTGCGCCACGTCGGGCATGCCGTAGCCGTCCTGGATCGCGGTGTTGAGGTTCTCGTAGCCGGAGATGTTCTTCAGATCGACGACCACGTCGGGGTTGTCGCGCTCGAAGTCGTCGACCACCTCGCCCATGTTCGGCTCCCAGCTCCACACGGTGATGTGGGTGCGCGTGTCGGCCGCCTGACCGCAGGAGGCGAGCGAAACCGTCATGACGAGTGCCGTCAGCGCGGCGGCGATGCGTCTGAAACCCCCGTTGAAGCCGATTCTCAAACCCATGTGCCGAGTCTCCCTACGCATTCGTGATGTCATCTCGTCGCCCGCTGTCGCCCGTGCCGTACTCCCCTGTCGCGAGGAACGGACGGCAGGCGCAATGGTCACGAGTGTACTCGTCCTCCTGTGACGAGAGCGTGTGAAGCCGTACGACGACGCCGCACGACGATTTGGCGGACACCAAACACCCGGACACCGATGCGTGCGTAAGAGGCCGCCGGACGGCACGAAGGCCCCGCCGCACAATGCGACGGAGCCTTCGTGTGATTGGTTATTGCGGTTTGCGGGACATCGCCCTTCCGGGCGAAGCTGCTATCATCCGGCCAGCTGGCGGCCGATCGGATGATCGGATAGCCGGGCGATCACTTGACGGTGAAGCCCTGATCCTTGCCGTAGTCCTGCAGGGCCTTCTGCCAGGCGGCCACGCCGTCGGCCAGCTTCTGGTCGCCGGTGTAGGACTTGCCGACGTAGTCGCCGAAGATGGTGCGGGCCTTGACCTCGAAGGGCAGGAACTGGTATCCGGTGGACACGTTCTCCGCGGCCTGGGCCAGAACCTCGTTGTACTTCTGTCCGCCGAAGTAGTCGACGTCCTCGCCGTCGGCGTTCTTCACCGTGGTCGCGTTCTTGAAGGAATCGGCTTCCATGGAGGCCTTGTCGGCCGGGAAGGCGCCGCCGGCCACACGGGTGGCCACGCCATCGCCGTGGTTCGCGTACTCGATGAACTTGTACGCGGCGTCAGCCTTCTTGGAGCTGGCGAGCACGGCCAGCGAGGAGCCGCCGTTCTCGGCGTTGGTGGCGGAGCCGTCAGCGGTCGGCATCTGGGCGACGCGCCACTTGCCGGCGCCCGCGGCAGCGGAGTTCGCGAGGTTGGCCGGCATCCAGGCGCCGGTCAGCAGGGAGGCGATGGTGCCGTCGACCATGCCCTTGAACCAGTCCTCGGACCAGCCGGCGGTCTTGGTGTCGAGCAGACCCTCGTCGAGCATCTTCTGCCAGTAGGTGTTGAACTTCTGGACGTTCTCGTCGCCGGTGAGGTTGATGGTCACCTCGGAGCCGTCGGACGAGGTCTTGAACGGCTGTCCGCCGGCGAGCCAGGTCATCGAGTCGTAGAAGCCGGCGTCACCGGTGTCGGAGGTGATGTAGTAGTTGTCACCGAGGGCGTGGATCTTCTTGGCGGCCTCGTAGTAGTCGTCCCACGTCTTGATCTGGGTGGCGTCGACGCCGGCCTTGTCGAAGACCTCCTTGTTGTAGAAGAAGGCCATCGGACCGGAGTCCATCGGCAGGCCGTAGACCTTGCCGGCGAACTGCACGGAGGCCCACGGGCCGGGGGTGTAGAAGTCCTCGTAGCCGGAGGTCTTGTCGGTGATGTCGAGCAGGTTGCCCTTGATGGCGTACTGCGGGATCGCGTAGTACTCGACCTGGGCGACGTCCGGGGCGCCGGAGCCTGCCTCGATGGCGTTGTCCAGCTGCGTGTACTCCTTGGTGTTGGTGCCGACGTTCTTCAAGTCGACCTTGATGCCGGTCTCCTTTTCGAAGTCCTTGGCGACCTGGGTCAGCGTGGGCTCCCAAGCCCACACGGTGATCTCCTGGACGTCCTTCTCCTGAGCCGGCTGGCTGCTGCTGTTCGAGTTGCTGTCGGAACCGCACGCGGCGACGCTGACGAGCATGGCGATCGCACCGGTGAGCGCGACGGCCTTCTTGGCGTTGGTGAACTTCATCGTCCTGATTGCTCCTTCCTTCAGTCGCCATTCGACGACTGTCGATGTTTCCCGCAACCACGGTCCCATCACGTTCTTCCTCGTAGTGATGCTATCGAAAACAAT
>NZ_JFAL01000019.1:0-182763 GCF_006454495.1 Bifidobacterium sp. UTCIF-38 | reverse complement strand
TGAACGGCAGTACCCAGCGTTGCTTCGCTCTGTTCTTCCAGTTACGTACGCCGTCCAGAGGCCAGCGGTCGAGCATGTACTGGCGGCAGGTGTTGAACGCCATGTAGGTCCACAGCCCGGGCAGCGCCGCGTTGACTCGGTCAATCTGGCCTACGGCCTC
Organism: Bifidobacterium sp. UTCIF-38; assembly: GCF_006454495.1. Taxonomy (NCBI): domain Bacteria; kingdom Bacillati; phylum Actinomycetota; class Actinomycetes; order Bifidobacteriales; family Bifidobacteriaceae; genus Bifidobacterium; species Bifidobacterium sp. UTCIF-38. The sequence continues at coordinate 182,603 of NZ_JFAL01000019.1, read as the reverse complement.
GAAGAGAATCTTGGCGTTGTCCGAATCCGGACGGTTAGTGTCCAAAGGCTTTTCAAGTTCGATCGAAAGCCGCAACGGGCCGTCCGTGGGGGGGAGTCGACCGGCGTGAACATGTCGGGGATGACGAGTCGGAGGTCGGCGACCTCAATGGCGATCGTATGACGCATGTGGTTTCTTTTGAAAGATGCCTATGATGCACGTGAAGTGCAATGTCTGTCGGTTCGTATTTGGCTTGTGATCGGCCTGCTGTCAGAACTGCTCGGCTTGGGCGATTTGTCTGCGTTCTCTCTCAAGCAGATCCAATACGAGCTTCGCCATGGTCGTGTTCCTGTCAAGTATGAGCGCAGCCCTGGCCTCAAGTCCGCAGGTGCCTCTGTCGCCGCATAGCCACATGAGGTACGCGGCGACGGCGTGAAGCTCAGGATCGTTCCGTTCCCACGCCTCGTGCGAGATGCCTTCGGCGGCCGACATGATGCGCATGTCATCGTTGTCCGAAGGATGTCTCGGCCCTTCGAGAAGAATGCGGTTGATGAGGGCCGTGACTCGAGGGGAGACATCAGCCCTGTTCTGGTGCGCGATGTCGCTGAACTCCTTAAGGGTGATCGACGGGTCGATGATGCGCATCATGACGGCGTCGCGGATGCCCTTGCCGAGTTTGATGGCGTCGCAAATCGCCGCGATGCTCGTATGCGCTCCGAACAGGCGGTATACGTTTTCGATCGTGCTGTCGTCCATATGATGCTCCGGCATGCGTTCACCCGATCAGGTGTCGGTAGAGTTCCGGGTCGATCGGCTTGGCGAGACGCAGCGTGGACAGCGTCACCTTCACCGTGCCATTGCCGGATGCGTCCGGCTTGGTGGTGAGCTCGGGATGCTCGACGGCGGCCACATGGCCCACGTAGTAGTATTTGCTGCCCTTGAGCTTCTTGCCGTCCGGGGTTTCAGCTTCGGCCTTGCGCATCACGAACAGCGGTACGAAATGCGTGTCGTCCCATTCGGGGCCGGTGTTCTCGCGCAGCCATCGGAACTCAGGGGATTGCGGAGTTCGTCCGTTCTTGCTGAAGTACCGCATCTCCTGTGCGCTCAGGAACTCGTCTTCGTATTGGCTGGTGGCGTATTTCACGAAGATCGGCATGGTGCCGCTCTCCTTGTCCAGATAGTATCCGCCAACGTTCTGCGGCGTGTTCTCCTTCTTCCAGCCGCACAATCGCATCACGTCGTCAAGCGAGTACTTGCGTTCATACAGGAACGCATGATCGAACGTGCGATGATGCTCTCTGGCGTCCTGGAACAGGTCCCGGCAGTTGCTCAATCCGACCTGCAGCGTGTCCCTGAGGAAGGTGCGGAACGTACGGTTCGAGGTGAGCATGCTCGCGAACCGATCGCTGAGCCGATACGTCGTGCCGCTGCCGGCGTGGCGTTCGGACGCGATCAACGGCAGATCGCCGAATCGCTTCCGGTTCCCCTCGCGGAAGTACGAGTAGTCGAGCACGCTGATCGCGGAATCAAACTGCGAATCGGATGCATCGGCCTGCGGGAAGTCATGCCGTATCGCAGCCAGCAGATCATCCCGTCCCATCGACATGGGAGCATGCCATACGCTCTGATCCGTCTTCTGTGGTGCATCTTTCTGCAGCGCATCGCTCGAGGATTCCCGCTTGAGGTCGTATGCGAATCCGCACAACCGTGACAGAATCACCAGCTCATGTGGGCGCAATCCCGGCAGCAGCAGTTCCGTCGCCATCTTCAGCACGGCGTTTTCGGTTTCGCCAACCGGTTCCAGCTGGTCGAGGTATGACGTGTCATGCTGTCCTCCGCGGCTGAGGCTCTGCTCGCGCGACCGCACGAAATCAAGATAGTTGCCGCGTTTCGACGCCAGCGTGGATGGCAAGGATGGATCGTAGCGGTACACGTCCGTCAGCATGGGGATGCGTCCGAGCTCGAATCGGATCTGCCGGTACTGTTCCGTAAGCCGCTTCATGTCGGACCAGTCGGCGGTGTCCAGCGAGCCGAGGATCCGTTCCTTGGCGATCGGGTCGAAGCTGATCGATGACAGGCCGATCGACCGCCTCTGCAGGTTCCTGCGTGCGATGTCACGGTCACCGGTGTTGCCGTACAAGGCAACCGGGATCAGATAGTTGTTGCGGTAGTTGCCGATGAAGTCGATGACGGTGACGCTGTCCTTGTGCGGGAACTTGCGAAGACCACGTCCCAGCTGCTGCGTGAAGACGATGCTCGACTTGGTGTTGCGCAGCATGACGACCTGATTGAGCGCGGGAATATCGATGCCCTCATTGAACATGTCAACGGTGAACAGATAGTCGAGCTCGCCCTTTTCCAATCGCTCGACATATCGTTCGAGTTCCTGCGGAGACATCGACCGTCCATTCTCATCCGTGCTGGTCACGGCGGCGGTGCGGTACGGGCGTTCGGCCTGCTGATTCATATGCCGGTTGAACAGTCGCGACAGCTCACGGGCCTCCTCCTGCCGACTGCAGAAGACGAGATCAGTCACCGGTAGACCATACTGGCCGTACTGCTCGAGCTTGTCGATGATGTATCGGACACGACCTTCGGTCGCCAGCTGGCTGATCTCATACTGCAGCTGGGCGTTGTCCTCGGCGGTGGCCTCATCGGACAAGTCGATGCGGGGGAGCGCGTCATCATGATTCGACTTATCGGAGTCGTCGACCGAGCCCAGATACTCGGCGATGCCGTAGTAGTGGAACGGGCAGAGCATGCCTTCATCCAACGCCCGCTGCAGGCGGATCTCATAGGCGATGTTGTGACCGAACAGTTCGAAGATGTTGATGCCATCGGTACGTTCGGGCGTTGCGGTCATACCCAGCATGAAACCGGCATCCTTGAAATGGTCGATCAGCTGACGGTAGCTTTTGGCACCGGCATGATGCACTTCGTCGACCAGGATGTAGTCGAACTCGTCCGACGCGAACTGCGCCAGCACATCCGGCTTGCTCATCGTCTGTATGGTCGCGAACACGTATCTGCGATCCTGCTGCTTGCTGGTGCCGGAATACAGACCCAGCTCCGATTCGTCACAGCCGAGCACCTTGCGGTAGGACTGCATCGCCTTGGTGAGGATCTGCTGCTGTTGCGCGATGTACAACATGCGTCTCGGCTTGTACTCGCGCACGTCGAACGCCGACAGATACGTCTTGCCGGTACCGGTTGCGGACACGATGATCGCGCGATGCTCGCCCTGCTCTCGCAACTCCTTGAGATTGCGCAACGCCTCACGCTGCATCGCGTTCGGCGTGACCGTCCTCTTGTCGTACTCCCTGAGGAGCTCACGTCGCGGTGGAGCGTATCTTCTGAAGTCCTCCTCGTATCGTTTGATCCACTCCTCGGTGAGCGGCACCGACTCGCTGATCTGCGTATCGATCTCCTGCCTGAACTGGCCCACCAAACCGCCGTCCGCCAGCGAGGAGAGACGCAGATTCCATTCGCGCTGCCTGCCCAATGCCGCGGTGGTGAGATTCGAACTGCCGACGTACAGGTTGTAGTACGGACGGCCATCGGGCATACGACGCCGGAACACGTAACCCTTGGGATGAAAGGGCTGTCCCTGCGCTATCGACGATTCGGACGCATCGCCATCGTGATCCGACCCCTCCCATACGCGCACGTCGATGCCGGAAAGACTCCCCAGATGCAGCAGCGCACGGAAGTCCTGCGGACTGTTGAAATAGTTCTTCGTGGAGGTGATCAGTCGACTCGTCTCATCGGAGGCGTCATGATGATCCATGAAATCCTGCAACAGGCCACGCATCGCCTCGGTCTTCACGAAGGCCACGGAGATGTCGAAGCAATCACTGTCGGCGATCTCCTCGTGAAGCGCGTCGCTCATGGTACGACCATCGGTACCATTCGTGATGAGCATAGGTGCATAGGCGCCGGAGGACTGCGTAGTCGGATCGATCAGACCGTATACGACGTCCTCGAGCACGGTGCGCTCGCCGGCGCTATCGAGACCGAACGCATGGGTGTCTTGGTCGCTCATGATCATTCCTTCTCGATCGTGTCGAATCGCATGGCCGAGATGATGCCGACGGCTTCGCGGTCCACCGGCGCCCAGTCCAATGCCGGCATGTCTGCCGGCGTCTGCCAGCGGATGTCCGTGTGCTCGGTCAGACGTGGCGTGCCACCGGTCAGATGGCAGATGAACGTGGTGAGTCGAACGATACCGAAATCATAGGCGTATTCGCTGGTGCACACCTCGTCCGCGACCTCGACCTCGCACAGCAGCTCCTCCTCGATCTCGCGGTGCAACGCCTGACGCGGCGTCTCGTGGGGCTCGATCTTGCCTCCCGGGAACTCCCAGTATCCGGCCAATGACTTGCCTTCGCCGCGCTGCGCGCACAGCACCCTGCCGTCGCGAACGATCGCCGCCCCCACGACGTTGATGCGCTTGACCTGCTCGGTTTCGGAAGCGTTCGATTGCGTCATATCGGTATTTCCTTTCGCTCCAGCCTTGAACGACTGGCCTTCACCCCATCACTCGTTCACTGAGAATGGAATTATCCTACGCCTGTCTGTGGCGAGCGTCGTCGCAGCGTCGGCGGAACGGTATCTGCGGATGGGGAAGCGCATATGGTCACTGTACGTCGGCTGTCGACCCGATGTCACGTGGTCTGCTAGGTTCGTCAGTGGTTTCGAGACGCACGTGCACGGCAGCGGCATGTAAGGCAGCGCCGCGGAACCGGTCCCATGTAGCACGAGATGGACGGCGATGACAACAGCGAAGACGGAGAAATACGCACGAGGCACGCGCTCGTACACGATGTCGCATATCCGGGGCAAGGACACGTCCATCGAGACCATGGTGCGCAGCTACCTGTTCCGCCGCGGTCTGCGGTTCCGCAAGAACGACAGGCGCTATCCCGGTCATCCGGACGTGGTGCTGCCCAGATACCACACGATCGTGTTCGTCAACGGGTGCTTCTGGCACATGCACGAGGGCTGCCCGAAATGCACGATCCCAAAGTCGAACGTCGAATTCTGGACCGCGAAGCTGCTGCGCAACCGCGAACGGGATCTCGCCCAGCACGCCGAACTCGAACGGGCCGGATGGCATGTCATCACCGTGTGGGAGTGCGAACTGACGAAGACTTCGCGTCAGGCGCGTCTTTCACTCCTGTACGACCAGATCACCGGCAGATGAAGCGCTCCGGGAGTGCCGTCATCGGGCGGATCGCAGTTCGCTGGTCACCATGCATACGGTGTCGTCGGCGGTGCCGTCCACGACCGTCACGTTGCCGAGTCCTCGCGTATGCGCCGTCAGCTCCGCGCGCATGTCCGCGATCGTCCGTTGCATCCGGATCGGCGTGCGAGAGGCGGTCCGCAGGCCGACACGAGCGGCAAGGGGAGGGCTGGGAACGTTCCCAACGGCGTAGTTCACGAATTTTTTACCCCCGTTCTTACCCCCGTTGCGCACAAGCGCCCGTTTTGCCACTAGACTGGACACCAGTTTTCGAAAGCGACAGTCGCGTCCCCCGCGTCTGGAACGAGCGAACAAACGCAGTACATCAGCAGTACATCAAAGGAGCAAGAGTGTCCGACGTGTTCGACCAGTCAGCAGCGAAGATGCGCGAGCATGGCATGAGCGAGATGGCCATCAACCAGTTCAGGCGCCTGTACGACGTGTGGCGCAACGAGCAGGCGTCCAGCTGGATCCGCGAGACCGATGTGGAGCCGCTCGTCGACGTTCCCAGCTTCCACGACGTCTACAAGACCATCGACCATGACAAGGCCGTGAACGCGTTCGCCAAGACCGCGTTCCTCAAGCTCAACGGCGGCCTCGGCACGTCGATGGGCCTCGACTGCGCCAAGTCGCTGCTGCCGGTGCGCCGCCACAAGGCCAAGCAGATGCGATTCATCGACATCATCCTCGGCCAGGTGCTTACGGCCCGCACCCGTCTCGGCGTGGAGCTGCCGCTGACGCTGATGAACTCGTTCCGCACCTCCAAGGACACGATGAAGGTGCTGCACCACAACCGCAAGTTCCATCAGGAGAACATCCCGATGGAGATCGTCCAGCACGTCGAACCGAAGATCGACCCCACCACCGGCGCGCCGGTCTCCTTCCCCGAGGACACGGATCTCGAATGGTGCCCGCCGGGACACGGCGACCTGTTCTCCACCATCTGGGAGTCCGGCCTGCTCGACAAGCTCGAGGAGAACGGGTTCGAATACCTGTTCATCTCCAACTCGGACAACCTCGGCGCACGCCCCTCGCGCACGCTGGCCCAGTACTTCGAGAACACGGGGGCGCCGTTCATGGTCGAGGTCGCCCGCCGCACCTACGCCGACCGCAAGGGCGGCCACATCGTGCGCGACAGGGACACCGGCCGCCTCATGCTGCGCGAGATGAGCCAGGTCCACGCCGACGACAAGGCCGACGCTCAGAACATCGAGAAGCACCCGTACTTCAACACGAATTCCATCTGGGTGCGCGTCGACGCGCTCAAGGCCAAGCTCGCCGAATACGACGGCGTGCTGCCCCTGCCGGTCATCCGCAACCACAAGACCGTCGACCCCACGGATCCCGACTCCACGCCGGTCATCCAGCTGGAGACCGCGATGGGAGCCGCCATCGGCCTGTTCGACGGCGCGATCTGCGTGCAGGTCGACCGCATGCGCTTCCTGCCGGTCAAGACCACCGACGACCTGTTCATCATGCGCTCGGACCGCTTCCACCTGACCGACACATACGAGATGGAGGATGGCAACTACATCTTCCCGAACGTGACCCTCGACCCGAAGTACTACAAGAACATCCACGACTTCGACGAGCGATTCCCGTACGGCGTGCCGTCGCTCGCCGCCGCCAAGTCGGTGACGATCACCGGCGACTGGACGTTCGGCCGAGACGTGCGCATGTTCTCGGACGCGGTGCTTCAGGACGAGGGGGAGTCGCGCTACGTGCCGAACGGCGAGTACGTCGGCCCGCAGGGCGTCGAACCCGACAACTGGATCTGATGGAGCCTCGCACGCAGCGGCGTTTCGATCCGGAACGCCGTCAGCGCATCATCGACGCCTGCCTCGACGTGATCGCCGCGCGCGGCGTCTCCGGCACGTCCCATCGCGCGGTCGCGGCCGCGGCGGACGTGCCGCTCGGGTCGATGACCTACCATTTCGATGGCATGTCCGATCTGCTGCATCAGGCGTTCGAACGATTCGTGCAGCACAGCATCGACGTGTTCGCCGAACGCATGCGCGACGCGCGCACCGTGGACGAGGCGTGCGAGATCATCGCCCTGCATATCGAAGGCGACCTGCTCGCCACGCAGCGCGATCTCGCCATCAACCTGGAGTTCTATACGCTCGCCGCCCGCGACCCCTCCTACCGGGATCTGACCGACCGGTGGATGACCGCCTCGCTCACGCAGCTCGAACGGTTCTTCGACGAACCCACCGCACAGCTCATCGACGCGATGATCGAGGGCATCACCCTCCACCGCGCGCTCGGCGGCACCCCGCAGGACGCGGCGACGATCCGTGAGGGCATCCGTCGCGTCGCCCTGGTCGGGGGAGGACGCCCGACCATCGACCAACGGGCGTAAGGTGGTGCATCGGAATCGGACACGGCAGAAGGGACGTGGATCATGATGACGATGACGAACGACGGCGCGTTGCTGTACCCGCAGGTGACGGCGACCAGACGCATACAGAGCCTTGACGGCATGTGGCGGTTCCGCTTCGACCCCGAGAGCGAGGGGGAGCGGGACGGCTGGCCCGAGACGGGTCTGCCCGATGCGGCGCAGGTGCCTGTGCCTGCAAGCTTCAACGACCTGTTCACCGACAAGGCGTCACGCGAATACACCGGTGACTTCTGGTACGAGACCGAATTCGTCGCCCCCGGCGAATGGCGGGACAAGGACCTGTTCCTCCGGTTCGACGCCGCCACGCATCGCGCCGACGTGTTCGTCAACGGCATCCCCGTCGGCTCGCACGAGGGCGGATTCACGCCGTTCGCCGTACGCGTCAACGACGCGGTGCGTTGGAACGAGACCAATCGCCTCGTCGTCCGCCTCAACAACGAGCTCAGCCACGCGAGCCTGCCGGCGGGCACCACCGGCACGCTGCCGGACGGCACGAAGGTGTCCGGACCGTACTTCGATTTCTTCAACTACGCGGGGCTGCAGCGTCCGGTGCGCCTCATCGCCGTGCCGGCCGAGGCGGTCACCGGATACGCCACCACGTACGAGCTCCACAAGGACGGTTCCGCCGTCGTCCACTACACGGTCGAGACCAGAGGACTGCGCCCCGAGGACACGCTCCGCGTGCGCCTGATCGACGAGGTGGGAAGCGTCGTGGCGGACGCGCAGGGCACCGAAGGCGAACTCGCCGTCGCGTACGCGCGGCTGTGGGACGTGCGCGACGCCCACCTGTACCGCATCGAGTTCACGATCCTCGACGGCACGGGTGACGCGGCCGCGGCGGACGGCGGCGTCATCGACGAGTACCACGACGAGATCGGCATCCGCACCGTGGAGGTCAGGGGCCGGGAGATCCTGCTCAACGGGCGGCCCGTGTACCTCAGGGGCTTCGGTCGCCACGAGGACAGCGCGATCAACGGGCGCGGCGAGAACCTCGCCGTCGTCACCCGTGACTTCGAGCTCATGAAATGGTGCGGCGCGAACTCCTTCCGCACCTCCCACTACCCGTACTCCGAGGAGGAGCTGCGACTGGCGGACCGCGAGGGCTTCCTCGTCATCGACGAGGTCGCGGCGGTCGGCTTCATGAAGAGTCTCATGAACTTCCTCGACGCCGCCAACGACGATGACGAGCATCGCGGCAGGGGGTTCTTCGACGATCCGGACGTCATGACCCGCACGCTCCACGTGCACAAGGCCGCGCTCGACGAACTGTTCACACGCGACCGCAACCATCCGAGCGTGATTATGTGGAGCCTCATGAACGAGCCCGACTCCGCATCCGAGGCGGCCGTACCGTACTTCCGGGCGATCTTCGACCATGCGCGCACGCTCGACCCGCAGCACAGGCCCCTGACCTACACGAACCTCATGATGGCGGCCGCCGGACGAGACCGGTGCCACGGATTCGCCGACGTGATCTGCCTCAACCGCTACTACGGCTGGTACGTGCAGGGCGGCTACCAGCTGTCCGGTGCGAAGGCCGCGTTCATGGCCGAGATGGACCGGTGGATGCAGATCGAACCCGACAAGCCGTTCGTGTTCACCGAATACGGCGCGGACACCGCCGCCGGCGTGCACAAGCTGCCCAGCGTGCAGTGGAGCGAGGAATACCAGTGCGAATACCTGAAGATGCAGCATGAGGTGTTCGACGCCTACCCGGCGGTCGTCGGCGAGCAGATGTGGAACCTGTGCGACTTCCAGACCGGCGAGGGCATCATGCGCGTCGACGGCAACAGGAAGGGCGCGTTCACCCGCGACCGCCAGCCCAAGGCCGCCGCGTTCCTGCTTCGGGAGCGCTGGAGCGACGCCACGCGATTCGCGGATGCGACGCTCGAATGCCGATCCTGACGGACCGGGCATCCGACGTGAACGCCCCGACCATGTGAGCATCGCGTTCCCGCCTAGGCGGGAACGGTGCTATATTGCCCCGGGTGACCACACGAAGGGTCGAACACAGGACGAAAGGGGCGGAGCCATGGCGGGGCGCGGCGTACGGATCAGGGCATTGAAGGCGGCGTTCCCGCTGACCGTGCCGATCGCGCTGGGCTTCCTGTTCCTCGGCTGCTCGTACGGCATGCTCATGGGTACCAAGGGCTTCTCGTTCGTATGGCCCATGTGCATGAGCGCGTTCATCTTCGCCGGATCCATGGAGTTCGTCACCGTGAACCTGCTCCTGTCCGCGTTCAATCCGCTGGCCGCGTTCCTGCTCGCCCTGATGGTCAACGCACGGCACCTGTTCTACGGGCTGTCGATGCTGGGACGGTTCCGCGGTCTCGGCTGGAAGCGTCCGCTGCTGATCTTCGGCATGTGCGACGAGACGTTCGCCGTCAACTCGTCCGTCCATGTTCCCGAGGGCGTGGACCGGGGATGGCTGTACCTGTGGGTCACGCTGCTCAACCAGTCGTACTGGGTGACGGGCGCGACGCTCGGCGGGATCCTCGGCGCGAACCTGCCGTTCGACACGTCCGGCCTCGAGTTCGTGCTGACCGCCATGTTCCTGGTCATCTTCCTCGAGCAGTGGATGGGGTCGGACACCGGCCGTCGCGGCAGGATCAGCGCGCTGATCGGCGTCGGCGTCTCGATCGCCTGCCTCGCCCTGTTCGGCTCTGACGGGTTCATGATCCCGGCGATGGCGGCGATGATCGTCCTGTTCGTCCTGCTGCGCCCGTGGCTCGACGACCTCGCGACGGGCGCGGCGGCCGATGTCGCCGATGACACCGATGGGAATGGCGCCGAGGGAAAGGAGCGGGTGCGATGACCATGACCGTAATGCAGGGAATCCTCACGATCCTCGCCGTGGTGGCGGGTACGATGCTCACCAGGTTCGTGCCGTTCCTCGTGTTCCCCGAGTCGAAGCGGCCGCCGCGCATCATCGAATACTTCGGCAGGGTGCTGCCGTATGCGATGACCGGTCTGCTGGTCGTCTACGCCCTGCGCGACACGCCGATCACCACCGGCGACCACGGTCTGCCCGAGCTGATCGCATGCACGGCGATCGTCGCCCTGCATCTGTGGCGGCGCAACATGCTCGTCTCCATCGCCGGCGGCACGATCGTCTACATGCTGCTCGTCCAGCTCGTGTTCTGAAAAAAAAGGGGGAAGTAGCGTGCAACAGTTCGATATCGTGCTCGGCCAGATGATCGGCATGGCCGTGATGATGGCGGTCGGATACATCTGCGTGAAGACCAGGGTGCTGGGCGAGGCCGCGCTGAACGGCATCTGCTCGCTGATCCTCAAGGTCGGCATCCCGCTGCTGGTGTTCTCCAACGCCGTGGCCGGCACCACGCGCGCCGATCTCATCGGATCCGACGCGATCATCGCGATGACCCTCGTTATGTACGGCCTGCTCATCGCCGTGTTCACCGCACTGTCATACGTGCTGCGATTAAGGCGGGAACGCGGCCGCATGTTCCGCGGATGCTTCGTGTTCGGCAACGCCGGATTCATCGGACTGCCGCTCGTCATCGCACTGTTCCCCACCAAGGGCGCGCTCTACTTCGCGCTCATGAGCATCGTCGACCAGTTCCTGCTGTGGACGTACGGCGTGTGGACGTGCAAGAAGGTCGACGACCGTCAGTCGGTCGCCGACGAACGTCCGGCGCATGGCTGGCTGGACCGTCTTTCCCCGCTCGTGAGCCCCGCACTGATCGCGGTCGTGCTCGCCGTCGTGCTCATCCTCGCCGACGTGCGCGTGCCCGGGGTGCTGCTCTCCCCGCTGCAGAAGCTCGGCGGCGTCGCCTCGCCCCTGTCGATGGTGTATCTGGGCGGACTGTTCGCGATCCGCGACTGGACCGGGGTTCTGAGGAAATACGAACTGTACGTCGGCATCCTGGCCAAGATGCTCGCGTTCCCGATCGGATTCTACGCGCTGCTCACGTTCGTGCCGCCGATGCTCGGCCTTACACCCGCGAACCCGGACATGGTGCACATGATGACGCTCATCTCCGGCCTGCCCACGATGAGCACGATGGTCATGTTCGCCGAACGCGAGCGCAACCAGCCCGAATACGCGATCGGCATGGTGCTCGCCACCACCGTGGCGAGTCTGTTCACGCTCACCGCCGTCTCGTTCCTCGTGTTCTAGGCCTTGGGACGCCCGCCGTTCATGAACGCGGCGATCCGGCGCGTCAGCGCACGCGGCAGCGCGCGTTCGGCGAACGCCCCGGCCTTCGTGAACGCTCCGGGGTAGGCGAGCACGGCGCCCGCGTTCATCCTGCGATACGCGTACAAGGCGAGCCCGCGGGCCGTGGCGGGCCTGGTCATTGTGAAGAAGTTCCGTCCCGACATGTGCGCGGCCTTCGCGAACCCGGTGGACGTGGGGCCGGGGCACACGCACGTGACCGTCACCCCCGTGCCTTTGAGCTCGTAGGCGACCGCCTCGGAGAACGAACGTACGAACGCCTTCGACGCGAAGTACATCGCCATCCAGGGGCCGGCCATCATCGAGGCGACCGACGAGATGTTGAGGATCCTGCCGTATCCGGCGTCGCGCATGTCCCGTCCGTACAGGCGGGTGAGCGTGGCGAGGGCCTCCATGTTCAGACGCATCATCCGCCGCTGGCGGTCCCAGTCGCCGTCAAGGTACGTCGTCCACTCGCTGAATCCGGCGTTGTTGACCAGCGTGTCGACTTGGAGCCCGCGCGAGCGGGTGAACTCGTGCAGACGCTCGGGCGCGCCTTCCTCGGACAGGTCCGCGGCGAGCGTCTCCACATGGACGCCGAAGTCGCGCTCCAGCACCGACTTCACCCGGTCAAGCCCCGCCCTGCCGCGGGCCACGATCACCAGATCATGCCCGTCGCGCGCCAGCAGGGCCGCCAGCTCCCGTCCGATGCCGTTCGATGCTCCGGTGACCACCGCGTACGCCATGTCCGCCTCCCTTGCGTTGCATGCATCCCCACGTTTTTCCCGTGATCGATGCCGTGATTGGCTGTGATTATTGGTGATTATTCTTACGGGTGATTCTACGCCCGGGCGCCTGTTGCGGGTCCGGAGAATCCGGTACCATGAGGTGTCGGATTCTCCGGATATTGCCGGGACCATTCCAGCCGGAACACCAAGGGGGCGGAAGATGGATCGCGAGTCGGAATACATCGGTCGTCACCGTAGCCATACGGATCTCCTTCTCATCGCGCAGATCGTCATCTGTGCGGTACTCGCCGTCATTCTGTGCATGACGGGTCTCATGTGGCATGCGCGCACCGTCGAGGCGGATCGGGCGAGCGTCGCGGCAGGCGCGCCGGTCGCCGAGGTCGAGACCGCGGCCGACAGGACGGTCGACGCCGATACCGCCGATACCGCCGATACCGCGAGGAAGTCAGCGAAATCGACGGCGCTGACCCGCGGGAAGGTGCCCGCGGTCAATCAGGAGCTCGCCCGCGCCCGCTGGACGAACCCCACCGGCGGCGCCCAGCCGGACCTGTCGCGCTACCGGAACCTCAGCATCGACGTGAGCCTTGCCAAGCAGCGTGTCTACATCAAATCGAACGGCGAGACCATCTACTCCATGATCGTGAGCACCGGCATGAACGACACCACGCCGCACGGCTCATTCACCATCGGCGTGCGCGGCGACCACTTCTACAATCCCGAGGAGAGGATGGGCGCCGACTACTGGGTGCGCATCACGGGCCCGTACCTGTTCCACTCGGTGCCGACGAACGAGAACGCCGGACAGTACCTTCCGGATGAGGGCGACAAGCTGGGTCGTCCCGCCTCGCACGGCTGCGTCAGGCTCAGCATCGCGGACGCGAAGTGGTTCTATGACCAGATCCCGTCCGGCACACCGGTCACCATCGCCTGACGGTCGCATACGTCGCATGCCCCGATCGCCTGACCGCGGTCGGGTCCGCGGGGCCGGCGCGTCTGAACGTTCGATGAACTTTTCCGCCTCCGGCGCACTCGCATGGACCTCGACGTCGCGCATCGACTACGCTGGTGCGGGTATTTCAAGGAACTCTTCAAGGAACCCGAAACGAGGAAGACCGTATGAGCATGCCGCTTGATTTGTATGTGATTCGGCATGGAGAATCCGAGGCGAACGTCATCGTCAACGCCGGCAACAGGGGAGACAACTCCCTGTACACACAGGACAACGTCACCGTGCCGGACCGTTCGTGGAGGCTCACCGCCATAGGCCGCAAGCAGGCCGACTGCATCGGACGCTGGCTCGTCGGCCAGCAGCAGCTGTTCGACCGCTACATGGTTTCCCCATACGTGCGCACGCGCGAGACCGCCGCCACCATGGCCCTGCCCAAGGCCAAATGGGAGGAGAACCGCGTCATCCGCGAACGCTCCTGGGGCGAGATCAACACGATCACCAAAGACGAATTCCGCACCAACTACGCGCGCAACTGGATGTTCAAGAACACGGACCCGCTCTACTGGCGTCCGCCGGCAGGCGAATCCATCGCCGACGTGGCCGAGGACCGCGTGCACAACGTGCTCACCTCCCTGTCGCGAAAGTCGGATGCAGGCAGCGTCGTCATGGTCACGCACGGCGACTTCATGCTCGCCATGATGCTCACCATCGAGGACCTCTCCGACGAGGAGTTCCTTCACCGCGCCGACTCGCCGGACTGGGCGATCACCAACTGCACGTGCCTGCACTACACGCGCCGCGACCCGGAGACCGGACGAACCTCCAAGCGCGTGCGCTGGGAGCAGACCGCCCGCCCGGTACTCAACGAGGAGACCGGCAAGTGGGAGGTGAAGGTCAACGAGTGGCGCGAGTTCAAACGCCCCTACCTGTCCAACGGCGATCTGGTCGATGTGGTGCAGGCCGTCGACCCGCATCTGCGCGAATATTACGGCAAGTGAACGGCGGGTGAACCGGAACGTGCCGTGAGGCGGCTACAATGGCTTCGGATTCGCGGGCTGAAGGTCATGCCCGCGCGAGAGAAGCTAAGGAGAGCCGCATATGAGCACATCCGCGCCCAAAGGCAACATCTTCCAATGGAATCTGCACGGGGACGGCAAGACGCTGCGCCCCGGCGAGGTCGTCGAACCCGATGAGCGCCTGACGTGGGGCCGCACCGCCGGCATCGGCGCGCAGCACGTCGTCGCCATGTTCGGCGCCACGTTCCTCGTGCCGATCCTCACGGGCTTCGACCCGTCCACCACCCTGTTCTTCACTGCGCTGTCGACCGCGCTGTTCCTGCTCATCAACAGGAACGTGCTGCCGAGCTACCTCGGCTCCAGCTTCGGCTTCATCGCGCCGATCACCGCCGTGACGACCGCGGGCAAGGGCATCGCCGTCGCCAGCTTCGGCATCATGGTCACCGGCCTGCTGCTCGCGTTGATCGGCGTGGCCGTGCACTACGCGGGCTCGAAGTGGATCGACATCATCATGCCGCCGGTCGTCAACGGCGCCATCGTCGCGATCATCGGCTTCAACCTCGCGCCCAGCGTGTGGAACAACTTCAAGGCCGCCCCCGACACCGCGCTCGTCACGCTCGTGGCCGTGCTGCTCGTCGCCGTCCTGTTCCGCGGTCTGGCGGGACGCCTCAACATCCTGCTCGGCGTGATCATCGGCTACGTGTACGCGTGCGTCCGCGGACAGGTCGACTTCTCCGCGATCGGCAAGGCCGCGTGGGTGGGCCTGCCGCAGTTCCACACCCCGCAGGTCGACTTCTCGATCCTGCCGATGTTCCTGCCCGTCGTGCTCGTGCTTGTCGCCGAGAACGTCGGCCACGTCAAGTCCGTGGCGCAGATGACCGGCCGCGACTACGACGGCCAGATGGGCACCGCCCTGTTCGCCGACGGCCTCGGCACCGCGATCGCCGGCTTCGGCGGCGGCTCCGGCACCACCACGTACGGCGAGAACATCGGCGTGATGGCCGCCACCAAGGTGTATTCGACCGCCGCCTACTGGTGCGCGGCCGGCTTCGCGCTCCTTTTGAGCCTGTGCCCGAAGTTCGGCGCGATCATCAACACGATCCCCGCCGGCGTGCTCGGCGGCGTCACCACGCTGCTCTACGGCATGATCGGCATGATGGGCATCCGCATCTGGGTGGAGAACAAGGTCAACTTCGACAAGCCGCTCAACATCATGGTCGCCGCGATCGTGATGATCATCGCCATCGGCCAGTTCGAGTTCGCGTTCAATGGCATCCAGTTCAACGGCATCGCCATCGGCACGATCGTGATCCTCGTCGCCTACCATGGCCTCAAGGCCATCGGCAAGGCCACCGGCACCATCGAGAAGGACGACCCCGACATCCAGTAGTCACCGCGTCCGGTAACCGTTCGGCCCCCTTCAATGTGCTAGGGGGCCGTCTTTTTATGTCTAGATCTTCGGATGGCATATATGGCGATGACCATTCGCGGGATCGGCAGGGAAGCCGAGAAGACCTTTCGGAAGCTTTTCTGTTGATTGATAGGCATGTTATGGGTTTGGATTGGCGGTTGATTTGCCACTCAATGCGATAATCCCCGTAATCCGCGCTGAGTGGCACGAGATGCTGCCGCTCAATGTGTTTTTCGGCAGTTTTCGCGTTGAGTGGCAGCGATCACGCGACTCCTATCATCCGGTGTGAATCGTCGCGATACCCAAAATGGCCATTTTCCAACGTTT
Organism: Bifidobacterium sp. UTCIF-38; assembly: GCF_006454495.1. NCBI lineage: Bacteria > Bacillati > Actinomycetota > Actinomycetes > Bifidobacteriales > Bifidobacteriaceae > Bifidobacterium > Bifidobacterium sp. UTCIF-38. The sequence goes on along the minus strand of NZ_JFAL01000019.1, from coordinate 166,352 downwards.
TTGAGAGACGCGTTTCAACGGAGAATCGTGCCTTATGGGCTGACTGCTGCCGCTCAATGAAGAATGCGGCCAAAAATGCGTTGAGTGGCAGCATCCTGTGCCGCCGAACGCGATTTTCGGCGATTATCGCGTTGAGTGGCAGCGCATCCCCGTTCCGCCTCGCCATTGCGTACTGGTAATGTGTTCCTATGTTTTTGTCAACCTTGTGAGGGGTTGTTGTGTCGTGTCTGGGTTGGTTGTGATGGGCGTGCTTCGCCTTGGCCTTGGCTGTTCGTTGCCGTGGTCCGTGTCGGTTGGTTTCAGGCGGCGAGGGTTTGTTCCTGGTAGAGGGTGCCGTTTTTGAGCATGCTGTAGATCACGTCGCAGCGTCGTCGGGCGAGGCAGATGATGGCGGCGTTGTGGTGCTTGCCCTGTTCGCGTTTGCGTTTGTAGTAGGTCCTGGAGGCGGGGTGTTTGACGGAGGCGACGAACGCGGCCTGCCAGAGGGCGTTCTTGAGGCGTTTGTTGCCGGCGCGTGCGGGCTTCTCGCCTTTGATGCTGGTGCCGGACTGGCTGGTGACGGGCGCGATGCCGGCGTATGAGGCCAGGTGCGCGGCCGATGCGAAGCCGGTGACGTCGCCGCCGATGGAGAGCAGGATGTTGCTTGCGGTCCTGACGCCTATCCCGGGCATCGACGTCAGGACCGTGAGAAGAGGGTGGTCCTCCAGCAGGGACTCGACCTGTTCGCCGACCTGCCGGCGGCGTTCCTTGATGGCCCTGATGTCCCGGACGATGGCGGGGATGATGCTCTCGGCCGTGGCGGTGCCGGGCACGGTGACGGTCTGCTCGCCGATCGCCCCGAACATGTCGTCGATGATCCGTCCGGCGTGCAGCCGGTTGTCGCGCGCCCACCGGCGGACCTCGTCGGCGCCCGCGGCGTTCATGGCCGCGGGCCCGCCGTAGCGTTCGAGCAGCGCGAGGGTCGCGTCGCGCGTGATGCGTTCGCCCTTCAGGGCGCGTTCGAACGCGGGGTGGGTGTGCAGCAGCAGGCTGCGCAGGCGGTTGATGTGCCGGGTGGATTCGTGGGCGAGGTCCTCGTCGTGGCCGGCCAGGATCTTCAGGGCGGCGAGGGTCTCGTCGTCCGGGCCCGCGTCCCGCAGGCTCTCGGGGAGCTTGAGCGCGGCCCATGCGATCACGTACGCGTCGCGCCTGTCGGTCTTGGCCTTGCCGGGCAGCAGGTCCGCGGTCTTGCGCATCGACGAGCCGGGCAGGTAGGCGACCCGCACGCCCATGTCGCGCGCCACGGTCAGGGGCAGGGACCCGATGGTGTTGGGCTGGTCGACGACCAGCAGCACCCGCCCCCGCCCGGAGAGCCGTTCGAGCATGGCGCGGATGGCCCTCTCGTCCTGCTTGAGCGGCTTGTCGTACACGGTGCGGCCGTCGCGGTCGAGGGCGCACGCGTGGTGCGCGCTCTTGCCCACGTCCAGTCCGACCCAGAGGTCGATGTCGTCCGGTGTCATCGTCCGTTTTCCTTCCGCTGGTCGTTTCGGCCGCCGTGGACCCCGTATGGATGCGGGTCCGGGCGTCCGCGCCGCATCCACATTACGAAGAGACCTGCGCCATGCGTCCCGAAGCGTCCGTGCGGGCGGCCTGATTCCTATCAGCGGTCTGCGAACGCCCCCGCTCCCGGCGACAACACCCCCGGATCATCAACGACAGGGCAAGAGAGTCATACCGGAACCGGCGACCAGACCCCGACTAACGAGGCCTACAAAACATGGTAATGGGGAGAGAAGAAGCGGTCCGAAGGGGCCGCGGGAGACGCCGCATCGGGTGAAGGACGGATGCACCGGACGGTGCTACCGCGCCCGGTAGGCCTTGGGGGTCAGGCCGGTGCGCCGCCGGAAGACGCTGATGAAGTAGCTCGACGACGCGAAGCCACAGGCGCGCGCGATCTCCGCGACCGACCCGTTCGTGCCGTCGAGCAGGCGCTTCGCCTCCTCCAGACGCCGGTCGGCGAGATACTCGTTCGGTGTGCGTCCCACGTAACGCCGGAACAGCGCGCAGCATCGGCTACGGCCCACGCTGCCGGCCGCCGCGATGTCGTCCAGCGACAGCGGTTCGGCGAACCGGCGCTGGATCAGTCCGGTCATGCGCAGCACGGTGAGGCGGTCACGCTGGTCGTCCGACGCCGATACGACGGGATCGGGGCCGGCGGTTGTGCCGGTCGTGTCGGCCGTGCCGTCGCCGTGGATGCCATACGGCGCCGGTCCTGTCCCGTCCGATCGACGGGCCGGCCGGAACCGGTCCAGCACCTGATCGATCAGGCCGATCGCGGTCATCGCCGCCGGCAGCGGGTCGAGGTCGTCCGCGTCGTCCATCGGCCGGCCCACCTCCGACGGGCGCAGACGCCGTTCGCCGTGCAGCTGTTCGACGATCCTGTCGATGTCCATGAGCACGCCGCGCTGCCAATCCACGTCGGGGGAGAGGAACAGCAGGTCGTCCATGTCCTGCGCGAACGCGCGCTCGCAGCGTGCGGCCACGCCCTGCGAAAACCCCTCGACGAGCTGCGGGTCGATCACCGCGCAGGAGAACCGGGCCTCCTGCCGGTCGGGGGAGAAGCCGTAGTGCAGCCGGCTCGAGTTGACCACCAGCCCCTCGCCCGCCGCGAGCCGTGTGACCGCGCCGTTGACGAAATAGCGCATCGTGCCGCTGACCACACGCACGAACTCCAGATCCCGGTGCCAGTGGCATGCGCACCGGTAGTCGTAGATCGACAGCGAATCGCATCGGGCGTACACCGGCAGCCCCCGCACCGCATACGGCACCCGTTCCGACAGATCCGACAGCAGCGACAGCCGCCGCGTCTCCTGCGGTTCTGCCGTCATCCCCATGCCCTGCTCCTTCACGTCATGCGCATATGATCATATGATCTCGGCTGCGCACGATTTTACTATTACGGCATCCGCAAGCGACATTTCCCGCACCGTGGCGAGCCTTCCCAGAACGTATCCTGTAATCAGCTTCGGGCTGCAGCGAAGAAGTGCATAGACCAACCGGTACGAATGGCTCATATGGAGGATTGTCATATCCGCATACGGGCCGTGCCGTATCGGCACCAATGTCCGAAGGAGCACTGACCGCCATGACCGCAGCACACATCCACACGAACGTCACCCCGCTCACCCGTCTCAGGGCGGCGTACGCGGAACTCATGCGGGGGTTCTTCGCCGCATGCCGCCGCTGGACCGCCGACCACATCGCCCGCCCCGACGAGGAGAACTGGTTCGCGATGTGGATCCCCGCATCCGCCTCGCAGATCGCCTGAAACGTGCGTCTGAACGGTTCGATACGCTGACCGTGACAATCACACCATCGGACGGATACGTCGGAAGGCAGGGAATCATCATGGCTCACGCAACGAACGGGAAGAGGATCGCGATCGTCACCGGAAGCGCCTCCGGGCTCGGCCGGGAACTGGCCGTGCGCCTCACGGAGCGCGGCTGGTTCGTGGCCGGCGTCGACTTCGACGCCGAACGTCAGGCCGCGCTCGCCGAGGCCCTCGGCGCCGACTCGTACCGCGCCTTCGTCGGCGACGTGTCCGACGAGGCGTTCGTGAAGGCGTCCGTCGCCGAGATCGCGGGCCTCGGCCACATCGACCTGCTGATCAACAACGCCGGACAGCCCTCGTTCAAGGCGCCCATCGCCTACGAGGGCGCCGACGTCGACCGTTGTCTCAAGGGGCTCAAGGGCATGATCCTGTGGAGCGTCGAGACGCTCAAGGCCGACGGCGAGACGGACCTCAAGATCGCGAACGTGATGAGCACCGCCGCCACGCGCGGCAACGCCAACGAATCGGTCTACTGCGCCGCCAAGTGGGGCGAGAAGGGCTACACGCAGAGCCTCAAGGCCGCCTACAAGGGCTCGAGCGTCAAGATCGTCGGCGTATACCCCGGCGGCATCGACACCGACTTCTACCGCGACAGCCACGACTACGTGTCCGAGGAGAAGCAGCACACGTTCATGGACCCCGGCGAGCTCGCCGACGTGATCCTGTTCAACCTCGTCAACGACGCCAACCTGACCGTCTCCGACATCCTCATCGAACGCAACTACCGCTGAACGCCGGCACAGGGCGACGCCGGCACGGACGGCAAAGGCAAAGTATCGGGCACGGGGTAATGTAGGGGAGTTTGCGCGCGGGACGCGCGTTTTCCCCTACATATGAAAGGCCATCGTGCCCATTACCGATTCTTCAGTATCATCCGCTTCGCCGAACATGGGCGGCGAGGGTGACGGACAGGCCGTCACCTTCGCCGATCTCGGCGTACCCGGCCCGCTGCTGCGCGTGCTCGCCGCCGACGGCAAGAGCGAGGCGTTCCCCATCCAGGCCGACACCCTGCCCGATTCGCTGGCCGGCCGTGACATCCTCGGCCGAGGCCGCACCGGCTCCGGCAAGACCCTCGCATTCTCGATCCCGCTCGCCGCGCGTCTCATGGAGGCCGCGTGGGAGCCGGGCATGCCGATGGCCGAATACCGCCGCAACGTCAAGGCCATCCGCCGGGAGCATCTCGCCGAACGCGAGGCCGGCGGCTTCCACCCGCATCCGCGCGGGCTCATCCTCGCGCCGACGCGCGAACTCGCCAACCAGATCAACGAGGTCATCCAGCCGCTCGCGCAGATGGCGGGCATGACCACCACCACCGTGTACGGCGGCGTCAAGCAGAACCGTCAGGTGCGCGACCTCATGGCGGGCGCCGACATCGTCGTCGCATGCCCGGGGCGCCTCGAGGACCTGCTCAATCAGCGTCTGCTCACCCTATCCGACGTAGGGGTCGTCGTGCTCGACGAGGCCGACGAGATGGCCGACATGGGCTTCCTGCCCCAGGTGCGCCGCATCCTCAAGCGCATTCCGGCCGATGCCCAGCACATGCTGTTCTCCGCCACGCTCGACCATGGCGTCGACGAGCTGGTGCGCGAGTTCCTGCACGATCCCAAGACCCACAGCGTCGACGACGTGAACACCGAGCCGGACCTCATGACCCAGCACGTGTTCGAGGTGGAGAAGGCCGACAAGTTCGAGGTGGTCCGTCAGCTCGCCTCGGGCACGGGCCGGCGCATCCTGTTCACCCGCACCAAGTTCCAGGCCAAGAAGCTCGCCAAGAGCCTGACCAACAGCGGCGTGCCCGCGGCCCAGCTGCACGGCAACCTGAGCCAGAACCAGCGCGACCGCAACCTCGCCGCGTTCGAACAGGGCGATGTCAACGTGATGGTCGCCACCGACGTGGCGGCGCGCGGCATCGACGTCTCCGGCGTCGAACTCGTCGTCCAGGTCGACCCGCCCGCCGACCCGAAGTCGTTCACGCATCGTTCCGGCCGTACCGCGCGAGCGGGCCGCGCCGGCGACGTGGTCACGCTCGTGCTGCCCTACGAGCGCCGCGAGGTCTCCCGACTGCTCAAGGCCGCGGGGATCACGGTCAGGCCGGTGAAGGTCACGCACGCCTCGGACGAGGTCAAGGAGCTCATGGGGGTCAAGGCCCCGATCGTCAAGGACTGGAGCCTCGACGAGACTCAGCCGGCCGTCGACCCGCGTGGCGGCGCAAACGCCGGAAACGGCAGATCCGGCAGATCCGGCGCGGCGAAGACCGTCCGGTCGGCCGGAGCAGCTCGCGCCGATCGGGCCAAGGCGCTCGCGCACATGCCCAAGGCGTCGTCGGACGGCGCGGATCGCGGTCGAGCGGATGCGAAGGAGCCGGGGGAGACGAGGCCGGACCGTCGGCGTCGCGATCGCGGCCGGTCCGAGGCGCGTCGCGCTGATTCCCGTCGGGGGGTCGGTACGGTCTCGGGTCGCCGGTCGCACGGTTCGAAGCCGCGTTCCGGATCCGCCTCCGCCTCCGACGGCGGCAAGCGCATCCACCGGCACGACGAGAACCGCATCGTCACCGATGAGCGCTCCGAGGCGGTCAAGCGCCACGAACGACGCATGGAGGCGCGCTACGGCGCTAAGCGCGAGACGGCCGGCAGGCGCTCGGCGGGGCGTCGTCGCGGCCGTCAGTACCGGTAGAGAACGGTGCCGGATGCGTCCTGGATCTCGAAGGACGGCTTCGACTCGATGTCCAACTCGACGGTGAGCCGGTCGGAGCCGTCCGTGGCGATCGAACGGTAGACGAACCGCCTGTTTTCGAGCAGCACCTTCTCGGTGCGCGCGTCCAGCAGCCACGGGTTGCGCCTGCGCAGGGCGATCAGCGCCTGATGCAGTCGGTAGACGGGTTCGCCGAGCCTCGACAGCTCGTCGGGGAAGTCGGGGAACTTCGGCCTGATGTCGTCATCGCCGCCGAGCACCTCGCGCTTGACGCCCACATAGCCCTGTTCGTCGCCGTAGTAGATGCTCGGCACGCCGCCGACCGTCATCAGCACCGCGAGGGCGAGCGCCGCCTTGTCGGCGCCGATCTGCGAGGCGATGCGCGTCACGTCGTGGTTGCCGATGAACGTCTGCGGCACGAACGCGTCGAGGAACGCGTTGTGGCGTGTGAGGTTCCAGTCGAGCTCGAAGAAGTTGTCGGTCTCGAGCGCATGCTGGATCGACTTCCACAGCTCGTACTGCGTGACCGCGTCCATCGTCGAGCGCTCCACGATCGCCGGATAGTCGCCGTGGATGACCTCGCCGAAGATCCACGTGTACGGGTGCGCCTGCCTGACGCGCGGCAGCACCTTCTCCCAGAAGCCGGTCGGCACCGCGTACGCGGCGTCGAGGCGCCATCCCGAGGCGCCCCGATCAAGCCAGTGGTTCATCACGCGGGTGACGTAGTCGACGGTCGCGGGACTGTCGTGATCGAGGTCGACCAGCCTGTCGTGGCCCTCGAATACGTCCAGAACGGGGGCTCCTGCGGCGTCGAGCCTTGCCCGGACCAGTCCGCGCCACGGCTCGTCATCGGGGGAGAGGCTGCCGGACGCCTCGTCGATCGCCGCGCGGACGGCGGGATGATTGCGCGAGACGTGGTTGAACACGCCGTCGAGGACGATGGACAGGCCCATGTCGCGGCAGGCATCGGCCAGGGCGTCGAACGCGCGGTCGCCGCCGAGACGCACGTCGACGTGCATATGGTCGAGCGTGTCGTAGCCATGCGTGTCGGATTCGAAGATCGGCCCCAGCAGCAGACCGGAGACGCCCATGTCACGGGCGTAGCCGAGCCAGGGGATCAGCGCGTCGAGTCCGCGTCCGTGGAATTCGCGCGGACCCCGGGGGCGGATGTCGCATCCGCAGAATCCCAGCGGGTAGACATGCCAGAAGATTCCGTGACGCACCCAGTCGGGCAGTGATCCGGTCAGCCTTGGATCCGTCTCCGTCACCGTTGATCCGGCAGCGCCTGTCGTGTCGGCCATACGCATCGTATCGATCCTGCCGTGATGGGTCATGGGGTACCTCCATTCAAGAATCCCGTTTCAGGAACATCGCGAACACTGAATATTGACACCATGTCTATTTTCTCATATCGGGCGGATCGCCGTGCGAGGCCGGCGCATCGGCCGCCCGTCCGCCCGTTCGTACGAGTCACCCGTGAGGGGAAACGCCGACGGACATGCCCGCCGAGCGTTACCACAATGACACCGCTCGGTGAACAATGAGCCAATTGGCCGCCTGAGGAAAGAGACGTCCCCTATCGTCGTAATCATGATTGTGGGCAGGTTCAGATCGCCGTCGGCGCTACAGGCGGCGATCTGCCTCGTATCCGGCGCGATCGTGACGGCCGCGGACGAGGCAGCCACCGTGGCGGCCATCGACCCGTTCGACATCCGTTTCGTTGGCGGAAGTATCCTTGTCGCCGTCGTCCTGCTCGTCGCGTTCCTTCTCGTCGAGGCGCTGATGACGCCCACCGAACCCGGCGTCCCCCATGCCGGCCGGCGCCGCGACGAGCGCCACGCCGGCCGACTCGCGAACCTCGCCGCCGCGTTCCGCCGCGCCGCATCCGCCGTCGCCGAGCGCTATCACGCGCTGCCGCCCGTGGGCCGTCTCGTCTTCCCCGCCCTCCTCATGCTCCTGTGCTGGAGTCCGATCATCGTCATGATGTACCCGGGCACCATCTGGTACGACACCGGCGACCAGATCGCCCAATGGTACGGCATCGAGGCCTACGGGCAGCCCGCCGGATCGATCTCCTCGCACCACCCCGTCCTCGACACCATCGTCTTCGGATCCCTCGCCCGGCTGGGCGACGCGCTCGCCGGCGACTATCAGACCGGCATCAGCGCATACATCCTCGTGCAATGCGTGATCATGGCGCTGGAGCTGACGGGCGTATGCCGATACGTGGCGCGCGTCGGCCGGCCGGGGGCGGGGCGTGGCGCGGGGATTGCGCTCTTCGTGTTCTTCTCGCTGTTCCCCGCGTTCCCGATCTTCATGATGTCGATCGTCAAGGACTCCCTGCATCTGCTGGCGTTCGTGCCGTGGCTCGTGATGGTCGCCGAGACCGCGCGCACCCGTCTGAAGGCGTTGCGCTCGCCCCGTTTCGCGATGGGTCTGACGATCCTGTCCGTCCTCGCGGCCCTGACCACGATGACCGGCCTGTACGTGACGGTGCTGACCCTGTGCTGCCTGCCGCTGACTCGGGTCGGACTCACTGCGCGACGGCATGACGGTCCGACACGCGCGGACCGGCTGCGCGCCATCTCCTGTGCGGCCGTGACGGCCATCATCGCCATGATCGTGTTCCCCGCCGCCGTGCGCGGACCATTGCACGTGGTGGCCGAGGATCGCAACCAGCTGCTGGTCGTGCCGATGCAGATGACCGCACGGTACGCGCTCGACCATCCCGACGACGTGACCGACGCCGAACGTGCCGCCATCGACCGGGTCAACCACGTGCCGTTCGAGGACATGGCCGCACACTACAACCCGTATCTCGCCGATCCGATCATCCAGTACTCGCTGCGTGATCCCGCGGGCGTCGGCGACTATCTCAGGGCATGGGCCTCGATGGGTCTGCGGCATCCGGACTCCTACATCCAGGCGTTCGCCGCTCTGGAATCGGGATGGTTCGCGTTGAAGCGCACGCCGCTGAACGTCACCGACCGGGGGATCGGCCTCGACGAGCTTGCGCAGGCCGCGCCGCGGGCGACGGCCAACCGCATCTGGTTCCAGATCGCCAACGCGATCAGCCCGCCGTTCTCCCGCATGCCCCCGTACCGGTCGAACCCGGACGGACAGGCGCGCGCCTATGCGCTGTGGGGGTTCTGGCAGTCGACGCCGGTGCTCGACGTGCTCACGCTCACCGCACTGTGGACGTTCGTCGCGCCCATGTTCCTGCTGTTCCGTCTGGCGCGGCCACGGGCGCGCACCGGATCGAAGGCGCCGGGAATGCGCACCGCGCTGCCGGCCGTCTACGCGGCGCCACTGGTCTGGTCGCTGCTCTCCCTGCTGCCCAACGCCATCTCCGTCCCGCTCAAGCCCACGGCGAGCCGATACATGCTGTGGGCGCTCGTCGTCATCCCGTTCACGCTCGCCCTGTGCGCATGCGCACCGAACACGTCGAACGCATCGAATCCAAAGCAAGAGAAAGAAGGAAACGCCCGATGAATCGCGGACTCATCCTGAACCTCATCAGCAACCTCGCGTTCTTCATCAGCGGCTACGCGATCCACTTCTTCCTCGGCGGATTCGCCTCGCCCGCAGCCTACGGAGTGGTCGGCACGGTGATCACCGTGCTCGACATCGAATACCTGTTCGTGTCCAACGGCGCACGCCAGTCACTGTCACGCACCCTGTCGGCGGGACGCTACGATCCGCGTGACCTGATCGTCAAGACCCTGGCCGTGCAGATGGGCATCGTGGCCGTGTTCGTGCTCATCGACGTGGCCGGCGCCCCCGTGTTCGGACGCGTGCTGGGCGACCGCTCCCTCGACCTGTACATGCGTCTGGCCGCCTTCCTCGTGCCGGCCAACGGATTGTACGTGGTGATGCTCGGCATCAACGACGGCCTCAGGCGCTTCGGCCACAGCGCGCTCCTGTCCACGCTGTATCCGCTGATCAAGCTCGGCACGATCCCGCTGATCATGTTCGTGTTCCCCGACCGCCCGGTCATCGGCGTCGAGGTCGGCTACTGCGCGTCGATGGTCCTCGTCATCGTGCTCGGCATGCTCATGCTCGCCCCCCATCTGATCGACCTGAAGCGAGGGGACGGGAACGGATCGCGCGCGCCGCGCATCGGCTGGCGTCAGGCCGCGCGCGGCACGCTGTCGTTCTCCCTGTTCTTCATCATGGCGTCCCTGGTGCTGAGCGCCGACACGCTCGTCGTCAAGGCGAACCTGCCCGACGGGATGGCCGGCTTCTACACGGGTGCGATGAACTTCGGCAAGACCACCTACTATCTGCTGCAGGCGTTCGCCGTGATCATCCTGCCCGTCGTCTCCGGCCTGATCGGCCAGGGGCTTCGCGACGAGGCGCTCGGCAAGGCGCGCGAACTGGTCCTGCTGGCGGTGGTGTTCATCCTGCCGATGGCCGTCTCGATCTCGGCGACGAGCACGAACCTCCTGTCGTCCTTCTACTCGCAGCAGTTCGCCGTGGCGGCACCCGCCCTGTCGTGCCTGTCGCTCTCCAGCTTCTTCATGGGCGCCACCGTGATGCTCAACATGGTGCTCAACGCCGAGAGGGACACGCGGTTCTCCGACGTGCTCTCCGGCATCTCCCTGCCGGTCGTGGTCGTCGCGTTCGTCCTCGCCGCGCGCTTCGGCGGCATCACCGCCGTGGCCGGCGTGAGCATGGCCTCCACGTTCGCCACGATGACCGTCTCCTACGTCCAGGTGCGTCGCAGGTTCGGCGACGTCATGTCGAAGACCGCGTGGCGCGCCGTCGGCGTCAACGTCGTCCTGTGGATCGTCATGGCGGCGCTCGGCGCTGTGCTGCCCACCCGCAACTTCATCGTGCTCGTCCTCGTATACGCGCTCGAATACGCCGCATATCTGACGCTGCTCGTCGCCATGGGCATCCTCGACCTCACGCAGATCAGGCGGTTCGCCTCGGGGCTCGGCCATGGACGCGACGACATGCGGCGGATGCCGACCGCCGCGGCGTCCGCCGCGCATGGCGCCGCGTCGGGTGCCACCGGCATTGACGGAGCCGCCCGATGACCCCGCAGAGCGATCCGCGCGCCGCTATGACGAGCGCCTTCAGAAGACACGCCGCGGCCGTCATCGCGGCCGTCATCGTCATTATCCTCGAACTGTTCGTCTTCAACCTGCCGTTCTGGCAGACGCTTGGGAGCCATCCCGTCGAGGCGCATGACGACGGCGTCGGCACCGGACTCGTGGTCGAGGAGGGAGGCATCGCCGTCGTCACCGACCCCGATCAGGCGTGGCGCGACATCTCCTCCGACCAGTGGATCGAATACCTGTACATGGGGCATACGAACTCCGAACACCCCCATCAGGGCGATCCCGTACGCTGGCGGATCTCCACCGCGAAGAACACCGACGGAGGCTGGTACGACGCCAACGCCGACGTCGGATACTCGCCCTCGTCCGAGGCGTCACGCTATTCGAGGGTCGGCGGACGGGCCACCCGCGTGCGCATCCGCTACCAGATGGACAAGGGGGCGGTCATCCCGTACAACCCCATCACCGTCAACCCCCGGGTGCCGCTGCGATTCGAACCGCTGCGAGTGGCGGTCGAGATCATCATCGCCGCGCTCATCGTGCTGTTCCGACCCTCGTCGCGCCTCTACCGCACGCCCTTCGGCCGCGGCCGCGCCTGCATCGTGCCGCTCGGCGCATGCGCGGCGCTCACCTGTCTGACGCCGCTTGCCCTGTTCGCGATGGCCGCGCCGCAGGAGAGCCCGGACCCCGTCTACTGGGACTTCTACGCCACGTATCAGGCCACCGACCAGTACCAGCGGCTCGCCGACGCGATACTCCACGGCCGTCCGTGGCTCGACTATCCGGTCAACGGCGCGTTCGCAGACATGGCCAACCCGTACGACACGCGCTCGCGCACGCTGCTCGCCCTGAATCACCCCGAGACGCCCATCTACTTCGATGTGGCCTTCCACGACGGCAAATACTACAGCTACTTCGGCGTCCTGCCGGCGCTGCTCCTGTTCGCCCCGTTCAAGGCCGTCACCGGCATGCGTCTGCCCACCAATGCGGGCGTCGCCATCAGCGCCCTGCTCGCATCCGTCGCATGCGCGCTGCTCGTCATTCAGATCGCCCGTCTGATCGCGCGCCGGCGCCCCGTCTCGCTCGGCGCCGTGATGCTCGGCATGGTCATGATCATGCTCGGCAACGGCATCGCCATGCTCATCCAGCTGGGTCTGTTCTACCAGATCCCGCAGGAGATGGCGGTGGCCTGCGCGGCCGGGGGCATCTGCCTGTGGATCGAGGCGAGACTGCGCGGCCTCGACCTGCGGTTCCTCGCCGGAGGGTCGCTGCTCATGGCCCTGACCATCGCCTGCCGTCCGCAGGTGATCCTCGCGTCCCTGATCGCGATACCCCTGTTCGCCGACGACATCGTGCGACTGTGGCGGGGCGGGCTCGCCGGCCGTCGCGGCCTCGTACGGGAGGCTGCGGTATGGGCGTGCGCCATCGTGCCGTACCTGCTCGTGTTCGCGCCGCAGTTCGCGTACAACATGGTCCGGTTCGGCTCGCCGACGAACTTCGGCGCCACCTACAATCTCACCGGATACGACATGACGCACTTCCACGCGCCGCTCACCCAGTATCCGGCGTTCGTCTTCCACTACCTGTTCCAGCCGCCGAACCTGACGGCGCACTTCCCGTTCGTCGGATGGGATGCGATTCCGCTGACCACGTGGCGTTCCGAGCACCCGCATTTCGGCGGATGGTTCATGACCGACGCGCCGTTCGCCCTGATCCTGTTCGCCGTCGTCCTGTGGCGGCCGCTCGCCCGACGGGTCAGGGCCACGGGGCTCGTCGCCGGGGCCCTGACGAGCGCTCTGCTCGCCTTCCTCATCAACGCACGCATCACCGGCGTCGACTACCGGTACGAGATCGACTTCGCATGGATGATCATGATCGCGGTGCTCGTGGCGCTCTACGCGCTCGACACCGAGCTCAACGCCGTCGGGGACGCCAATGCCTGCGCGGACATCATGCCGGGTCCGGATGCGCAGGCGAGCGTCCTCGACGCGCATGACACGCTGCGGCGGCTCGTGTTCGGCGGGTTCGCGATTGCGGTGGCGCTCGCGTTCCTGTTCCTGTTCCTCAAGCAGTTCGCCGACGGCATGAACATGCCCGTGCGCATCCGCTGGGACGTCGCCTCCTGGTTCCTCTTCATGTGAGCGGCTCGGCCGAAGACCGATTCCCTCCTGGATTCCCTTCTACCGGTGCGCGTTGATCCACAGGATCGCCAGCTGGGTGCGGTTGGACAGGCCCAGCTTGTCGAGCAGGGCGCTCACCCGGTTGCGCACGGTGCCCTCGCTCAGATACAGCCGATGCGCGATGTCCCGGTTGTCGAGTCCCTCGGCCACCAGCGATGCGATCTCACGTTCGCGATCGGTAAGATCGTCGACCGGTCCGTCCAGCGCGGGGGAGCTCCCGACGGGCGGAGCGGAGGTCCGCCTCGCCGTGGCGCCATTCGAATTGCCGGATGAGGCGACCGCATCGGTGAGCTTGCCGAGCACGTCCGATCCCATCACCACCTGTCCGGCCATCACCGACTGGATCGCCGGCGCCACTGCGGCCACGTCCTGCTTGATGAGATACCCCCTGGCACCGAGCGCCATGGCCTGGGCGATGTACGTGCGGTCGGCGAACGTCGTCAGGAACAGGATGCGCGCCGCCGGATCGCGCGCAAGGATCGCGCGCGCCGCGTCCAGCCCATCCATGCCGGGCATCTGGATGTCGATGAGCAGCACGTCCGGTCTGTCCGAAGGGGAGTCGAAATACCGGGATACGGCGGCCTGCCCGTCGTTCGCCGTCCACAGCACCTCCGCCGCGCCGGTGGCGGTGAGAATGGTCTGCAGCGACTGGCAGACGATCGGATCATCATCCACGATCGCGACGCTCACGATGCGCTCCCTTCCTGCTTGTCCTTGTCGTCCCTGTTCCCGTGCTTTTCGATGCGATCGCCGGCGTGTGCGGCCCACCGCGCCTTCGGCAGGGACACGAACACGCGCCACCCGTCGCCGTACGGTCCGCACAGGGCCGTGCCTCCCAGGGCCCGCGCCCGCGATTCGATGTCCGCGATCCCCATGCCACGGCCCTGCTCGCCGTCACCGCGTCCACGACCGTCCAGTAGAACGGCGGGGGCGGAATCCTTGGATGGCTTCGGTGCCGACGCCGCCGGCCCTGGATCCTGGACGACCAACTGCCACAGGGCCGGCAGGTCACGCAGCGTGACCTGCGCCTCGTGCGCGTCGCTGTGATGCACCACGTTGGACAGCGCCTCGCGGATCACCGTTGCGAAGCAGCGCGCCACGGGCGCCGGCGCGTCGGTGATGTCGTTCGTCAGCGAGACGCGGAAGCCGGGGGAGACTCCGTCGAACGATCGGACCGCGGCGTCGATCTGCGCGGCGAAATCGGTGCCGTCGTCCTCCAGATCATGCACGGACCGGCGCACCATCGTCATCGCGTCGTCCAACGTGGAGGACAGTGCGCCGAACCCCTGCGCCGCCATGTCGTCGCCGGTCGCCTCGGCCACCGCGCGCGACGCCTGCGCCTGCATGATCGCACGGGTGAGCAGATGGCCGACGTTGTCGTGGATCTCGCGGGCGATGCGCGTGCGCTCGCCGAGCGTGGCCAAGCGCACCGACTGCGCGCGCTCCTCGGCCACGTCGGCCAGCCGGATACGGTTCGCGCGGGAGCGTTCGCGCGCATCGTCCCGCAACCGCCGCGTCTCGCCGTGCAGCGAGGAGACGGCGCGCGACTCGAACCCCAGCGCGCATCCCACGCATGAGACGATGACGAGCAGCCCGACGAAGGCCGGGGCGGGCATGCCTGTCAGACCGGCCGAATCGACAAGACCGGACGATTCCGCGCCGGCCTGCCCCGGCCCGCCGGCCGTGACGAGGGACGCGATCAGGGGGATCATCGGCAGCAGCCACAGCCATCGCAGCAGCGGGATCGCCCGAAACACGACGGCGTCCCGCCACGCACCGGAACGTGCCGGTCGCACATCCGGCAGTGTCATGCGCGCCTCGTCATACGCGGCCAACGGCAGGAACAGTCGCCAGACCGGCACGAATGCGGCGACGATCACGAACATGGCGATCGACAGCCATGCGAGCCGGGTGGACGGCATCCACGCGACGGCGCTCGTCACCGACACTGCGGTCAGCAGTGCCACGACCAGGGTCTCGTCCACCGGCATGCGCGCGACCACGGCCAGCACCACGCCCAGCACGGCCAGCAGCGCCTTCTCGGTCATCGCACGCATACGCCCTCACCCCCGCTTCGGCTCGCCCGGCGTCCCGTTCCTCTCCGGTCACGTCTCGGTTCCCGCGTCGGAGGGGCGCATCCATCACCACAAGCCTACCCGCATCAAGCCGCCTGATCGGGGCAGACGCGCGAGGATCGCAACCCGTGACAAATGTCATCTCGCCTTGGGGCCGATCGTGACGTTTGCCGGTGGCCCCGACACCCCGCCGGACGGCATGATGGAACCAACCCAGACAGGAAAGGAGCGGACATGACGACCAACACCACGACCCCGGCGGTCAGCGTCTCCAAGCTCGTCAAACACTACGGCGACATGACGGCGCTCGACTACTTCGACCTCGACGTGCGCCAGGGCGAGATCTTCGGCCTGCTCGGACCCAACGGCTCCGGCAAGACCACCGCGATCAACTGCATCCTCGCCCTACTCGCCTACGAGGCGGGCGCCATCCGCGTCTTCGGCGAACCCATGACCCCCACCAGCTACGCGCTCAAACGCCGCATCGGACTCGTACCCCAGAACGTCGCCGTCTTCAACGAGCTCACCGTCGAGGAGAACATCGACTACTTCTGCTCCCTGTACGTGCCGAAGAAGGCCGAACGCGCCCCGCTCGTCGAACAGGCCATCGACTTCGCCGAATTGAGGGAATTCCGCAAGTATCGCCCCGGCAAACTCTCCGGCGGACTCCTGCGCAGGCTCAACATCGCCTGCGGCATCGCCCACAGACCCGACCTCATCTTCTTCGACGAACCCACCGTCGCGGTCGACCCGCAAAGCCGCAACGCGATCCTCGAAGGCATCCGGCGGCTCAACCGGGACGGCGCCACCATCATCTACACCAGCCACTACATGGAGGAGGTCGAGGAGATCTGCGACCGCATCCTCATCATGGACCACGGCCGGCACCTCGCCCTCGGCACCGCCGACGAACTCAAGAACATGATCGACACCGGCGAACGCATCACCATCGAGACCCTCGATCTGGACGACGACACCCTCACCGCCGTACGCGCGCTCGACTTCGTCACCGACGCCGCATGGGACGGCCGCGAACTCGACGTCACCTGCCGGCGGGGCGAGCACAACCTCGTCGACCTCATCGGCGTGCTGCGTGCGGGAGGCGCGAGCATCGGCCACCTCACCAGCCGGCCGCCCACCCTGAACGACGTGTTCCTCGAACTGACCGGCACGGCCCTGCGCGACTGACCCCACCCCACGCACCTACCCCACGCACCTCATGGAAACACGGAAAGGAGACGCACCATGTGGTCCACCTTCGTCATGACCCTCAGAACGAACCTGCAGGACAAAGCGTCGATGTTCTGGCTCATCGTCTTCCCCCTCGCGCTCGCCACCCTGTTCAACATGATGTTCGCCGACCTCGGCGAGCAATACGAGCTCAAGGCGGTGCCCCTCGCCACGGTCCAGGACGTGAACTGGAACAACGCCAAGGGGGCTTCCGCATTCATCGACGCGCTGTCGGGCGAAGCCAAGGACACCACCGGCATCAGCCGGTCGCTGCTCGAAGCGACCCCCGTCGACTCGGTCGACAAGGCCCGCGACCTCATCTCGAAGGGCGACGCGGACGGCTACCTGACCGTCGACAAGCAGGGGCGCATCACCCTGACCCTCGCCTCGGACACCGTCGCCGGCATGGACGGCTCCAGCGCGGCGGTCTCGGGCAAGTCCATCACCATCTCGGCCCTCGACGGCGCCATCAGCCTGTACAACCGCACCGACACGCTCACCCGCAAGCTCATCGCCGACAACCCCTGGGCCGCGACCAGCCGGACCTTCTGGGCCTCCATCGGCTCCACCACCGGCATGACCCGCGAGACCACGCTCACCAACTTCGCCCCCGACGTCGCCACACGGTACTTCTACGCGCTGCTCGCCATGGCATGCCTCATGGCGATGTCCTATTCGATCAGGGCCGTCGTCACCGCGCAGGCCAACCTGTCCGCACTGGGCATACGCCGTTCGATCGCGCCCCTGAGCCGCACGCGGCAGCTCATCGCCGGGTTCCTTGCCAGCTGGCTGTGCGCCTCGGTCTGCCTGCTCGTCGCGCTCGCCTACATCCGCTACGTCCTCGACGTCCCGTTCGGCGGACGCGAACCCGCCGCCGTCCTCGCCGTGGCGGTCGCCTCGTTCATGGCCTGCGCGTTCGGCACGATGATCGGCGCGATACCGAAACTCTCCCATGGGGTCAAGGTCGGCATGACCAGCGCCATCGCCTGCACCCTGTCGCTGTTCTCCGGACTGTACGGAGCGTTCGCGATGTCCCTGAGCGACTGGATCGCCCGCAACCTGCCCGTGCTCGCCCTCGTCAACCCCACCCAGCAGGTCGTGAACCTGTTCTACGACATCCTCTACTTCGACAGCTACCGTCCGTTCCTTGCCACCTGCGGCGTGCTCCTCGCCATGAGCGCACTGTTCCTCGCCGCGGGGGCGATCATGCTCAAGGAGCAACGCTATGAACACCTGTAAGGCCACGCTGCGCGTGCTCATCGCGCACCGCATCTACATCCTCATCTACCTGATCGGCATCGGCGTCATGATGCTCGCGCTCGGCGGCTCCCAACTGTCCGGGAGCCGCCCGGTCGGCGACACGTACACGCCCGGCAAAGCCGACGTTGCGGTCATCGACAGGGACGCCAACCGCGGGGGAGTGGCCGACGCGATGCGCGCCTACCTCGCCGTCGACAACGATCTGACCGACCTCGACGACGATCCCGAAACCTTGCAGCAGGCGGTCGCCTCGAACTGGGTGGACCTGATCGTCATCATCCCCGACGGGTACGCAGACAAGCTGGTCGACTCCGTCTCGTCGGAAGGCGGCAAGACACCCGAGGTCGAGACCGTCACCAGCTACACGTCCGGACTGGGCGCGATGGCTTCGATGGACGTCAGCGGCTTCCTGTCCCTGACCCGCACCGCGCTGATCGGCGGCAACGTCACGGTCGACCCCGCGCAGCCGTCCGAAGGCGCGCTCAAGGGCCTCGCCGTGGGTGACCTCAAGGCGGCGACGAAACGCGCCGTCGACACCGCCCGCGACAAGGCCGCGAACCACGCGATCGCCGTCGACCACAGCGCCGCCGATGCTTCCGCTTCCACCACCGAACGTACGCCCGACCGGGCCGCGGACGGATTCGGCGGTCTGATGGAGGTCGTGCTCTACCCGCTGTTCCTCGCCATGACCGTCTGCACATCCCTTGTGCTGGGCGTGTTCAATGCCGGCGAGACGCGCCGTCGCCTGTACGCCTCGCCGCAGCGTTCCTCGACGATGAGCCTGCAGCGCATGGCCACCCTGTGCGGGTTCGCGCTGGTCGTCGTGGCCGGCTACTTCGCCATCGTCCTTGCGATGATGGCCGCGGCCGGCGTGGACCCGAGCTCGCTCGCTCCGACCGGCGTGGCGATGACGGTCACGTCGACCTGCGTGTACGCGCTGATGACCGTCGCCTGCGGTTTCCTGCTCGGCGAATGCGGGTTCAACGACATCATGGCCAACGGGTTCGCGAACGTGTTCGGACTGGTCATCCTGTTCACCTCCGGCGTCACCTTCCCTCTGGACCTGATGCCCGCGCCGATGATCGCGCTCGGCAGGATGCTGCCCGGATGGTGGTACTGCGCCTCGATCGACGACGCGCTCGGCATCGGCTCGGCGTCGACCGACGGCGTGGATGCGATCGGCTGGGGACTGTCGATCGGAATCGTCGCCCTGTTCGCCGTGGCGTTCGTCTGCATCGGACTCGCCGTCGGACGCGTCAGGCGCCTGCGCCCGGCGTCATTCGCCTCGACGACCACGCAGCTGACCGAGGCGTGAGCAGTCACATGGCCGCTCACGCGGTCTTAAGCCGATAGCGCTGGGTCGGGTCGTCCCGGAACCTCACCTGGATGACCCGACCTTCCTTCAACAGTTCGCGCATGCCGGAGGTCGCCGCCAGAGGCGTCAACTGCAGTTCGCGCAGGATCTCCTTCAGACTCATCGCGGAATGGCGTTCCAGCACGTCGAGGATCGCCTTCGACACGTCGCCGGTCGACCCGCGTTTGGTGGTGCGATGCCGGGTGATCGTCATCGTGAACGTGTTGATCGTGTTGCGCGTGGTCGCCGGTTCGATCCCCGCCTCGCGCAGGGTCGCCGCGATCCGCTGGTAGCCGTCGCCGCCCTCCGGGTTCACGTAGCCGCCGTTCGGATACGGGGTCGACTCGAGTAGCGTGAACAGGAACTGGTTCCTCGTGGAGACGAACGGCACGCCCGTGACCGGGTGCGGGTTGGCGAGCACGTCGTGCGTGACCGTGCCGAACAGGCCGCCCGGGTTCGTGATCTCGATGCGGTCCGTGAACACGTTGATCCGCACCTGCGTACCGCGTGCGTCGGGGGAGTAGTCGCGGTGCGTGAGCGCGTTCGCGATCGCCTCGCGCAGGACGGTCGGCGGATAGTCGGGCTTCTTCGCGCCGATCCAGCGCATCAGCGACTCGACCGCGTCATCGATCATCACCGGGATCGAACCGACCACACTGCCCGAGTAGACGAGGCGCTCGTCGCCTCGGAACACGTCGTCGCGGTCCGTGCCGGGAAACACGGCGATCGAGATGGACAGGCGCGGATAGAACTTCTGCGGATAGCGGCCCAATGCGAGCAGACCGGCCAGCGTGGGCCTGAGGACGCCGCCGACCCCGAGGGTCTCGGCCGCCGAATCGTCGTGGCGCAGTATCTCCAGATCAAGCATCATGTCCGTGTCGGAGCGTCCGGCGAACACGTGCGGATGCTGCTCGCGCACCCGCGTGAGCAGGCCGTCGACCAGCGTCGGATCGAGGTCGTCCGGCGTGGCGCCGGACACGATGTCCACATCGTAGGTGGGCTGCAGATGCTCCTCGATGAGCCTGTCGACCTCGTAGGAGGTCATGCGCCGGTCACCGTCGCCGGTGCGGATGTAGGAGCCGGTGTGCGGTCCCAGCGCCGTGATGAAGCACGGCTTGTCGCGCGGCAGCATCTCGTCGACGCGCGCGAACACGAGATTCGTCCCCTCGAACGGGCAGGTGACGATCACCGGACGGACCACCGGGGTCATCTTCTCGCACGCCTGACTCAGCGCCTCCTGCATGGAGCGCGCGTTGAAGCCCTCGACCGGCGTGAACCCCTCCTTCTCGGACAGGCCGAGGATGATCCAGCCGCCCGAACCGTTCGAGAACGCGGACAGCGTGTCCGTGATGGTCGAGGAGATCTTGCGCTTGCACTCCTTGACCTCGCACTGCTGCGTATCGTTGCCGATCGCGCGCATCAGCTCGATCAGCTCGGTCATCTTCGCGGTGTAGTCATCGACCATGACGGGGCCTCCTTGCCACCATTGTGCCGCACGCCTGCGCCCTCGCACCCCGTTCCGACCCTCCCGAACGTCCGGTTCATGGAGAATTCATCTATAATTCTTCCGTTCAGTTCGCGCCGTTCGAAAGGTTGCCACAGCACATGCGACAGGGATTCGACAACGACAAGTACATCGAAATGCAGGCCGCGAGGATCCGCGAGCGGATCGACCGCTTCGGCGGCAAGCTCTATCTGGAGTTCGGCGGCAAGCTGTTCGATGACCATCACGCGGCGCGCGTGCTGCCCGGATTCGAGCCGGACGTCAAGTTCCGCATGCTCTCCAGCCTCGTCGACGACGTGGAGATCGTCATCGCGGTCAACGCGAACCACATTGAGAAGGCCAAGACGCGAGGCGACCTCGGCATCACCTACGACGAGGATGTGCTGCGTCTGATCGACGTGTTCCGTTCGCGCGGCTTCCATGTCGGTTCGGTGGTGCTCACCCAGTATGCGGGTCAGCCCGCCGCCGAGGCGTATCGGCGTCGTCTCGCCCAGCTGGGCGTCACCTGCTATCTGCACTATCCGATCGCCGGCTATCCGCATGACATCGAACGCATCGTCTCGGACGAGGGGTACGGACGCAACGACTATATCGAGACGAGCCGCCCGCTCGTCGTCGTCACCGCTCCGGGGCCGGGCTCCGGCAAGCTCGCCACGTGCCTGTCGCAGCTCTACCACGAGCATCGTCGCGGCGTGAAGGCCGGGTACGCGAAGTACGAGACGTTCCCGGTGTGGAACCTGCCGCTCAACCATCCGGTGAACATCGCCTACGAGGCGGCCACGGTCGATCTGGATGACGCGAACATCATCGACCCGTTCCAGCTGGAGGCGCACGGCGAGACCACCGTCAACTACAACCGCGACGTCGAGGCGTTCCCGGTGCTCAAGGCCATGATGGAGCGGATCATGGGTCAGAGCCCCTACCAGAGCCCCACCGACATGGGCGTCAACATGGTCGGCTATGCGATCAGCGACGACGAGGCGTGCCGCGAGGCCGCGAATCTCGAGATCGTGCGCCGCTACTTCACCGCGGCCGTGCAGTTCAAGCGCACCGGCGAGGGCGAGGATCAGGTCGAGCGTCTGCGTTCGATCATGAAGAAGGCCGGCGTCGACGAGGATCTCTCCCCGGCGCGTGCGGCGGCGCTCGGCCGCGAGCGGGAGACCGGCGCTCCGGCCGGCGCGATGGTGCTGCCCGACGGCAGGGTCGTCACCGGTAGGACCGGCACGCTGCTCGGCGCGGCGAGCGCACTGCTGATGAACGCGCTCAAGGCCGTCACCGGAGTGGACGACGATCTGCTGGTGATCGACGACAAGGCGATCGAGCCGATCTGCCGTCTGAAGACCGAACACCTCAACAGCGTGAACCGTCGACTGCATTCCGACGAGACGCTGATCGCACTGTCCATCACGAGTTCGACGGATGAGACTGCGGCCCGTGTGATCGCAGGCCTTGAGCGCCTGCGCGGCTGCGACGCCTTCTTCTCGGTCATCATCTCGGCGGCCGACGAGGCGCTCTACCGCAAGCTCGGCATCAACGTCTCCTGCGAGCCCAAGTACGAACGCGTGAGCCTCTACCACAAGTAGGCGGGGCGACCCCCTGTTTTCGTACGCCTGCCATCCCGCAGCGTACGAAAACAGGGGGTGAAGTTGATAAGATCCCGTTCCCCGTACGTCTCCATCACCTCAGCGTACGGAGAACGGGGTGCCATGCCGGTTGACCCCGGGAAACGTACCGGAGTCGCCCCGACGCCGGACCCAGTGGCCTACGGACCCACTCACACCCATTCACACCGTGCCGGTGCCGGCGTTCGGGTTGAAGGTGGGGGAGGCGACCGGCGCGAGCAGCACGCGGCCGGTGCCTCGGTACACGTTCACGAGTCCCTCGCCGCTGGCGGCCGAGCCGATCAGCGACTTGCCGGAGCGCTCCACCGTGAACTGGAGTCCCGTGGTCCACGCGATGGCGAAATTGCCGTCGACCTTCAGCTCATCGTCCTCCAGATCAATGGTGACGAGTTCGGATGCGGGGACGGGCGATTCCAGCGCGACCGTGCCCTGCCCCTGCAACGCGAGGTTGAACAGGCCCTCGCCGCCGGCGACCATCGCGCTCGGACGGGAGACCATCACGGCCCGCTGTTGCACGGTCGATTCGCATGCGTAGAACAGGCCGTCGTTGACGGTCATCGAGCCGCCCATCTGCGCCGGGTCGATGAGCAGGATGTGCCGGTACGTCGGTTCGAGCACGAGCATGCCGACACCCTGGTATTCGGGCTTGATGGCCGATTCCTTGGTGACCGCGCCGCGCGCCATCTTGCCGAGGAAGTCGCCCACGCCCTTCACGCCCGTGGTCGCCTGGACGTGCCCGGCCGTCCACTGCATGGCGCCGGCCTGCACGGTGATGCCGGTCTTCCCGTCGAGCGTGCACACCACCTGACGGCGTCGCACGTTCATCTCGGACGCGAAGTAGGCGGCCGCCGCGCCGCCGTAGTCGACGGACAGGTCGCGCTTCCATTCGATGACCTGGAACGCGCCCTGCCGCGCGACGATGTCGACGTCGTCGTTGTCGGTGAAATTGTAGATCCTCACGATGTGCTCCTTTGCCCGGATGGCTCCCAGATGATTCCTCCGGTGATGTTCGGTGGCCGTTTATCCGGCGATGCCGGACAGTGTGCGATTGACGGGTGCCTGACTTCTTTCCGCCACGACTTCCAACATACCGTAGGGTTCGCGAGCCCGATACGGACCTGTCGACGCCTGTGGACAACTCCGGCGATATGTCAA
Source organism: Bifidobacterium sp. UTCIF-38 (assembly GCF_006454495.1). Taxonomy (NCBI): domain Bacteria; kingdom Bacillati; phylum Actinomycetota; class Actinomycetes; order Bifidobacteriales; family Bifidobacteriaceae; genus Bifidobacterium; species Bifidobacterium sp. UTCIF-38. The sequence continues at coordinate 142,845 of NZ_JFAL01000019.1, read as the reverse complement.
TAACCCGGCCGAATTGAGCCGGCGTCAGTCCTGAGCGTCCTGAGAGATTCTGGGGGTCTTACTCGTCGAGGGGGTCGAAGCTGATGGTGAGCTTGCGGCCCATGCCGTGGGCAAGCGCCTCGAGCGAACGGAACGACGGGTTGATGTGGGCCTGTTCGATGCGCTGGATCGTGATGCGCGAGACCCCGGTCGCATCGGCCAGCTGCTGCTGGGTCATCCCGCACTCCTTGCGCGCCTGAAGCAGCGCCGCCCCCACCTCGGGGTAGATGCGTTCCCTGGCTGCCGTGTTGCCTGTGGCGGTGGTCATGTTCTGTGATCTCCTGTTTCTCTGATTGTCGGTTACATCCTCGATCGTGGGGATGCTTCGGACATACGATTGTATCATCGATGATACGCGTTGTGGATGTGCGACAAAACTGCGGATGCGAGCTAAGGGCGGGGCTCAGACGCGGAATCGGCTTTGGATGCACTGAGTCCCCTGCGAGCTACCGAGACGGACCATAGAAGAGCACGCAAATCGGCGGAACAATTCGGAACCGAGCATTCGAATGCCACCGGATTCGAATGCCACCGTTTCGGCAATGAACAATAACAATAAAGGGGACACCATGTGGTGCCCCCCTTTATTTGGATAGGTTGGAAAGCGTTTCTTTCTTACGCCTCCTGCTCCTTCGGTGCCGAGAGGAAGTGGTCCTCGCTCGGCAGGACGGCGTTGAGGATCACGGCGACGACGAACGCGACGGCGATGCAGTTCGAGGCGAAGATCTGCTGGAACAGGGCAGGGAACTGGGCGAAGATGTCGCTCACCTGGGTGAAGCCGATGCCGATCGTCAGGGAGAGTGCGGCGATCGTGATGTTGCGCTGCGTGAAACCGGCCTCGGCGATCATCTGGAAGCCGGAGAGGATGATGTTGCCGAACATCATGATCGTGCAGCCGCCGAGCACCGCCTGCGGCAGGGAATTGAACACCTCAGCGATGGCCGGCACGAAGCTCGCCACCACGAGGATCAGGCCGCCGGAGAGGATGACCTTGCGGTTGACGACCTTGGTCATCGCCACCAGTCCGATGTTCTGCGCGAACGAGGTGAGCGGCAGGCAGCCGAACAGGCCGGACACCGAGGAGATGAGGCCGTCGCCCGCGATCGCGCCGGCGGTCTCCCTTTCGGTGGGCAGGCGGTTGAGACCCACCTTCGTCAGGGCGGCGGTGTCGCCGAGCACCTCGACCGAGGAGACGACGTAAAGCAGGGCCAGCGAGATGATCGCGCCGGGATCGAACTCCGGCTTGAACGGCATGAACTGCGGCACGGATACGATCGCGAGATGCTGGAACCCGGAGAAGTCGACCTTGCCCATGGCAATCGCCGCCACATAGCCGACGACGAGGCCGAACAGCACGGACAGCTGCTTGGCCGTGCCCTTCATGAGCAGCTGGAATGCCAAACATGCGACCAGCGAAATCAGACCCAGCGTGAGGTTCTGCCACGATCCGAAGTCCTTGGCTCCGGAGCCGCCGCCGAACGAGGTGGCGCCCACGTTGAGCAGCGAGAAACCGATCGAGGTCACGACGATCGCGGAGACGATCGGCGGCACGAACCGGCGCCAGTACTGCGCCGTCAGGCCCAGCACCAGTTCCAGCAGGCCTCCGACGATCACCGCGCCGACGACCGCGCCGTAGCCCTTGTCCGCGCAGATCGCGACCGCGGCCGCCACGTACGTGAACGAGATACCGGTGACCATCGGCAGCTTCGAGCCGATGCGCCACGCACCGTACAGCTGCAGGCAGGTGCCGAGACCCGCCACCAGCAGACCGGCCTGGATGACCGCGGCCGACTGGGCTGGGCTCATCTTCGCGGCAGAGGCGACGATGAAGATCGGGGCGAGGTTCGCGACGAACATCGCCATCACATGCTGCAGGCCGAAGGGGATGCCCTTGACGAACGACACCGGCGCGTCGAGGGAGGTCAGCGCCTCCATCGAGATGCCGGCCTTGCCCGCCTTGTCGACCTTGCCGGCGGCGTTCGCGCCGGCGTTCTTCTGCTCTTCCTGTTCTTCCATTGGTTCCTCTCAATATAAAATCAACATGTTGTTCACTGTTATCGAGGTATCGATCTTCAAATCGAACAACATGTTGATTGAATACGACAACATCATGAAAACGGCTCCCCGACGGGGAGCCGTGGAATGCATGCGGATGCGTCCTCGCGGACGTCAGTCGCGGAACGTGATCTCGCCGGTCTCGGCGTCCATCGACTCGACGATGGCGAGCGAATCGACGTCGTAGCCCTCGGCGCGCAACGTGTCGCCGCCGCCCTGGAAGCCCTTCTCCACGGCGATGCCGATGCCCTCGACCACGGCTCCGGCCTCCTTGCACAGATCGATGAGTCCGTGCAGCGCCTTGCCGTTGGCGAGGAAGTCGTCGATGAGCAGGACATGGTCGCCGGCGCTGAGGTACTTCTTCGCGACGATCACCGGGAACTCCTTCTGCTTGGTGAAGGAGTAGACGGTGGTGGTGTACTGCTCGCCGTCGAGGTTGATCGACTGCGCCTTCTTCGCGAACACCACCGGAACGCCGTCGAAGTGGCGCGCCGCGATGCATGCGATGCCGATGCCGGAGGCCTCGATGGTGAGGATCTTCGTGATGGTCCTGCCGGCGAAGTGCTCGGCCCAGGCCGCGCCCATGTGGTCGAACAGCGTCACATCGCACTGGTGGTTCAGAAAGGCGTCCACCTTCAACACATTGCCGGGCTTGACCGTGCCCTCCTTGCGGATGCGTTCCTCAAGTTCCTTCAAAACAACCCCTTTTTGACGAATGACGGGTAACGAATGGTTGAACTGTCAGTGTACGTCGCGTCGGTGACCGCCACGGGGGAGCCGCGCGATCCGTCTCACGTCGTCCTCACGCAATCATCCCGCATCGTCCGGCCGACGAGGCCGTGTGGTAGACATATATGGCCGAAAATTTACACGGCAGAACGGTTCGCCAATACGTTCACAGTTCAGTTCACACGACAGGGGAGCAGCGTGCAACAGGATCCGGATGTCATCGCAAGAAGCGCCGAGGAGCTCGTGGGGGATCTCAACCCGCAGCAGTCCCAGGCGGTGCAGTATCGTGGGCCGGCGCTGCTGATCGGCGCGGGCGCCGGCTCCGGCAAGACCCGCGTGCTGACCCGTCGCATCGCGTGGATCCTGAGCCAGTTCGGCGCATGGCCCAGCCAGATCCTCGCCATCACGTTCACCAACAAGGCCGCCGCCGAGATGCGTGAGCGCCTCCAGACGCTGATCGGCCCGGTGGCCCAGCGCATGTGGGTGTCGACCTTCCACTCGGCGTGCGTAAGGATCCTCAGGCGCGACGGCAAGGAGATCGGGCTCAAGAGCGGCTTCTCGATCTACGACTCCGCCGACTCCGAGCGCCTCGTCAAGATCATCGCCACCGAATTCAACATCGACGTCAAGCGCTATACGCCACGCTCGATCCTCGGACGCATCTCCGACTACAAGAACCAGCTCATCTCCGTCTCGACGCAGCTGGCCGCCTACGCGCCCGACTTCAAGCCCGGCCAGCGCGGCTACCGGATCAGCAGCTTCGACAACGTCGAGGAGCTGTACGCGATCGTCTACGCCGAGTACGAGCACCGCCTCGCCCTCGCCAACGCCGTGGACTTCGACGATCTCATCGTGCGCACCGTCGAACTGCTGCGCGATCATCCGCAGGCCGCCGAATACTACCGCCACAAGTTCCGATACATCCTCGTCGACGAGTATCAGGACACCAACCACGCGCAGTACGTGCTCGTGCGTGAGCTCGCCGGCGTCGACTCGCACGACGGTCAGGATCCGGCGTGGATCACCGTGGTGGGTGATTCCGACCAGTCGATCTACGCGTTCCGCGGCGCCGACATCCGCAACATCCAGGACTTCGAAAAGGACTTCCCGGATGCGAAGACCATCATGCTCGAGCAGAACTACCGTTCCACGCAGACCATCCTCGATGCCGCCAACGCGGTGATCTCGAACAACGAGGGACGCAAGCCCAAGAAGCTGTGGACCGCCATCGGCAAGGGGGAGCCGATCGTCGGCTATGCGGCCGACAACGCCCAGCAGGAGGCCCAGTGGGTCGCTGGCGAGATCGCTAGGCTCCACAGCGAGGAGTCCATCGCCTACTCGGACATGGCGGTCATGTACCGCGCCAACGCGCAGTCCCGCTCGCTGGAGGAGGCGCTCATCAACGCCGGGATGCCCTACCAGCTGGTCGGCGGCACCAGATTCTACGAGCGCCGCGAGATCAAGGACGCGATGGCCTATCTGCAGGCCATCGTCAACCCGGACGACGACGTGAACCTGCGTCGCATCCTCAACGTGCCCAAGCGAGGACTCGGCACCCGGGCCGAAGGCATCATCCTCGACTATGCGCGCGCCAATGGCGGCAGCTTCTTCTACGGCCTCATGCACATGGACGAGATCGAGGGCATGCCCACCCGCACCCTCAACCAGCTGCACGCCTTCCGCGATCTCATGGCCGGCCTGTCCGCGTTCGCGCGCGCCAATGACGCGCATCCCAGCGACGTCGTCGCCGAGGTACTCGACAAGTCCGGGCTGCTCGACGAGCTGCGCAAGTCCGCCGACCCGCAGGACGAGTCGCGCATCGAGAACCTCTCCCAGCTGCAGTCCACCGCGGCCGAGTTCGAGCAGAAGACCCCCGACGCCACGCTCGGCGGCTTCCTCGAGACCACGGCGCTCGTGGCGGACTCCGACCAGCTTCCCGGCGAGGGCGAGGACTCCGGCAAGGTCACGCTCATGACCCTGCACACCGCCAAGGGCCTCGAATACCCGGTGGTGTTCCTCACCGGCATGGAGCAGGGCACGTTCCCGCATTCGCGCTCCCTCGAGGACACGAGCGAACTGTCCGAGGAGCGTCGTCTCGCCTACGTGGGCATCACTCGCGCCAAGCGCCGCCTGTACGTCACGCGCGCCGCCGTGCGCAGCCAGTGGGGCAAGGCCGCCGAGATGCTCCCCAGCCAGTTCCTCGATGAGATCCCCGACGAGCTCATCGACTGGAAGCGCTGTGAATCCGACGTCGAGCGCATGCGCGCCAACTGGGACGATGACGAGTTCGGCGGCTGGGACGACGATTTCTCCTCCGGCCCGACCTTCGGCGGTTCCGGCTCCTATGGCTCATCGTCCTATGGTTCGCGCGGTTCGTCCTCGTACGGAGGCTCCTCTTACGGCTCCACGTATGGGGGATCCTCCTACGGTTCGTCCTCCTACGGTTCGTCCTATGGCGGCTCCGGTTCCTCGTCCTACGGCTCGCGAGGCTCGGGCCGACGCGGATCCTCCGCCTATGGCTCCTCGTCCTACGGTTCGTCCTCGTCGTATGGATCGTCCTCCCGCTCCGGCTCGTCCTCCTCGAGTGGACGCTCCGGCAAGGTGTCAACCCGCCGCATCACCCCGAAGGCGTCCGCCGCCTCGGCGGCCTCGCAGGGCGTGCGGGACAACGGTCTTGACGTCGCCGATTTCTCGATCGGCGACCGCATCACCCACGACCGCTTCGGCATGGGCAAGATCATCGACATCCAGGCTGCGGGCCCGAGGCCGGTGATCACGGTCGACTTCGGCTCCGACGGGGTCAAGCGTCTGTCGCTCAAGAACGCGCCGATCGAGAAGCTCTGACCGCCATCGCGCCGCAGACCTTCGCCCACGCATGCCAGGGGCATGACACGTTCGGAGCCTGCCACTACTCGCAGCAGGTCGTCACCGGCATCGGTGTCGCGATCCTTGCCCTCGGTATCGTTTCGCTATTCGTCGAGGGCAGGATCCGTGTCGGTCTCAACATCGCCGTGATCATCGATGCGCTGCTGATGCTCGCCGTTCCCACGATTCTCATCGGCATCTGCCCGGGGCAGATGATGCACTGCCGCATGGTGATGCTGCCGACGCTCATCGTGCTCGGCGTGCTCGAGATCGTCTTCGCCGCCATCGCGGTCTGGTTCGACTCGCGCGCTCATCGGCTCGCCGAGACTCATCATCGCGGACGAACCGACCGGTGATCTCGACATGGACAGCACCACCATGGTCATGCGATTGCTGCGCCAACGGGCGAATGCCGGCGCGGGAGTGCTCATGGTCACGCACGATCCGGACGCGGTCAGCTACGCCGACACGGTATATCGAATGGATGCCGGGGTGCTGTCCCGGGCATAGGTGTATATTGGTCGTTTGTGTCTGCCGCAAGGCGGATACGTCTGGAGTCTTAGCCCATCAACGGGTCGGCGGCTTGCCGCTTGGGAATTTCCCAAGGGAAACAGGCCGCTCGTGAGTGATCACGACGAAGCGTTGGAGAGGCCCGACTCAGCGTGGAAGGCCAACAAGACCATGCCACGTTCCGTTCAGATAACGACAGAAAGATAAAGGAATAATCATGACGAACGTTCAGCGTTCCCGCCGTCAGGTGCGCCTTTCCCGCGCCCTCGGCATCGCCCTGACCCCGAAGGCCCAGCGCATCTTCGAGAAGCGCCCGTACGCCCCGGGTGAGCACGGCCGCACCCGTCGTCGCACCGAGTCCGATTACGCCGTGCGTCTGCGCGAGAAGCAGCGTCTGCGCGCCCAGTACGGCGTGTCCGAGAAGCAGCTGCGCCGCGCCTACGAGCAGGCCACCCACGTTCCGGGTCAGACCGGTAACGCCATGCTGGCCGATCTCGAGGTCCGTCTCGACAACCTGGTCCTGCGTTCCGGCTTCGCCCGCACCACCGCCCAGGCCCGTCAGTTCGTGACCCACCGCCACATCCTCGTGGACGGCAACATCGTCAACCGCCCGTCCTACCGCGTCAAGCCCGGCCAGACCATCCAGGTCAAGCCGAAGAGCCAGACCATGGTTCCGTTCCAGATCGCCGCCGAGGGCGTGCACCGTGACGTGCTGCCCGCGGTCCCCGGCTACCTCGACGTGAACCTGCCGTCCCTCAAGGCCACCCTGACCCGCAAGCCGGAGGTCGATCAGATCCCGGTGCAGGTCAACATCCAGTACGTGGTCGAGTTCTACGCCCGCTGATCCGGGCCCACTTCTGTATCCATTTACAGTCAAGGACATACCGCCCGAACCCCGCGCTCCCGTCTGGGACGCGGGGTTCCCGCGTTATAGGGAAGTGAGTGCGGACTCGCGCGGCCGCTGCCACGGCGGTAGAGTGGACCCATGATTCTCCATCTGCATCTGGTCCGCCACGGGCAGACCACGTTCAACCGCTACAACCGTCTTCAGGGATGGTGCAACGCCCCGCTGACCGAATCCGGTCTCGCCGACGCCGACAAGGCCGGACACCGCCTGTCCGGCTACGACTTTGCCGCCGCGTACTGCTCGGACACCTCTCGCGCCCAGATCACCGCCACCCGCATCCTCGACATCAACGAGGCCGCCGGCCACGCCCGTCCTGAGCTCGTCTCCGACATGCACTTCCGCGAGCAGTGCTACGGCTACTTCGAGGGGCAGGACATGTCCCTGGCATGGACCGCCGCCGGCGGCCCCCACGGCGCCAGGAACTACAACGAGATCGTCGAGAAGTTCGGTCTCGCCGCCACCCGAGACTTCCTCAAGGAGGCCGACCCGTTCCACGATGCGGAATCGGACGAGGAATACTGGACCCGCGTCGAGGGCGCGTTCGCGCTCATCGCATCCAATCCGGATCTCAGGGACGGCGACGACGTGCTCCAGATCTCGCACGGCAACACGCTCCTGAGTCTTGGACACCGCTTCGGCGGCAGCGATCTCGATCTGAGCGAGAGACCGAAGAACGGCTCCGTCACCGACATCGACTTCGATACGTCCAAGCCGTTTGCCGAGGCGATCACCATCGTGTCGTACGGCAAGTGATACCCTATTGCGAGTAACTGTGACATAGGAGGCTTTATGGGAGTTGGAGAGATCGCCGGACTGGTGGCCGCCATCGCGTTCGCCGTGCTCGCCGGGTTCATGATCTATCCGCTGATCCGTCTGGGCAAGCTGTTCGACCAGATCGCCGCAACCGTCAAGGAATCCGGTGACCACGCCATCCCCGCGCTCGATGAGGGAGTCACCACCGTCAAGCAGGTCAACAAGTCGCTCGAGGACGTCAACAAGATCTCGGCGGCAGCGTCGACCACCGCCAACAACGTCGGCGCACTGACCGACCTGTACGGTTCCTTCCTCGGCAAGCCGGTGATCAAGATCGCATCGGCCGCATACGCCCTGAAGTCCACCGCCGCTTCCTTCCTCGCCGAGGGCAAGTCCGCGGCGAAGCAGGAGGAGAAGTGATGTTCAAGCGCATCTTCTGGGTCGGTCTCGGCTTCGGTCTCGGCGTGATCGCCGTCTCCAAGGCCCAGGCCTACGTCAAGGCCAACACCCCCGACGCCGCACGCCAGTTCCTGCTCGGCCCCGATCAGGACAATGTCGCCGTCAGGACGCTGGCCGGCCTGTTCGATGAATTCAATACCGCGCGCAAGGCCCGTGAGCATGAGCTCAACGAGCGGTATTCGAAGACCGTCCACTAAACGGAGGCGGGTCGGACGCACGAGCACGGAGCCGGTCACCCGACCCCATGTCCCGCTGTGACGGATCGGCCGGAAATGATCGCCCGGTCGCCGACGTCCATCGATAATCGCATATCACAGTCTTTCCAGGGCTTCACCATGCCCGCAAACACACACAAGGAGTTCCAACCGCTTATGCGCACCTCAGAAATCGCGAAGCGCTATCTCGACTACTTCGCCGCGCACGACCATCTGGTCGTCCCGTCGGCGTCGCTGATTTCGCCGAACCCGACCACGCTGTTCACCATCGCCGGCATGGTGCCGTTCATCCCGTACCTGATGGGTGAGCAGACCCCGCCGAAGCACCGTATGGCCTCCAACCAGAAGTGCGTGCGCACGCTCGACATCGACGAGGTCGGCAAGACCACCCGTCACGGCACCTTCTTCCAGATGCTCGGCAACTTCTCCTTCGGCGACTACTTCAAGGAGGAGGCCATCCACTACGCCTACGAGCTGCTGACCACCCCGCAGGATAAGGGCGGCTACGGCTTCGACCCGGAGAAGCTGTGGATGACCACCTTCACCGATGACGAGGAAGCCCGCTCGATGTGGAAGAACGAGGGCGTCGACCCCGAGCACATCCAGATCATGGGCATGGAGGACAACTTCTGGACCACCGGCGGCCCCGGCCCCGGCGGCCCGTGCTCCGAGATCTACGTCGACCGCGGCCCGGCCTTCGGCAAGGAGGGCGGCCCGATCGCCGACGAGAACCGCTACATCGAGATCTGGGATCTGGTCTTCGAGAACTACGAGGTCGACAACGTCAAGTCCAAGACGGACCTGCACATCGTCGGCGAGCTCGAGCACAAGAACATCGATACCGGTGCGGGCCTCGAGCGCCTCGCCTACCTGATGCAGGGCAAGGGCAACATCTACGAGACCGACGAGGTCTACCCGGTCATCGAGGCCGCGGAGAAGCTTTCGGGCCGCAAGTACGGCGAGGACGAGGCGATGGACGTCAAGTTCCGCGTCGTGGCCGACCACGTGCGCTCCGCCCTGATGATCATGTCCGACGGCGTGCGCCCGTCCAACAACGGCCGTGGCTACGTGCTGCGCCGTCTGCTGCGCCGCACCATCGAGGCCATGCGCGTGCTCGGTGTCGAGGATGCGGTCCTGCCGACCCTCTTCCCGACCTCCAAGGCCGCGATGGAGCCCAGCTACCCGGAGCTCAACGACACCTTCCACGAGGTGTCCGAGTCCGCGTACGGCGAGGAGGACGCGTTCCGCCGCACCCTGTCCGCCGGCATCGACATCCTCGACGTGGCCGTGAACAAAGCCAAGCAGGAGTCCGGCGCGAACGCCGTCGTCTCCGGCGACGACGCGTTCAAGCTGCACGACACCTACGGCTTCCCGATCGAGCTGACCCTCGAGATGGCCGCCGATCAGGGCGTGAAGGTCGACGAGGCCAAGTTCCGCGAGCTGATGGCCGAGCAGAAGAACCGCGCCCGTGCCGACGCGCTCAAGAAGCGTCACAACGTGGACCTGTCCGTCTACGACGACTTCAAGAAGACCCTCGCCAAGCCGATCGACTTCCTCGGCTACACCGACATGTCCGCGCGCGCCACCGTGCTCGGCATCATGCAGGAGGGCAAGGGCTCCGTGCCGGCCGTCACCGGTCCGGCCAACATCGAGGTCATCCTCGACCGCACCCCGTTCTACGCGGAGGCCGGCGGCCAGCTCGCCGATCAGGGCGAGATCCTGTCCGACGACGGCGCGGTGCTCGAGGTCGACGACGTGCAGAAGCCCATCAAGGACCTCATCGTCCACCAGTGCCGTCTGACCGAGGGCACGCTGGTCGTCGGCACGCAGGTCAACGCCAGCATCGATCTGGCCCGCCGCGGCGCCATCGCCCGCTCGCACACCGCCACGCACATGGTGCACAAGGCGCTGCGCGAGGAGCTCGGCCCGCAGGCCACGCAGCGCGGATCCGAAGACGCCCCGAATCGTCTGCGATTCGACTTCCAGTGGTCCAGCGCCCCGACCAAGCAGGTCATGAGCGCCGTCGAGGAGCGCGTCAACGACCGTCTGCGCGACAACCTCGTCGTCACCACCAAGGAGATGAAGTTCGACGACGCCATCGCGCTCGGCGCCATGCACCTGTTCGGCGAGAAGTACGGCGACATCGTGCGTGTCGTGTCCATCGGCGAGGACGGCTGGAGCCGCGAGCTGTGCGGCGGCACCCACGTCGACCACGTCGGCAAGATCGGCGCGATCAACATTATGTCCGAATCCTCCATCGGCTCCGGCGTGCGTCGCGTCGACGCCGTGGTGGGCGCCGGTGCCTACGAGTTCAACGCCCGCGAGCACGCGCTTGTCTCCCAGCTGAGCGACAAGCTCAACGCCCGCCCGGACGAGCTGGCCGAGCGCGTCAACGCGCTGCTCGCCAAGCTCAAGGAGTCGGACCGCAGGCTCGCCGCCATGTACGAGGGTCAGCTGTCCGCCGCCATCCCGGAGCTCGTCAAGAACGCCGAGGCCTCCACGGCTGCAGTGAAGGTCGCCGCGAAGAACGTCGGCCACTTCGGCTCGTTCGACGCGCTTCGCAAGACCGTGCTCGACGTGCGCTCCCGTCTCGGCGAGGAGTCCCCGGTGGTTGTGGCTCTGGCCGGCGTCAGCGCCGACGACAAGCCGATGGTCGCCGTCGCCACCAATGAGGCGGCGCGCAAGCTCGGCATCAAGGCCGGCGACCTCGTGCGCGGCGCATCCAAGATCCTCGGCGGCGGTGGCGGCGGCAAGCCGGACTTCGCCCAGGGTGGCGGCGCCGACGCGTCGAAGCTCGATGAGGCGGTTTCCGCTCTCGAACGCGAGGCGCTGAAGGGCTGAGCCGTTTGACTTGGCTTGGCATTGATTTGGGTGACGCCCGGGTCGGACTGGCATTGTCCGACCCGGAGCTCACCTTGGCACATCCCATCGGCAACATCCAGGTGTACGGTGACTCGTTCCGCGCGCTTGATGATGTTATCGATACCATCGAAGACGAGCACATCGATCGTGTCATCGTCGGGCTGCCGTTGCTGCTGGACGGCACTGAAGGAAAGAGCGCCAAGAAGGCGCGCAGGTGGGCTTCGAACCTCGCCAATCGCATCGAACGGCTGATGGCGGACGGACAGATCGAACTGGAAACCGTACCTGAGATAGAATTGGTGGACGAACGGCTGACCACGGTCAGCGCACATCGTCAGTTGCATGACGCGAATATCGCAGGCAGGAAGCACAGGCCTGTAGTCGACCAGCAGTCCGCGGTCGTGATATTGCAGTCCGCGTTGGATCGCAGTGAGCACTAGGGGAGAGGTAATGGCCGAGAGCTTCAACGATTTCTTCGAGGAGAACACACAGTGGGTGTCGGGCAATACGGCGGTTCCCGCAGCGGAGCCTCCACGTCCGCCGAAGTCGCGCAAGGAAATGCGCAAGCGGCGCAAGACCCACCGTCGTAAGAACGTCATCGTAGCCATCGTCGTGGCTCTCGTCATCGCTCTGGTCGCAGCCGGCTGCTTCTTCGGTTATCGTCGCATCGCCGCGATCCGCGCGGTCAACGACTACAATGACCGCGTCTCGCAGGATTATCCGGGTCCCGGCACCGGTTCGGTCATGTTCACGATCGAGCAGGGCGAGGATTCCGTCTCCGTGGGCAAGCGCCTGGTCAAGGCCGAGGTCGTCAAGTCAGCGGAGGCGTTCGCCTCGTCCGTCTCCGCCAACTCGGCGACGCTCTACCCGGGCACGTTCCAGCTCAAGAAGCATATGCGTTCGGCCGACGCCGTGGCCATCCTTTCCGACCAGACGAAGGCCACGGGCTTCCTTGACGTCAAGTCGGGTGATCGCGTCTCCGACGTCATCAAGGCGGCGGCCCAACTGAGCGGCATCGACGAGAGCGAGTTCCAGTCCATCGTCGACGACGGGGGAGACGGCATCCTGCCCGCCGAGGCGAAGGGCAAGTTCGAGGGATGGCTCGAACCGGGGCAGTATGACGTGAAGTCCAAGAAGTCCGCGTCCGACATCCTCAAGATGATGGTCGACAGGCGCATCGCGAAACTCGACTCGCTCGACGCCCCCACCGGCGACGAGCGCGAACGTCTGCTCATCATCGCATCCATCGCCGAATCCGAGGTCAACTCGCAGGACTACTACGGCAAGGTCACCCGCGTGATCCTCAACAGGCTCGCCAAGGACATGCCGCTCGGCATGGACACGACCGTCGCCTACGGTCTTGGCACCACCGCGAACAAGCTCACCAACGCGCAGCTCGCGGACAAGTCCAATCCGTACAACACGCGAGTCAACAAGGGTCTGCCGCCCACGCCGATCTCCAACCCGGGAGACAACGCGATCAAGGCCGCCATCAGCCCCGAGGACGGCAACTGGCTGTACTTCGTGACCACCAACCTCGAATCCGGCGAGACCAAGTTCACCGACAACGAGCAGGAGTTCCAGAAGTTCGTTCAGGAGTACAAGACCACCAACAAGGACGCGAACTGATCCCTCAGGCGCCAGCAGGCGTCACCAGACATCCCAGATGTCCCTGACGCCATCCCCGGCTCCCCCTTTGCAGGGGGAGCCGTTTTCATAAGCAGAGCCGGAGATTCATGAGGTCCGGGAGGCCCGGTTCAGATCAGCACCGCGGCGATCGCGCCAACCGCGATGGCGGGTACGAACGGCGTCCTTCCCCGATACTCGGTGTGACGCTGAGGGTCGAATCGGGTCCAGAACATCACCCATGCAAGCCCGAACAGGCTCATCGCCACCCACCAGACGATGACGCTCTCCAGACCGTACATGCCGACCGCAAGCCCCAGCGGCAGCATCGCGGTTACATCCCCAAGGCCGAGGGCGCCCGGCTTCACCAACGCCAGCAGCAGCTGGACGAACGCGCACAGCAGCGCGAACAACAGCGCCTGCAGCACGATGAAGAACTGGTTCGCCATCCCCGCCCACACCAGATCGGCCAACAGCTGGATGACGGAGAACACCGCCACCCACACGCGCGGCACACGGCGTCTGCGTATGTCCTCAACGCTCAGAGCGACGGCGCAAATGAGACTCGGTAAACAATACAGGTACGGCATGTTTTAACATTAACCCCTAGTGAACACGCACAACGGCTCGCGATCCCGCAGTTGCATGCGTTTCGTCACGCTATGGGCGTAAAGCCGTTTCGCAAGGCGTGTCGGTTCGTGTACGGCCATCCCGGTGATTCGTGAACAGCCGTGACAACCCATCATGGGAGGAGAAAGCAGATATGTTGCGTTGGCAGACGGCGGGGGAGTCGCACGGAGAGGCGTTGGTCGCCATGATCGAGGGCCTGCCCGCGGGAGTGAAGGTGACCAGCGGCGATGTGGTGGATGCACTGGCACGCCGCCGTCTCGGCTACGGCCGCGGCGCCCGCATGAAGTTCGAACAGGACAAGGTGCGTCTGCTCACCGGCGTCCGCCATGGTTCCACGCTCGGTGGCCCGATCGCCATCGAGATCGCCAACACGGAATGGCCCAAGTGGACCGAGGTCATGAGCGCCGATCCGCTGGATCATGACATTCCCCGCGAGGGCCGCAACGCGCCGCTGACCCGCCCGCGCCCCGGCCATGCCGATCTGACCGGCATGCGCAAGTACGGCTTCGACGACGCCCGCCCGGTGCTCGAGCGCTCCAGCGCCCGCGAGACCGCGTCGCGCGTCGCACTCGGCGCCGTGGCGGCGAAGTTCCTCGAGCAGGCGTTCGGCATCCGCACCGTCGCCCACGTGATCTCCATCGGCGGCGCCGGCGTCGAGGACGCCGACAATGCGCCGCTGCCCACTCCGGACGATGTCGCCGCGCTCGACGCCTCGCCGGTGCGCACGCTCGACAAGGCCGCCGAGGAGCGCATGATCAGGCGCATCGACGAGATCAAGGCCAACGCCGACACCGTCGGCGGCGTCATCGAGGTCATCGCCTACGGCGTGCCCGCCGGCATCGGCACCTACGTGGAGTCCGACCGTCGTCTCGACGCGGCTCTCGCCTCCGCCGTCATGGGCATCCAGGCCATCAAGGGCGTGGAGATCGGCGACGGCTTCCTCGAGGCCGTGCGCCCCGGCTCCGCCGCGCATGACGAGATGGTTCCCGGCGAGGATGGTCATATCACCCGGCTCACCAACCGCGCGGGCGGCATCGAGGGCGGCATGTCCAACGGCCAGCCGATCCGCGTGCGCGCCGCGATGAAGCCGATTCCCTCCATTCCGCGTGCGCTGAGGACGGTGGACGTCACCAACGGCGAGGCCGCATCCGCCATCAACCAGCGTTCCGACTCCACCGCCGTGCCCGCCGCATCCGTCGTGGCGGAGGCGATGGTGCGCCTGACCCTCGCCAAGTACGCGCTCGAGAAGTTCGGCGGTGATTCCTTGGAGGAGACCCGTCGCAACTGCGAGAACTACCTCGCCTCCTGGCCGGAGCACATGCGTTGAGCCGTATGAACCGTAATCACAGCGAACACGACGGCGGCGAACGCAACGGCAACGGCCGTGGCGGCGAGCACAACGGCGGACGAGGCAATGGACGCGGTCGCCGCAATCGCGCCTCTCGGTCATCCCGCGCCTCAGACGGCGCGTCCCGCAACCCGCGTATCAGGCGCCATAGGTCGACAAGAGCGCATGATGCCGGCGCACGTAACGAACATGCCCATACCCATGCCCCCCGCGCGCAGGAGTTGCGGGATTCCATGGATCTTCAGGATTCCCGGAACCCCCAGGTGAAACGCCCGCGTGCCGTCATCATCGGCATGATGGGCGCGGGCAAGACTCGCGTCGGCAAGGAGGTCGCGCACATGATGCGCATCCCGTTCGCCGACGCGGACGTGGAGATCGAGCGCGAGGTCGGCATGAAGATCCCCGCGTACTTCGACAAGTACGGGGAACCCGCGTTCCGCAAGGTCGAGGCCGATCTGATCGCCGACTTCCTGGAGGACTTCGACGGCATCTTCTCCCTCGGTGGAGGAGCCCCGATGACCCCCTCGACGCAGGATGCCCTGGCCGACTACATCGCCGCGGGTGGTCGCGTCGTCTACCTCGACGCCGACCCCAAGGAGGCGATGGAGCGCGCCAACCGCGGAGGCGGACGCCCGATGCTCGCCGGCGACGCCAACGCCCGATGGAAGAAGCTCTACAAACAACGCGATCCGGTGTTCCGCGAAGTCGCGAACGTGCTGGTGCATACGCGCCGGCAGACGCCGCAGGTCGCCGCGAGAAAGGTGATGGACATGATTTCCGAACGTCGCGTGCATGTGACCGGCACCGCAATCGAACCCTATGATGTGGTGATCGGCGAAGGCACGATGAATCATGTGACCGAGGTCTTCGGAGACACGGTCAACAAGGTGGCGCTCATCCACACGCAGCCGGTGCAGCGGCACTCGGACCGCGCCCGCGCCCTGCTGCGTCAGGCCGGCTACGAGGTCTCCGACATCGTCGTGCCGGACGCCGAGGCGGGCAAGACCGTCGAGGTCGCCAACCGCATCTGGGAACGTCTCGGCGATGAGGGCTTCACCCGTTCCGACGCGATCGTCGGTGTGGGCGGTGGAGCCGCCACCGATCTGGCCGGCTTCATCGCCGCCACATGGATGCGTGGCATCCGCTACGCCAACTGCCCGACCTCGCTGCTGGCCATGGTCGACGCCTCCACCGGCGGCAAGACCGGCGTCAACACGAGCGCCGGCAAGAACCTCGTCGGATCGTTCTACACGCCCGCAGGCGTGTTCGCCGATACGAAGACGCTGGCCTCGCTGCCGAATGACATCTTCATCGAGGGACTCGGCGAAGTCGCGAAATCCGGCTTCATCGAGGATACGGAGATCCTGAGGATCCTCGAGGCGCATGCGGACGAACTGCGCGCCTTCGACGGCGCCACGTTCCTCGGCTCCGGCCTCGAGGACGTCGTCTCCGAACTCATCGAACGCACCGTGACGGTCAAGGTCCACCACGTGTCCGCGGACTTGAAGGAGAAAGGCAAGCGCGAGTTCCTCAACTACGGACATACGCTCGCCCACGCGATCGAGAAGCTTGAGCACTTCCGCTGGCGCCACGGCAACGCGGTGGCCGTCGGCACCGTGTACGCCGCCGAACTGGCGCACATCCTCGGCTACATCGATCGGGATCTCGTCGACTACCATCGCTCGCTGCTCTCCTCGTTGGGTCTGCCGACCTCATGGAATGGCGGCTCGTTCGAGGACGTGCTCGCGTTGATGCACAAGGACAAGAAGGCGCGCGGCAACATGCTGCGCTTCGTCGTGCTCGACGGCGGCCCCGGCAACGTCATCCACTTGGAAAACCCGCCGGCCGACGCCGTCGAAGAGGCGTTCCGCCGCATTCGTTCCTGAGCATTCGTTCCCGAGCGTTCATTACCGAAAGGAGAATCAGTCATCATGACCACGAAAGTCGTTGTCGTCAACGGACCGAACCTCGGTCGTCTCGGCGTGCGCCAGCCCGACGTGTACGGCCGTCAGGATCTCGAGGAGCTCCGCCGCCTGTGCACCGAATGGGGTACGGCGCTGGGGCTCGAGGTCGAGGTGCGCCAGACCGACGACGAAGCCGAGATGGTGCACTGGATGCATCAGGCCGCCGACGAGAAGACGCCGATCGTCATGAACCCGGCCGCGTTCACCCACTACTCGTACGCGCTGGCCGACGCCGCGCACATGGTCGGCGATGCGGGTCTGCCGCTCATGGAGGTGCATATCTCCAACCCGTCCGCCCGCGACGAGTTCCGCAAGCGCTCCGTGATCTCCCCGGTGGCCACCGGCACCATCACCGGTCTCGGCTTCTACGGCTACAAGCTGGCCCTCGAAGCCATCGCCCATCTCGTCAACGCCTGAAACGACTAACCGAACGAGGGAAAGGGAACACGCCGCGTCACGGACGGATGATAGGATGAAATTCCATGGTTAGAAGAACACATGGCAATTCCCAAGAGCACGTCACCAAGCATATCTTCGTCACCGGTGGCGTGGTTTCCTCCCTCGGCAAGGGCCTGACCGCATCCTCCCTCGGCCGTCTGCTGCGTTCCCGCGGTCTGCATGTGCTGCAGCAGAAGCTCGATCCGTACATCAACGTCGACCCGGGCACGATGAACCCGTTCCAGCATGGCGAGGTGTACGTCACCGAGGACGGTGCCGAGACGGATCTCGACATCGGCCACTACGAGCGCTTCCTCGATGTCTTCCTCTCCCAGAAGGCCAACGTCACCACCGGCCAGATCTACCAGGAGGTGCTGCGCAAGGAGCGTGCCGGCGAGTACCTCGGCCAGTGCGTGCAGGTCATTCCGCACATCACCAACGAGATCAAGTCCCGTATGCGCGCCCAGGCGAGCGATGACGTGGACGTGATCATCACCGAGATCGGCGGCACCGTCGGCGACATCGAATCCCAGCCGTTCCTCGAGGCGGCCCGTGAGGTGCGTCGCGATCTCGGAAGCGACAACTGCATGTTCGTGCACGTCTCCCTCGTGCCGTACATCTCCGCCGCCCACGAGCTCAAGACCAAGCCCACTCAGCATTCCGTCATGATGCTGCGTCAGCTCGGCATCACGCCGGATGCGCTCGTGCTGCGCTCCGACCGTCCGCTCAACCAGTCCATCAAGGACAAGATCAGCCTCATGTGCGATGTGGACGAGGAGGGCGTGGTCAACTGCGTGGATGCCCAGAGCATCTACGACGTGCCGAAGATTCTGTTCGACGAGGGTCTCGACGCCTACGTCGTGCGTGAGCTCGGCCTGCCGTTCCACGACGTCGACTGGGACGAGTGGGAGGATCTGCTCGAACGCGTCCATCACCCGAAGCACGAGGTCAACGTCGCGATCGTCGGCAAGTACATCGACCTGCCGGATGCGTACCTGTCCGTCACCGAGGCCATCAAGGCCGGCGGCTTCGCCAACTGGGCGAAGGTCAACGTCAAGTGGGTCGCCGCGGACCGCTGCGAGACCGAGGAGGGTGCGGCCGCCGCGCTCGACAACATCGACGGCATCGTGATCCCCGGCGGCTTCGGCATCCGCGGCATCGAAGGCAAGATCGGCGCGCTGAAGTTCGCCCGTGAGAACAGGCTGCCGGCGCTGGGCCTGTGCCTGGGTCTGCAGTCGATGGTCATCGAATACGCGCGTCACGTGCTCGGCATCGAGGATGCGAACTCCACCGAGTTCGAGCCGGATTGCGCCAACCCGGTCATCGCCACGATGGAGGAGCAGAAGGACATCGTCGCCGGTCACGGCGATATGGGCCACACCATGCGTCTCGGCTCCTACCCGGCCGAGCTCGAGGAGGGCTCGCTGGTCGCCGAACTGTACGGAACCACGCATGTCACCGAGCGTCACCGTCACCGTTACGAGGTGAACGTCGCCTACAAGGATCGTCTGCGCGAGGGCGGCCTGCGCATCTCCGGCCAGAGCCCGGACGGCGAGCTCACCGAGTTCGTCGAGCTGCCGCAGGAGGTTCACCCGTTCTACGTGGCCACCCAGGCGCACCCGGAGTTCAAGTCCCGCCCGACCAAGCCGCACCCGCTGTTCGCGGGCCTCGTCAAGGCCGCGCTCGACCACAAGGAAGCGCGCTGATCTGATCGGCTGCCGGTCGGGGGTCCCAACCTCCGGCAATGACATGAGGCGGATGCCATGACCGTAATGGTTCATGGCATCCGCCTCATATTGTTTATCGGAGTAGCTGACTGGGGGAGAGAAACCTGAGATCAACCAGCCATAAAGTTGTTCATCACCATGCCGATGAGATACAGCACGACGATGTGCGCCGGGTAGAACACATAGAAGAACCATTTGACGTGCGGCCCACGCTGATGGTTGTACAGCAGCATGAACGGCAGCGCGAAGACTTTCATCCACTGGTAGTTCACGGTGATGGGGGACTGCCCGAAGTTGAACGGGGAGAATCCCATCACGTCCCATATACGATTCATCGATACGGCCACCTGCGCCGGATCCGGGAACCTGTACATGAGAGCGGTCGTGATCGAATATAGAACGCCCAACGCGTTCAGGACCAGATCCGTCGCAGCCAGTCCGACTAGAGCCAAAGACAGACGCAAGCGATGATCATGCGTAGCCCATAGCACGACGCCGATCGCGACGGCGAACAGCCCTCCCTCAAGATCCAGCACTGTACCGCTTGCGCGGAGCAGTATGTAGTCGAGGGTCTCCCCATAGGGCAGTCTGTCGATGACGTTCGTCAGGAAATACAGAGGGATGCTGATGACAAGTTGGATGAGGACATAGATCGAGATGTTGCGCAGTCGCTTCCGCCATGACGTTGCGGTCAGCAGACAGATGACGAGACTCATCTGGAACAGAGTAGCGAAGATGTTGTTCTCGATCGGATACACGTTGAGCTCCGGCAAGGCGGACGAGAACACGGACGACAGCGCCTGGATGACGGACATCCCGACGCTGGCAACATACAATCGGAGCAGGAACCGTTTGCGGTTGCTGGTGTAGACGCAGCTCCATCCGATGAGGAAGTAGAAGATGGGTGCCGACAGTCGTCCGATCCAATGCATCCATATCGGCATGCCCGGCAGGAATTCAGCCACATGATCGATGAACATGAGCACGCAGGCAAGGACCTTCAGTTGGAAACTGTTCATGTCGTCATCCCGACTCGATTATTGCTCATACCATGCAACGTAACGGCTCTTCCACCGTCATAGTCTAAAAGATGAGTGGGACGATGCGTGAGACTGTATGGGTATTTCCACCTGCAAAGTCCATATATCATCCTCACTATGACGAGTATGGAGCATTCCACCCATTGCCATGATGCGCGTTCGGTGCATGGATAGGCCCTTGCCTGAGTGAAAACGGCCGTCGGTCCGGCCGATGGCGTTGAATTCCCGTATGCGAAGCGCGCGATCGGTAAGTTCCATACGCACGTGGTAGACGTCCGTACCATGCGCGCCGTGAACCGCGATGTTGGTGTACATCTGATTGATGAGATCCCTGATCTCCCGCATCGTCTCCTGATCGATGCACGATACGGTCATGCCCGATGATGCGGATGACGTCATGGCGCTGCTTCCCTGTATGCCGATGGCCGCCATGTGTTCGTCGTTATCGGTCAGGAGACGGGTCAGCATCGATTCCATCGGCTCGTCTGAGACGCTTTCGGCTTTCGCATCCGCGTCTCGCTCATCCAGCTCGTCACGGTTCAACACGTCGATCACCTTGCGGACGTCCTGCAGGGTGGACCGCGCAGTCGAACCGATGAGGGCGATTCGCTCCGTCAGCCCGTCGGACAGCCCGGCATTAGCCCTTTCCGCAACGCATTGTTCCGACAGCAGCGAGATGAGAGTCAGACCGCGGGTCGTCGAATCATGGATTCGACTTGCCAGAGCCATATCACGGCGCAGACGTTCCTGTTCGATCTCCAGACGTTCCCTCTCCTGCGCCTCCCTACGCAGCCGATAAGCCTCCTGATGCTCCGCCAATGCATAGCCAACGACGGCCATGATCGCGCAGACGATGTTGAACGACAGCACTCCCGGGACATTCCAGTCGGCCATCTGATGTTGTTCCGGCAACGACGTCATCATACTGAACGTCTGGATCAGCAGCAGCGAGAACGCGATTCGGAGACGTCGATGATATCCGAGCAGCCCCGCCGCTAGCCAAAGGCACCAGAGCTGTTTCATGAACACGGCATCAGGCGGGAACTCCGCTGCGATCGACAGAGAGATGATCGCACAGGCGCAGGAGGTCGGATGCCAGTACAACCCCATGAGAAGACATATATGGGCGAATGAGTACGCCGTCTGCAGCAGTGAATAGTCGCCATCGGTGACATAGGTGAGCGCCGTGCATATGATCGTGACGATGATCATCGCCGCAACATAGGGGCGTCGGAGCCGATCGAACGCACGGATATGAGGAAACATCCGTCTCATCCACCCCTCCTCATTTCAGACCACAGGCGTATCGCCTGTAGTTTGTTCCTCACCTGAAGTTTGATGATGACATGACGGATATGAGTCTTCACCGTAGGTTCGGAGATCGCCATCTTCGCGGCGACCTCCTTGGCCGTCAGTCCTTCAATGGTCCAATCCATGACCTCCATCTCCCGCGCGGACAGGGAGCGCACGGTTCGTGATCCTGAAAGAGGAGCGGCCTGCTCTCCGGTGGACGCGGATCCTCGCATCACCGTGCCGAATCCGTTCCGCGGCTGTTTCCCCGCGGCGCAGTCACGCAGACAGCAGGCCAGACCGGAGAAGTCCGCCTTGTCGAGCAGGACGGCGGCTCCGGAGGATCGGGCCAGCTCCCGGTATCTCGTCAACGAATGCGAGGTCATCGCAAGCAGCATGATTCGGGTTGACAGTCGACGGATGCGGCGCATCGTCATCGCGCCGTCCACATCATCCATCCCCATATCCACCACAACCGCATCCGGACGAGTACTCCGATCGACGCACATGTCGACCGCTTCATCTCCCGAACGGACCGACCACGCCACCGAGATGCCGTCATCGGCGAATCTGGATCTGACCAGCGAGGACAACGCCGCCAGAGTCAGCGCGTCATCATCGACCAATCCCAGACGCCAATCGTGTGCATCCATGTTCGTGTCCTCTCGTAAGAGACTATAGGAGACAGGTTTCCCGCATCATTATCACACTGGTCATCGCACCGTCTGTGAACACGGGAACGGCCGAAGCAGAAGATCCCGTCGTAACGGAACCCGTCGTAATCAAGCTCACGTTGCGCGCATAGCCGACATGCGGTGTCGTTATGGAGTTCCGGCGGCCCTTCTGCTAGGTTTACGTAGGAACTTTCGAACGATGGGAGGCAGCGTCAAGGTGAGCGACACCCAACAGGCGCCCAACGCCGCGTCCGACGTGGAGATGAGCCAGTATGTGGCCGATCGAGCGCGTGTGGACGAAGAGAAACTGAAGAAGGATGACGAGATCATCAGCCAATTCGGTGACTACACCTACGGCTGGCATGATTCCGACGCGGCCGGCGAGGCCGCGAAGCGAGGCATCGACGAGAACGTCGTGCGCGCCATCTCCGCGGACAAGCACGAGCCGGAATGGATGCTCGACATGCGTCTGCGCGGCTACAAGGCGTTCCTCGACAAGCCGATGCCCGACTGGGGCGTCGACCTGTCCGGATTCAACGCCGACGACTTCAAGTACTACGTCAAGCCGATCGACAAGCAGGCCAAGAGCTGGGACGAGCTGCCCGACGACATCCGCAACACGTATGATCGTCTCGGCATCCCCGAGGCGGAGAAGAACCGTCTCGTCTCCGGCGTCGCCGCGCAGTACGAGTCCGAGGTCATCTACAACTCCATCCAGGAGGACCTCAAGAAGCAGGGCGTGATCTTCGTCGACACCGACACCGCCGTGCGCGAGTACCCGGATCTCGTCCGGAAGTACTTCGGCACCGTCGTTCCGCCGGAGGACAACAAGTTCGGCGCGCTCAACACCGCCGCATGGTCCGGTGGCTCGTTCGTCTACGTGCCGAAGGGCGTGCACGTGGACATCCCGCTGCAGGCCTACTTCCGCATCAACACCCCGGCCATGGGCCAGTTCGAGCGCACCCTGATCATCGCCGACGAAGGCTCCTATGTGCACTACGTGGAGGGCTGCACCGCCCCGATCTGGTCCGAGGACTCGCTGCACGCCGCCATCGTCGAGATCATCGTCGAGAAGCACGCGCGCGTGCGCTACACCACCGTGCAGAACTGGTCGAACAACGTGTACAACCTCGTCACCCAGCGCGCCTACGTGCGCGAGGGCGGCACGATGGAGTGGGTCGACGGCAACATCGGCTCCAAGGCCACGATGAAGTACCCGGCCTGCATCCTCGCCGAGCCGTACGCGAAGGCGGAGACCATGTCCCTCGGCTTCGCCGGCAAGGGCCAGTATCAGGACACCGGCGCGAAGATGATCCACCTCGCCCCGCACACCAGCTCCACGATCGTCGCCAAGTCGATCTCGCGTGGCGGCGGCCGCTCCGCCTACCGCGGACTCGTCAAGATCGTCGACGGCGCCGAAGGCTCGTCCAACTCCACCGTGTGCGACGCGCTGCTCGTCGACGACTTCAGCCGCTCCGACACGTACCCGCATGTCGACGTTCGAGAGGACGACGTGACGATGGCGCATGAGGCCACCGTCTCCAAGGTCTCCGAGGACCAGCTGTTCTACCTGATGAGCCGCGGCCTCGAGGAGAAGGAGGCCATGGGCATGATCGTACGCGGCTTCGTCGAGCCGATCAGCCGCGAGCTGCCGATGGAGTACGCGCTCGAATTGAACCGTTTGGTCGAACTGCAGATGGAAGGATCGGTGGGCTGATTCCCATGGCGCAGAACAACACTGAAATCACTATCCCCGTCGCGGATCCGAACGATCCGTACGCGATTCCGGCGGCCATGCCGTCCAGCGCCGACAAGGAACCCCGTTCCTTCGACGTGAACGACTTCGCCATGCCGACCCGCAAGCAGGAGGATTGGCGCTACACCCCGCTCGAACGCATCGAGGAGTTCTTCGACGTGTTCTCCCCGAGCGGCGAGACGACCATCGCAGTGGGCTACTCCGACGGCTCGCCGGTCGACCCCGAGCGTGTGCGCATCAGCCAGGTGCCGCTCGGCGAGGGCCTGTCCGGCACCGTCTCCAAGCCGAACGACCGCGCCTCCGTCGTCGAATGGAACTCCGGCCGCACCGCGACCATCGTCGAACTGAACGGCGAGATCGACCAGCCGGTGCTCATCGACGTCAACGGACAGGGCGCCGATCTCGACGCGCTGCATCTGGTCATCGCGGCCGCCGACAACACCCACGCCGACGTCATCGTCGAACACCACGGACTCGCGCGTCTCGCCGAGGGTGTGGAGATCGTCACCGGCAGGTACTCGCACGTGTCCGCCACGTTCGTGCAGGAATGGGCGAAGGGCTCCAAGCACGTCGCCAACCACCGCATCCGGGTGGGCGAGGGCGCATCCCTGCGCCACTCCGTCGTCACGCTCGGCGGCGACGTGGTCCGCATCCGCATGGATCAGGACTTCGGCGGCGAGCAAGGCGACCTCAACATGCTCGGCATCTACTTCGTCGATCCCGGCGAGCACATCGAGCACCGCACGATGGTGGTGCACAACGCCCCCGAGTGCAAGTCCCGCGTCGTCTACAAGGGTGCGCTCGACGGCAAGGACGCGCACTCCACATGGGTCGGCAACGCGCTCATCCAGCCGACCGCCCCCGGCACCGACTCCTACGAGCTCAACCGCAATCTGGTGCTCACCCCGGGCGCCATCGCCGATTCCGAGCCGAACCTCGAGATCGAGAACGGCAACATCATCGGCGCCGGACACGCGAGCTCCGTGGGCCGCTTCGACGACGAGGAGCTGTTCTACCTGGAGTCCCGCGGCATCAGCGAGACCGACGCGCGCAAGCTCGTCGTGCGCGGCTTCTTCGGCGAACTCGTCGAGGAGATCGGCGTGCCCTATATTTCCGAACACCTGATGGACGTAATCGACCGGCGTCTCGCACGAGGAGAAAGCGACGCCATGCAAGCCGTATTGGAGGACAAGTAAACGATGGCTGGACAGCACACCCTCGAAATCAAGGATCTGTACGCATCCGTGGAGACCAAGGAGGGTCGCAAGCAGATCCTCAAAGGCGTGAACCTCACCGTCCACTCGGGCGAGACCCACGCCATCATGGGCCCCAACGGCTCCGGCAAGTCCACGCTCGCCTACACGCTCGCCGGACACCCCAAGTACGAGGTCGACTCCGGTCAGGCGCTGCTCGACGGCGTCGACATCCTCAAGCAGACCCCGGACCTGCGCGCCAAGGAGGGCCTCTTCCTCGCCATGCAGTACCCGGTCGAGGTGCCGGGCGTCTCCATGACCAACTTCCTGCGCACCGCCAAGACCGAGATCGACGGCCAGGCCCCGGCCATCCGCACGTGGGCCAAGGAGCTCGGCGAGGCGATGAAGCGCCTGCGCATGGACCCGAAGTTCGCGTCCCGCTCCGTCAACGACGGCTTCTCCGGCGGCGAGAAGAAGCGTGCCGAGGTCCTGCAGCTCGAGCTGCTCAAGCCGAAGTTCGCGATCATGGACGAGACCGACTCCGGCCTCGACGTCGACGCGCTGCGCATCGTGTCCGAAGGCGTCAACCGCGCCAAGGAGAACACCGACCTCGGCATCCTCATGGTCACGCACTACACGCGCATCCTCAAGTACATCAAGCCGGACATCGTGCACGTCTTCGCCGACGGCCACTTCGTCAAGACCGGCGGCCCGGAGCTCGCCGACTACCTCGAGGAGCACGGCTACGACGAGTATCTGCCGGAGGGCGCGGATTCCGAATCGGCACTCGCCTGAAAACTTCCGTGTGGGATTGCGGTGTCCGGTTCTCGACGCACTCAAGGTCGTTCGGCCAAGCCTACGGTCGAGAATCGGACGCCGCAATCCCACACTCGTCAGCCACTGTATGGGCAAGGGGGAAACATGACAGACTTCGCAAGCATTCGGGACGAGTTCCCGATTCTGAAGCAGGAGATCCACGGGCATCCGCTCGTGTATCTCGACTCGGCGGCCACCTCGCAGAAGCCGCAGTGCGTGATCGACGCGGAGAGCGAGTTCTACCGCACGATCAACGCCGGCGTGCACCGTGGCGCCCATGAGCTTGCGGCCCGCAGCACGATGGCCTTCGAGGACGCCCGTGCCAAGGTCGCCAAGCTGGTCGGCGCGAACGCCGCCGAAGGCGAGGAGGAGATCGTCGTCACGGCGGGTGCCACCGCGGGTCTCAACCTGCTGGCCACCGCATTCGGCAACGCGTCGCTCGGCCGTGGGGGAGAGGCCGCCAGGCGTTTCGCGCTGAAGCCCGGTGACGAGATCGTCGTCTCCAAGGCCGAGCACCACTCCGTGCTGCTGCCGTTCCAGGAGCTCGCCTACCGTACGGGCGCCACGTTCAAGTGGATCGACCTGACCGAGGACGGCCGCGTGCGCACCGACAACCTCGACGAGGTCATCACCGAACGCACCAAGGTCGTCGCCGTCACGCACGTGGGCAACACCACCGGCGCGATCACCGACATCGCCCCGATCATCGCCCGCGCGCACGCGGTCGGCGCGATCTTCATCCTCGACGCCTGCCAGTCGGTGCCGCATCTCAAGGTCGACTTCCATGCGCTCGACGTGGACTTCGCCGCGTGGAGCGCGCACAAGATGTACGGTCCCACCGGCGTCGGCTTCCTCTACGGACGCCGCGAACTGCTCGAGGCCCTGCCGCCGGCAAGCTTCGGCGGGTCCATGGTCGAACTCGCGTGGATGGACCAGCCCGCCCAGTACATGGAGCCTCCGGCACGCTTCGAGGCCGGCACCCAGCCGGTCGCGCAGGTCGTGGCCGCAGGCGTCGCCGCCGAATGGATGATGAAGGTGGGGCTCGAGAACATCGAGGCCCATGAGCGGACCATCGCCGCCGAACTGCTCAAGCTCGGCGACATCGACGGCATCCGCATTCTGGGCCCGCGTGAGAACGTGGACCGCATCGGCACCGTCGCGTTCGACGTCAAGGGCGTGCACCCGCACGACGTCGGCCAGTACATCGACGCGCAGGGCATCGCCATCCGCGTCGGTCACCACTGCGCGCAGCCGGTGCACCGTCACTTCGGCCTGTACGCCTCCAACCGTGCCTCGTCCGGCGTGTACAACACCGTCGAGGACGCGCAGGCGCTCGTCGAGGCGGCGAAGGGCATCAGGAAGTTCTTCGGAGCCTGAAAAGCCCAAAACTGTTGTTTCGCCCTCCCCGTCAAGGGGAGGGCGCTATATTGAGGAGACTATGAACGATTACGGCATGAGCGGCGATGACCTCGAACAGATGTATCAGGAGGTCATCCTCGAAGCGGCGAAGAATCCGCACGGCAAGGAGCATTTCGCAACGGACCTGACCAAGGAGACCGCCGGTGACGGCAACGTCTCGGGCGAGACCGTGGTGCGGGCCACGCACGAATACTGCACGCCAGGCGAATCCCACCAGTTCAACCCGACATGCGGCGACGAGGCCACCGTGCACGTGGAAGTCTCCGACGAGGAGCCGTACACCATCAGGCGCGTCGTATGGGATGGACAGGGATGCTCCATCTCACAGGCGAGCCTGTCCGTCATGGTCGATCTTGTCGACGGTCAGACCGTCGACAAGGCGATGGAGCTGGAGCACACCTTCCATAAGCTCATGGAGTCCCGCGGCAAGGGTCTGGACGATGAGGCCGCCGAGGAGAGACTCGGCGACGGAGTCGTCTTCCAGGGAGTGTCCAAGTATCCGATGCGCATCAAGTGCGCGCTGCTCGCATGGGAGGGTCTCAAGGACTCCATCGCGAAGGCGCTGGCCGCCAAGAACGCGTGAACGTGCCCCGGAGGACCCAAGCCTCTCTCAGCCGATAGCCAAGACGTGGACGCGCACGCATGACAAGCCGAAACAGCTCGCGTACAGTAGACGCTGTAATCCTATCCAAGGTATGGAGTGACAATGAGCGATAATCTGGTGCCTGAACCGCAGCCGTCCGTGTTCGACGCGGTCAACGACGTTCTGCAGGATGAGGAGGCCGCCCGTCGCGTGATGGCCAATCCGGCTCTGGCCAAGGGATTCCCGAACGGGCATCCCGCCCCGTCGGCATCGGATGCGGACGACATGTGCGCATGCGGTCGCCACAAGAAGAGCGAATGCGGTCACGGTGACGACGAGCATGGCGACGACAGCAACATCCCGCTCAAGTTCGTCGACGATATCGGCCGTGCCACCGCCGAGGACGTGCGTGAGGCCCTGCATCAGGTCATCGACCCGGAGCTCGGCATCGACGTCATCGATCTTGGTCTGGTCTATGGCATCGAGATCGATGATCAGGGCCGTGCCATCATCACGATGACGCTGACCACGCCGGCCTGTCCGCTGACCGATCTCATCGAGGACGAGTGCGCCAGCACCCTCGCCGGTCTCGTCGAGGAGTTCCGCATCGACTGGACGTGGCAGCCGCGTTGGACAATGGACAAGATCACGCCCGAGGGTCGCGAGCAGCTCGCCGCGCTCGGCTTCAACTTCGACAACATGCCGCAGTACTGAAGTTGCAGTTGCGATACCGGATCCACTGATCCACAGCATCTGCGGCAATATGATGATGGGCTCCGACCAGTTACGGTCGGAGCCCATCATCATATGTCATAGCCGAATGTCGTATCGGGAAGCGATCAGTCGTCGACGACGGTTCCCTTCGGCACCACGGTGATGCCCTCGGGCGTGACGGTGAAGCCGCGCGCGAGATCATGCTCGGTGTCGATGCCGACCGTGGAGTTCTCGGTCAGTACGACGTTCTTGTCGAGGATCGCCTTGTACACGCGGGCGCGACGGTTGATGATCACGCCGTCGAACAGAACGGAGTCGACGACCTGCGCCCACGAGTGGATGCGCACGTTCGGGGAGAGCACCGAGTGGTGCACCTCGCCGCCGGAGACGATCACGCCGGGGGAGACGATCGAGTCGGTCGCATGGCCCAGACGGTCGCGTCCGGCGTGCACGAACTTGGCCGGCGGCAGCGTGCCGGAGTTCGTGTAGATCGGCCACGCCTGGTTGTACAGGTTGAACTCGGGCACGTAGGCGATCAGATCCATGTGCGCATCGTAGAACTGCTTGATCGTACCGACGTCGCGCCAGTAGGCGTGATCGGTCGGCGTGGCGCCGGGGATCTCGTTCGTGTTGAAGTCGTACACTCCGGCCTCGCCGCGCGAGGCGAAGTACGGGGCGATGTCTCCGCCCATGTCGTGCTTCGTGTTCTCGTTCTTCTCGTCCTTGGCGAGGGCGTCGAACAGGGCGTCCGTGTTGGCCACGTAGTTGCCCATCGAGGCGAGGAAGGAGTTCGGATCGTCCGGAAGACCGGCGCAGGTGTCCGGCTTCTCGAGGAAGCTCTTGATCTGGTTCGGGTGCTCCGGATCCACGTCGATCACGCCGAACTGCTTCGACTGCTCGATCGGCTGGCGGATGCCTGCCACGGTGAACTCGGCACCGGACTCGATGTGCTGCTGGACCATCTGGCCGAAGTCCATGCGATAGACGTGGTCGGCGCCGACGATGACGACGATGTCGGGCTGGACATCCTCGATGATGTTGATGGTCTGGTAGATGGCGTCGGCGGAGCCGAGGTACCAGTGCTTGCCGAGGCGCTGCTGCGCCGGCACGGGGGAGACGTAGTTGCCCAGCAGGGAGGAGAAGCGCCACATCTGGGAGATGTGACGGTCCAGCGAATGGGACTTGTACTGGGTGAGCACGACGATGTGGCGATAGTCGGAGTTCACCAGATTGGACAGGGGGAAGTCGATGAGACGGAACACGCCGCCGAAGGGAACGGCCGGCTTCGCACGGTCTCGGGTCAGCGGCATCAGGCGGGTTCCCTCGCCGCCCGCCAGCACGATCGACAAAATCTTCTGCTTGTTCTTGGCCATTGTCTACGTTGCTCCTCTCAACAACTTCCAGCGTCTTTCAACGCCGCTCGGGGTTGTAAACCGGGCATCCTTGTCTCGGTCTCACATTGACAATGATTGCACGAAAACGGCGACACGCAAGCAACGTCGTCCCGCGCGTCTCGGTGTGTCCTCTCGCGTCGGCAGTGATGCATATCACATGTACGGGGTGCGTCGAAGGCCTCGTCATGCGTGGGAAACGATCATCGGCCGAGTGCGATCGGAGGGGGATACGGGGGAGACGAGGAGAGGAGAGATCAGATGCGATGCGGGCGTGTCGCGTAGAAGGCGACAGCGCTGGAGGCGGCCACGTTGAGGGAGTCGACGCCGTGCGCCATGGGGATCCTCACGGTGAGGTCGGCGCGCGCGATGGTGTGGCGCGACAGGCCGTCGCCCTCGGTGCCGAAGATCAGCGCCAGCTTCTCGATGTGATCGGCCTCGGCGGGATCGTTGTCGAGTCTGCGGGTGAGCTCGTCGAGACTGATCGAGTCGTCCTCGAGCGCCATGGCCACCGTGGTGAAGCCAAGGGACTTCAGCTCGTCGATGCCCCTGAACGGCCAGTAGCGCCTGTCCTCGCCGCCGATGCGAGTCCACGGGATCTGGAAGACCGTACCCATCGATACGCGCGCCGCGCGACGGTACAACGGGTCGCCGCAGGAGGGGGTGACCAGCACGGCGTCCACATCGAGCGCGGCGGCCGAGCGCATCAGCGCCCCCACGTTCGTATGGTCGACGATGTTCTCCATCACCGCCACGCGTGTGGCATGCTCGCACACCTGCGCCACGGAGGGCAACGGCCAGCGACGCATGGCGGAAAGGGCCCCGCGGTGCAGACGGTATCCGGTCAGTCGCTGCAGCTGGTCGGGTGAGGCCACGTAGACCGGCACGTCCGGGCCCCAATGCCCGTCGATGAAGGAGAACTCGTCGGCCATGCCCTCGATCCACTGCTCCTCGACCAGCAGGGAGATCGGCTCGCGTCCCGCGGCGAGCGCGCGGTCGATGACCTTCGGCGATTCGGCGATGAACAGTCCCTTCGCCGGCTCCAGGCGATTGCGCAGCTGGATCTCAGTCAGATTGACATATGCCGACACGCGCTCGTCGTCGATGGATTCGAGATGGACGAAACGCATGGGAAACTCCTTTTATATGTCTTTGTTTCATAGGCGAGCGACCGAATGGGCTGCGGATACAAGAAAACCCCTTGTTTCCAAGGGGTTTTCGATGGTGCCCGAGACGGGACTTGAACCCGTACGCCCGTTAAAAATAGGCACTAGCACCTCAAGCTAGCGCGTCTACCATTCCGCCACCCGGGCAGGTGTCACTGCGTGGCAACGAGTGATTACTTTATCATCGATCGACGGACGCGCAATCGCCGGCGTGTCGCACCGGTGTTGATAGCCTTGGAACCATGACAAACGCTTTGTTCCTCCTCGATTCGGACCATGACGACGTGCCGGTCAACTCGGATGAGTTCAACGCCGGATGGAAGATCACTCTGCCGGCCTCGGTCAGACGTCACGCCGTGCAGGCGATGCGTCTCAAGGCCGGCGACGGGCTCCAGCTCTCCGATGGCGCGGGTCTGCGCATCGCCGCCGAACTGGTCGATCCCGAAACCGGGCTGGCGGAGGTGAGGGAGTTCACGCGCGAGCCGCGGCCGATCACCCGTCTTGCGCTGGTGCAGGCCCTCGCCAAGACCGGACATGACGAGCAGGCCGTCGATACGGCCACGCAGATCGGCGTCGACGAGGTGATCCCGTGGCAGGCCGACCGGTCCATCGCCAAGTGGAAGGCGGGGCGCACCGACCGCAAATGGGGTGCCGTCATCGACGCCGCTACGGAGCAGTCGCGCCGCGCGTGGAGGCCGGAGTTGGGGGAGTGCGTCTCCTCGAAGCAGATCGTGTCGATGTGCCTGAGGGCCAACGTGCACGGGGATCTGGTCGTAGTCCTCCATCAGGACGCCACCGACACGTGGGACTCCGTCGAATCGCTGGTCGCCGATCTATCCGGCAGATGTCTCGCGGATGGCAGACCGCGCACCATATATGTGGTCGTCGGCCCCGAAGGCGGCATCAGCGAGGACGAGGTCTCCCGGTTCGTCGAGGCGGGGGCGCACAGCGTCGTGCTGGGGCGCAACATCCTGCGCGCCTCGACCGCCGGGCCGGTCGCTCTCTCCCTGCTGAGCCGGGCGCTCGGACGGTACGCCTGACGCGCTAAGCTGAGTGCGAGGAAACCAAACCCCATCGAACAACACGTCGAGCAAGGAGCACGTATGAGCGAAGCCGATGACTGCCTGTTCTGCAAGATCATCGCCGGACAGATCCCCAGCAGCAAGGTCTACGAGGACGACACCGCCTATGCCTTCAACGACATCAACCCGAAGGCCAAGGTCCATGTGCTGATCGTCCCGAAGCGTCATTATGCGAACGTCGCCGAACTTGCCGCCGCCGATCCCGCCGAACTCGCCCATATCGTCGAGATCGCCCAGAGGATCGCGGACGAGCGGTTCCACGGCGCGTTCCGCCTCGTGTTCAACACCGGACTCGACGCAGGACAGACGGTCTTCCACGTGCACGCCCACGTGCTCACCGGCGAAGTCCTGGACGAGTAGGGGATAAGGGCTCCGTGGCGACGACAACGCGAACCATCACCATCCCCACCCAACTCGATCCCGTGGCCGTCCTCGGACCTGTCGACGAGGTGATCCGCGAGGTGGAACGCGCGTTCCCCGACCTGACCATTCTGGTACGAGGCAACCGCGTGGCCATCGTCTCGCGGTCCAAGCAGACCGAGTCCGACGCCTCCAAGGCCGAGGAGCTCGTCCACACGATCATCGAGGCGGCGCATACGGCGCCGATGGACGCGGACACCGTGCGGCGGATGATCGATCAGGACGTGCTCGACAACCGCACCCGCGTCACCCATCCGGGCCACGGCCGCACCGTCGAGGCGCTGCAGCGCATGGAGGCCAACGTCTCCTCCCGTTCGACGGGAGACGAACGGCGCAGGCCCACGGTGCCGGGCGTCATCACCTACGCCTCCGGCCAGCCCGTGCGGGCCAAGACCCCCGGTCAGGCCGCCTACGTGGCCGCCATCGAGTCGCATACCATCACGTTCGGCATCGGCCCGGCAGGTACCGGCAAGACGTATCTGGCCGTCGCCAAGGCCGTGCGGGCCTTCCAGGACAAGCAGGTGCGCCGCATCATCCTCACCCGCCCGGCGGTGGAGGCCGGAGAGAGCCTAGGCTTCCTGCCGGGCACGCTCAACGACAAGGTCGACCCCTATCTGCGTCCGCTCTACGATGCGCTGGGGGACATGCTCGGCGCCGACCAGCTCAGACGTCTCATGGACGACGGCACCATCGAGGTGGCGCCTCTGGCCTACATGCGCGGCCGTACGCTCAACGACGCGTACGTCATCCTCGATGAGGCGCAGAACACCACCGAACAGCAGATGAAGATGTTCCTCACCCGTCTGGGCTTCAACACGAAGATGGTCATCACCGGCGACATCACGCAGGTCGACCTGACCGTGCCCAGATCGGGATTGGCGACCATCGAACGGATCCTCGACGGCATCAGGGACATCGCATTCGTGCATCTCGGGTCGCAGGACGTGGTACGCCACCGTCTCGTAGGTCTGATCGTCGAGGCGTATAACCGCCACGAGGGCCTCGACGGCGACCATCGCCGTATCTCCAGCCGTCATGCCGGACACGTCGCGCGCGTCGACCATGACGACCATGACGACCATGACGAACGCGCCGAGCATGGTGGCGATCACGACGACATGAACCGAACCGAGCACCGAAAGGAACCTGCATCCGATGAGCGTTGACGTATCCAACGAGACCGTGTGGACGATCGAGCCGAAGCTGTTCTCCGATCTCGGCATATGGGTGCTCGACCAGATGCGCGTGAGCACGCAGTCCGACCTGACCATCCTCTTCGTCGACCCCGAGCCGATCGCCGAGATGCACGCGCATTGGATGAACCTCGAGGGACCGACCGACGTGATGAGCTTCCCGATGGACGAACTGCGCCCCGGAGACGGCAAGACCGTCATGGAGGGAGTGCTCGGCGACATCGTGATCTGCCCATGGGTCGCCGCGCAGCAGGCCGCCGCTGCCGGCCACGGCGTGCTGCAGGAGATGATGCTCCTGACCATCCACGGCATCCTGCACCTGCTCGGCTACGACCATGTCAACCCGGAGCAGGAACGTCAGATGTTCGGTCTGCAACGCCAGCTGCTGCTCACCTTCATCGCGGTGCGTCACGATCTGGGCGCTCCCGTGGGGCTGCCGGCCGGCAGCCCGGATGCACTGGCCATCTACGACGCCGAACATGGCGCGGGCCGTCAGATCACCCACTGATCGAAGACAACAGCCATAAACCCGTAACCTGTCATAATCTCATATTCCCGATCGCGTTAGGAAAGAACGAACACCGATGGAGTATTCCCAATCGACCCTGATCGTCATAACCGCCGTGCTGGTCGTCGTCGCGGCCCTGCTGGTCTGGCTGTCGCTGCTGCTGGCGGCCGCCGAGGGAGCGGCGGGACGGGTCACCCGGGCAAGCCTGAACAACCTCATCCTCGAAGTGCAGACCGATGCCGAGCTCTCGCAGTTCTCGAGGATGAAGAAGATCACGCGCATCCATCGGGTGCAGCGGCTCATCGCCGACCGGTATGCGGCGGCGGGGGCCTGCGCGTTCTTCCGTGTCACCTGCAACGTGCTCGTCGGCGCGCTCGTCGCCATCGTCGCTGCGATCTGGGGTGCGATGGTCTGGCTGCAGATCATCATCGGACTGGTGGTCGCCATCGTCGTCGGCGTGGTGAGCGTGCTGGTGCGTCCGCGCGAGACCGGCGCGGTCAAGCCGGCCGACATCATGATCAAGCATTCCTGGCTCGTCACCGTCGCGAACACCATCACCCCGTTCACCAGCATCGGAGCCGCGCCTGACGGCCGACGCCGTTCCCAGAACCTCTCCGATGACGAGGAGCTCGAGAAGATCCAACAGGAGCAGGGACGCGCCACCATCGACCGTCTCGTCGAATCGAACGACTTCGATCCTGAGGTTTCGGAGATGCTGCGCAATGTGCTCACCCTCTCCGATACGTTGACCCGCGAGATCATGGTGCCGAGAACCGACATGATCTGCATCGAGAAGGACGCGACGCTGGAGGACATGCTCAAGCTGTGCTCGCGTTCCGGATTCTCGCGCGTGCCGGTCATCGGCGAGGACGTCGACGATCTGATCGGCGTCGCGTACCTCAAGGACGCGGTCAGGGCCACCGCCTTCAATCCGGCGGCGATGGAGCGTGAGGTGTCCTCCATCGTGCGCGATCCGATGCTGGTGCCCGAATCCAAGCCGGTCGACGACCTGTTCCACCAGATGCAGCGCTCCCGCCAGCACGTGGCGATCGTCGTCGACGAATACGGCGGTATCGCAGGTCTCGTGACCATCGAGGACACCATCGAGCAGATCGTCGGCGAACTCGAGGACGAGCACGACCGCACCCAGCGCGAGGAGCCCGAGAAGATCGGCGAGAACAAGTGGCGCATGCCCGCTCGCACGCCGATCGCGGATCTCGAGGAGCTCTTCGAGATCGACATCGACGAGGATGACGTCGACACCGTCTACGGCCTGCTCACCAAACTCATCGGCCGCGTGCCGATCGTCGGGGCCTCGGCCGTGACGCGCGGCCTCAGACTCACCGCCGTCGACTCTGCGGGACGCCGCAAGAAGGTGTCCACCATCGTCGTCGAACCTGCCCACGTCGAGGGGCGCGAGGAAGATGACAAGTCCGAATCCGGCGATCAGAACGCCGATGATGACGACAAGAGCAAGACACGCAACACGCATGACGGCCATAGCGAAGGCCATGAGGAGTGATATGAGCGAAACAGCAACCACCGCAACCGAGCAGCCGTACCGTTCCGGCTTCGTGGCGGTCGTCGGACGACCGAACGTGGGTAAATCCACACTGATCAACGCGCTGATCGGCACGCAGATCGCCATCGCGTCATCACGTCCGGAGACCACGCGCAAGGCCATCCGCGGCATTCTCACCACCGATCACGCACAGCTGGTGCTCGTCGACACCCCCGGCATCCACCGTCCGCGCACCCTGCTCGGCCAGCGTCTCAACGACATCGTCGACGAAAGCCTGTCCGACGTCGACGAGGTGGCGTTCCTGCTGCCCGCCGATCAGGAGATCGGCCCCGGAGACAAGCGCATTCTGTCGCGTCTGCGTTCCGACTTCGCCGTCAAAAAGGACGATGGCACGTTCACATGGAAGATCCCGCTGATCGCCGTCGTCACCAAGATCGACGAGCTGTCCCGAGAGCAGCTGGTCGCCAAGCTCATCGAGATCAACGAATTCGCCGATTTCGCGGACATCGTGCCTGTGAGTGCCCTAGAGCACGACAACCTCGACGAGGTACGCAACGTGCTCATCGAGCACACGCCCGAAGGCCCGCAGATGTATCCGGCGGATCAGGTCAGCGAGGAACGCCCGGAGGAGACCATCGCCGAGCTCATCCGAGGCGCGTTCCTCGAGCAGCTGGACGACGAGCTGCCGCACTCACTGGCCGTCGTGGTCGATTCGATCGAATACCCGCAGGACAACGAAACCGGCGAGACCTATGACGGCAAGGCCGAGGTGCATGTCTCGATCTACGTGGAGCGCGACTCCCAGAAGCCGATCATCATCGGCCGCGGCGCCGAGCATCTGACCGCCGTCAAGAAGAGGCTGCGCACGCCGGTCAACCGTATCGTCGGCTGCAAGGCCAGACTGGACCTGCATGTCAAGGTTGCCAAGGGATGGCAGTCCGATCCCAAGAAGCTCGAACGCCTCGGCTTCTGAGCTGGCCTACACCTTCTCGACCGCTCGACCGTCCTCCACGTCACAGGCCGGCATCGGCCATGGTGATGTAGCCGGGATCGATGAGCACCGTCTTGAGATTGTAGGCGCTCACGGACAGGGCGTCCTCGCTGATCGTGCTTACCTTGGTCTTCGAGGACGATCCGGGCACGAGCTCCTTGGTGATGTACTTGAGATCCGCGAGGGATTCCCCGCGGTTGAGGCGAACGGTCGTCTCGGCGATATCGGCGGCGAGGGCATTGCGGTTCTCCAGCCCGGTCATCCACTGCTTGCCGTTGACGACCTGCGGAATGGTGTCCACGTAACCGCCGAATCCGGTGACGATGGGCCAGCGGGAATCCGATTCGTCGTCGGCGTTCGGATCCTGCGTGGAGTCGGACGAATCCGTGTCGTCGTTTCCGGCGGATTCGCCATCGGCGTCCGGAGCCTTCACCGGATCGGGCACTTTGCCCCGCTGCAGATCCTTCTTGCCGGTGATGTTGCCCACGATGCCGGAAATCGTGATCGACGGGTTGATGTCCGCCGCCGAACCCGTATAGCCGAGCGAGGCGAGCTCATCGGTCACGACCGAGGCCACATAGTCGTTCATCGCGATGATGCCATCGACCTTCGTATACGTCGTGCCCGCATCGTTCTTCTCGATGGGAAGACGCTCGTCCAGTGCGGCGGCGATGTGCTTCTCGTCGTCCGCGGGGACGGCGACGGCACGCCAGTCGGAGTCCTTGGTGTTCTTATCGAGCAGACCGGACGGGCTGTATGCCTTGCCCTGGTTGAAATAGGGTTGGAGTATCCTCCACATGCCTGAGAACGCGGCGCGCGCGAACGCGTCGTCGAACTGCGTCGTCTCGCCCGTATCGGTTTCATCGCTCTTCGCGTCGGACGCCGCATCGGACTTCGAACCGGATCCCACCTCGTTCGACTGCTCGTCGCCTGAGGCGGAGTAGGGGATTAGCACCTCGATCGCCTTGGGGTTGTCCTTGCTGGCCTTGTCCAGATCGAGTTTGGCGATGAGCTTGGTCGCCTGAAGTGCGCCGATCTGCTCGGCCGTGGAGAATCGGACGAACGCGTCGGGGGAGAATCCGTCGACGCCGTTGGACAGCAACACCACATGCATGCCGGCGTCCTTTGCCAGTTTGAGCGCAGCATCGAGACGATCATAGGCGTCCTGCTCGTCGGTGTCCCCTGCGGAGGAATCGGAGGAACCGGCATCCGTCGAATCCGAGGAATCGGTGGGCTGCGTGACGTAATCGCCGTACTGGCGGGTGGAGGGGTCGGCGTCGACCACCGGCGCGACGATGATCGTCGTATGCGAGGGGTCGGAGCTGTCGTTGCCACCGTCCGAGGAGTCCTGGCTGGCGGTCATGTGATCGACGATCCAGTCCTGCACGTCATGGCTCTGCTGGTCGAGACTGTCGGAGGTGGTCTTCTCGATCGCGTCCTTGCGGACCCCCTGGCCGATCAGTTCCTCGGTGATCTGCGGCGTGAGCTTCGCCCATTTGTTGAGCGGTGTGCGCTGGGAGATGGTGATGCCGTCCGATGGGGTGAAGATGGCCACCGTTCCCGCGGTGGTCTTGGATGTGGTGACGGTCGTGGCGCCGTTCGCATTCACGTCATTCTCGGAGCCGGTCGAGCACGCTCCGGAGGCGAACAGCAAAGAGATCCCCGCCGCCATGGCGATCAGTCGTACTGCGATGTGGCTGCGGCTTGTGGCCATGGGGCGGGGATCCTTTCAATCGACGGACGATGCTTGCGATCTTTTCGATCTTCGCCTCGATTGTAGTAGCCCTTCCCTAGGAAACGGGAATACGGGCTGGACTCTGGGTCACCTGATCATCCTTGCGGATCATTCGGCAAGCGCCTTGGCGAGGTTCTCGTCGAGCGCGTTCATGAATCCCTCGGTGTCGAGCCACGGCTGGTCGGGGCCGATGAGCATGGCGAGGTCCTTGGTCATCTGGCCGCCCTCGACGGTGTCGACGATCGTCTTCTCGAGCGTCTCGGCGAAGTGACGGACCTCAGGGGTGTTGTCGAGGTCCGCGCGGTGCTTGAGGCCGCCGGTCCAGGCGAAGATCGAGGCGATCGGGTTCGTGGAGGTCTTCTCGCCCTTGAGCCAGCGGCGGTAGTGGCGGGTCACGGTGCCGTGCGCCGCCTCGGCCTCGACGGTCTGTCCGTCCGGAGTCATGAGCACGGAGGTCATGAGGCCCAGCGAGCCGAAGCCCTGCGCCACGGAATCGGACTGGACGTCGCCGTCGTAGTTCTTGCAGGCCCAGATGTATCCGCCATGCCACTTGAGGGAGCTGGCGACCATGTCGTCGATGAGACGATGCTCGTACGTCAGTCCCTCGGCCTCGAACTTCTCCTTGTACTCGGTCTCGTACACCTCGGCGAAGATGTCCTTGAACTGTCCGTCGTACGCCTTGAGGATCGTGTTCTTCGTGGACAGGTACACCGGGTAGTGGCGCATGAGACCGTAGTTGAAGCAGGCGCGGGCGAAGCCCCTGATCGAATCGTTGACGTTGTACTGCACCTGGGCCACGCCGCCGTCCGCGCCGTAGTCGTAGACCACGTGCTCGATCGGATCGGAGCCGTCCTCGGGGGTGAACGTGACGGTCAGACGTCCGGCTCCCGGCACCTTGAAGTCGGTGGCCTTGTACTGGTCGCCGAAGGCGTGGCGGGCCACGACGATCGGCTTGGTCCATCCGGGGACGAGGCGCGGCACGTTGCTCATCACGATCGGCTCGCGGAAGATGGTGCCGCCCAGGATGTTGCGGATCGTGCCGTTGGGGGACTTCCACATCTTCTTCAGACCGAATTCCTTGACGCGTGCCTCGTCTGGGGTGATGGTGGCGCACTTGACGCCCACGTGCTCGCGCTTGATGGCGTTGGCCGCGTCGATGGTGACCTGATCGTCGGTGGCGTCGCGGTTCTCGATGCCCAGATCGTAGTAATCGAGATCCACATCGAGGTAGGGCAGGATCAGACGATCCTTGATGTCCTTCCAGATGACGCGGGTCATTTCGTCGCCGTCGAGCTCGACGACTGTGCCTTCGACCTTGATTTTGGCCATGCTTCCTCCTGACGGTTGAAAAAGAACGTGACCATTCATATCTCATCCATGTAACGGCGAAAGCGGGCGTTCGAAAATGTGAGATGCGGCGAAATGCGCCCGCGGGCGCCGTGACTCGCCGTCATACCCGCGCATTATTCTCGGGAGATATGTCTCAGGAAATTGAAATCGGTTTGGGCAAGAAGGGCCGTCTGGCCTACTCTCTGGACGATGTCTCCATCGTTCCCTCCCGCAGGACCCGCGATCCCCAGGACGTCTCCACCGCTTGGCAGGTGGACGCCTATGAGTTCGACGTGCCGGTCGTCGGCGCGCCGATGGACTCGGTGACGAGCCCCGCCACGGCGATCGCGATGGGTAGGCTCGGCGCGCTTGGCGTGCTCGACCTCGAGGGTCTGTGGACCCGCTACGACGATCCGACGCCGCTGCTGGAGGAGATCTCCGAGCTGCCGGCCGAGACCGCGACCAAGCGCATCCAGGAGATCTACGCCGAGCCGATCAAGGCGGAGCTGATCACCCAGCGCCTGCACGAGATCCGCGATGCGGGCGTCACCGTTGCCGGTGCGCTCTCCCCGCAGCGCACGCAGCAGTTCTATTCGACGGTGGTCGATGCGGGCGTCGACCTGTTCGTCATCCGCGGCACCGTGGTCTCCGCCGAGCACGTCTCGCAGGACCATGAGCCGCTCAACCTCAAGCAGTTCATCTACGATCTCGATGTGCCGGTCATCGTCGGAGGCGCGGCCAACTACACGGCGGCGCTGCACCTGATGCGCACCGGAGCCGCCGGCGTGCTCGTCGGATTCGGCGGAGGCGCCGTCTCCGCCACCCGCAACACCATCGGCGTCGAGGCCCCGATGGCCACCGCCATCGCCGACGTGGCCGAGGCCCGCCGCGACTACATGGACGAGTCCGGCGGCCGCTACGTCCAGCTCATCGCCGACGGCGGCATGGGCGATTCCGGCAGCTTCGTCAAGGCGCTCGCCCTGGGCGCGGACGCCGTCATGCTGGGAGCCCCGCTGGCGCGCGCCACCGAGGCTCCGGGCAGGGGCAAGCACTGGGGCGCCGAGGCGCGTCACCAGACGCTGCCGCGCGGCTACCGTACGGATGTCGGAACCGTGGCCTCGCTCGAGCAGATCCTGTTCGGACCGAGCCACACCGCAGACGGCACCACCAACTTCATCGGTGCGCTGCGGCGTGCGATGGCGTCCACCGGCTACGTCGACATCAAGAGCTTCCAGCGCTGCGGCGTGGTCGTGGCGCCCTACAGCGGCCGTCGCTGAGCCGTCGGGCGTGTAGCCGGTCATCCACCGGATCATCCACAGTCATCACATTGGGTCCCCGCGTCGTTGACGCGGGGACTTTGTCGTGGTGAGCTGGATCGCGAAACGCAAATCGCGAAAACGGATGAAGGAGTCCCCATGACCGGCACGAACGACATCGACGGCGATATGAACGGCACGGACGGCACGGAGCGCGATGGCGTCACGCGCCGGTCGATAAACGGCGCGCGCGACGCATGGCGATCCGAGACCAGCGGTAACGCCTACGAATCGTCCGACGGTGACGGGGCGCCATCCCGCACCGAGCAGAATCTGCCCGTATACGAGGGGTCCATCTACGTCGAGCTCGGGGCGGATGCGGTGCCGTATCGCATCGTGGCCACCGAGGACGGCGTGATGGGGGAGCGCGAATGCCATGCACTGGCGGTTTCGGCCTGCAGGATCGCATGTCTGACGGCCGATGTGATCCGCGGCAAGCTCGCCCCGTCCGCGCTGAAGCGCGCCGTGACCGCGCCGTGTCTCAAACGGATCGAGACCCTCGCCTTCCTGGTGGACAGCCAGCTGAGGAAAAACCTCGAGCTGCGCGCGCGGATGCGATGTCTTCCCGTGGTGCCGCATGACGTCTCCGGCACCCTAGTCAACGAGACGAGCGTCGAAATGGTCATCAAGATCTCCGTGGGCGGCACGGTCTACTGGTCGACCGTCGCACTCAGACGCATAGGATGCAGATGGATGTGCGTCGTCGTGGATATGGGTTAGGCAGGCCGCCGATCAGGCGTTGAAATACAGACATAGCGGGTATAGTTGAGCCTTATGTTGCGTGAATACATCTCCGACCCCGAATATGTGACCGGCGACGGCGACACGATCTTCTCGCTGCTCGCCGACAGAGCGGCATCCGAACCCGACGGCGACATCGCCGAATACCAGGACGACGAGCGTGTCTGGCACACCGTCTCCGCCGCGTCGATGCTCGCACGCGTGCGCGAAGTGGCCAAGGGCCTGATCGGACTCGGCGTCCGTCCGGGAACGATGGTGGCGATCTACTCGGCCACCTGCTACGAGTGGGGAGTCGTCGATTTCGCCTGCGCCGCGATCGGCGCGGTCAGCGTCCCGATCTACGAGACCGACTCGGAGCGGCAGGCCGCCTCCATCATCATGGATACGGCGCCGCTGATCGCGTTCGCCGGCGACCACCAGCATGCGCAGACACTCGAGCAGGTGCGCGATCAGGTGAAGGACCTCAAGTACATCTTCAACTTCAAGGCCGCCGGACTCGACGCCGTCGCCGACTTCGGCGCGCACGTGCCCGACGACGAGCTCGACGAGGCCATCGCCCGCGTGAAGGCCGACGACATGTCGACCATCGTCTACACCTCCGGATCGACCGGCAAACCCAAGGGCGCGATGCTGTCCAACCGCAATTTCGTGCACATCGTCAAGAACGGCTACATCATCCTGGACGAGATGCTCTACGAGCCGAACCGTCTGCTGCTGTTCCTGCCGCTGGCCCATTGCTTCGCCCGCTACATCCAGTACGTGGCCGTCGGCGGACACGGCGTGGTCGGCTACATCCCGGGCGCCAAGCATCTGTTAGCCGATCTGCGCTCGTTCAAGCCCACGTATCTGCTCGGCGTGCCGCGTGTGTTCGAGAAGGTGTACAACGCCGCCTCCCAGAAGGCCGGCAACGGCATCGCTGGCCGTGTGTTCGCCGCCGCATACCGTCATTTCGTGCAGTGGTCCAGGGACGAGCAGGAGGGACGCGGACACTCGCTGATCGCCCGCATGCAGCACTCGTTCTTCATGTCCACGGTCGGCAAGTCGGTGCGTTCGGCGCTGGGGCCGAACCTCGCCTGGCTCGCCTGCGGCGGCGCGCCCCTCAACGCCGATCTGGCGCACTTCTTCAACGGCATGGACGGCATCACCTTCATCCAGGGCTACGGCATGACCGAAACCGCGGCTCCGATGATGGTCAACTGGCAGGACGCGAACCGGGTCGGATCGGTGGGCAAGCCCGGCCCCGGCATGGGCGTGAGGCAGGACGAGGACGGCGAGCTGCTGCTCACTGGCCCGAACGTGTTCCTCGGCTACTACAAGCAGCCCGATCTGACCGCTCAGGTCAAGACCGCCGACGGCTGGATCCGCACCGGCGACCTCGGCACCATCGACGACGACGGCTTCGTGTACATCACCGGCCGCAAGAAGGACATCATCATCACGGCCGGAGGCAAGAACGTCAGCCCCGCGCCGATGGAGGAGGTCATCGCCACCTGCCCGATCGTCGACCATGCGGTCGTCGTGGGCGACGGCAAGCCGTTCATCTCCGCGCTGATCGAGCTCGACGAGGAGATGACCCGTTCCTGGCTCGCCTCGCAGGGACTCGACCGCGAGGCCTCGATGGACGAGATCGCGGCCAACGACGCGGTGCGCGCCTACATCCAGCAGTACGTCGACAAGGCCAACGCGAACGTCTCCCGCGCCGAGTCCGTGCGCAAGTTCGTCGTGCTCGACGAGGCGTTCACCCAGGAGAACGGCACGCTGACCCCGAGCCTCAAGGTCGTGCGCCCGAAGGTACTCAAGCGCTACGAGAGCATCATCGACGGCGAGATCTACGCGCCGCGCGGCGCCTCCAAGCCGCTGCCCGCCACCGTGCGCATCCTCGACAGGACCACCGAATCGGTCAAGCGTACCGCCGAGACCGTCAAGCAGGCCTCCGAGAACGTCAACCCGAAGGCCCTGCGCTCCGCCTACGAGCAGGCCAAGGAGAACGTGTCGGATTCCATTGCTAGCGTATCCGAGAGAATCAAGCGCGAGGACCCGGGAGCCGAAGCCGATCAGACCGACGGCTCCGAGCGGACCGACCGTGCCGACGACCGTGCCGACGGTCATGACGAGGACAAGGAGAACTGAAAGCATTGGCCATCCGAGAGATTCGCATCGTACCAGATCCCGTGCTGCGCACGCCCTGCGATGAGATCCGCGAGATCACCCCGGCCGTGCGCCGGCTGGTGGACGATCTGCTGGAGACGGTGAACGATCCCGGCCGCGCCGGCCTGTCCGCCAACCAGATCGGCGTGAGCCTGCGAGCCTTCTCCTACAACATCG
The DNA here is from genome assembly GCF_006454495.1 of Bifidobacterium sp. UTCIF-38. Classification (NCBI taxonomy): domain Bacteria; kingdom Bacillati; phylum Actinomycetota; class Actinomycetes; order Bifidobacteriales; family Bifidobacteriaceae; genus Bifidobacterium; species Bifidobacterium sp. UTCIF-38. Next base: position 98,514 of record NZ_JFAL01000019.1, on the reverse strand, counting down.
ACGGGAAGATCGGATACATCCTCAATCCGGTGCTCGAGGAGACCCGAGGGGAGCAGTACGGTGACGAGGGGTGCCTGTCCGTGCCCGGCCTGTGGTACAAGACCCGTCGCGCCGACTACGCGCGCGTCAGGGGCATCGATCTTAACGGCAAGGAGATCGTGCTTGAGGGTAGTGGGCTGATGGGTCGCATGCTCCAGCACGAGACCGACCACCTCGACGGACACGTCTATCTCGACCGTCTCGAGAAGGCGGAACGACGCGCCGCGCTGAAGTACATGCGCGAGCACGCCGCCAAGTGATCGGGCGATAAGCCGACGCCGACAAAGGCCTGTGTGACGCATGCTCGTCGTCGCACAGGCCTTTTCCATGCCCCGTGGTATCCTAAAAATTTGTGTGCCACCCGGCAACGAACGCAGTCGCAGGCGTTCCGAGCCACCCATTATCGTCAACCGGCGCACCAAGAATTCGCGTCATGCTCGCGACGGCCCGTGTCGGTCGGCCCGACCCCGTGTCAATCGGGGGAACGGCTGCACCCGGGTGCGCATGACCAGGCAATAACCGACAAGAAAGGTGTATCACCATGGCTCAGATCACTATGAGCGAAATGCTGAAGGCCGGCCTGCACTTCGGCCATCAGACCCGCCGCTGGAACCCGAAGATGAAGCAGTTCATCCTCACCCAGCGCAACGGCATCCACATCATCAACCTGTTCAAGTCGCTCGAGATGATCGACAAGGCGTACGACTTCATCAAGACCACGGTCGCCCACAACGGCACCGTGCTCTTCGTCGGCACCAAGAAGCAGGCTCAGGAGGCCGTCTCCGCCCAAGCCACCCGCGTGAACATGCCGTATGTCTCCGAGCGCTGGCTCGGCGGCATGCTGACCAACTTCCAGACCGTCTCCAAGCGCGTCGCCCGTCTCAAGGAGCTCGAGGAGATGGACTTCTCCGACGTGCACGGCTCCGGCCTGACCAAGAAGGAGCTGCTCCTGCTCGAGCGCGAGAAGGACAAGCTGGAGAAGCAGCTGGGCGGCATCCGCAACATGGGCCGCACCCCGTCCGCGATGTTCGTCGTCGACATCAACAAGGAGGCGCTGGCCGTCGAGGAAGCTCACAAGCTGGGCATCCCGGTCGTCGCCATCGTCGACACCAACACCGACCCGGAGTCCGTCGAGTACCCGATTCCGGCCAACGATGACGCCATCCGCGGCATCGAGCTGCTGACCACCCTGATGGCCGACGCCGTCGCCGAGGGTCTGCTGGAGCGTTCCGGCAAGGCCGCCAAGGACGAGTCCGAGTCCGCCGAGCAGCCGATGGCCGCTTGGGAGAAGGACCTGCTGGAGAACCAGGACGCCGCCGCGACCGAGGCTCCGGCCGAGTCCGCCGAGGGCGAAGCCAAGGCCGAGTGACCCGTTAGGGACCGGTAGACGCTAGAATCGGAGGTGCGACAAGGATTGCACCTCCGATTCTAGGAGTACACAATCGAGTTTCATCTCAAGGAGATAGTTTCATGGCAGCAATTACCGCCGCTCTGATCAAGCAGGTTCGTGAGGACACCGGCGCCGGCATGCTCGACGTCAAGAAGGCCCTGACCGAGGCCGAAGGCGACGTCGCGCGCGCCAAGGAGATCATCCGTGCCAAGGGTATCGCCGCCGCCGGCAAGCGTGAAGGCCGCAAGGCTCAGGAGGGCACCATCGCCTCCAAGGTTGTCGAGGGCGCTAACGGCGAGACCGGCTACGCGGTCGAGCTGAACTCCGAGACCGACTTCGTGGCCAAGACCCCGAAGTTCGTCGAGTTCGCCGACACCATCCTCGGCTACGCCGTGGCCGCCGATGCGAACAACGCCGACGAGCTGCTGGCCGCCAAGGCCGGTGACGAGACCGTCAAGGAGGCCATCGAGGAAGCTGCCGCCCTGTTCGGCGAGCACGTCAAGGTCGGCCAGTTCGCGAAGATCTCCGGCGAGCACGTCGAGATCTACGCCCACAAGAAGTCCGTCGAGATGCCGCCGAGCATCGTCGCGATGATCGCCACCGACAAGGCCGGCGCCGCCGTCGCGCACGAGGCCGCCCTGCAGATCTCCGCGATGGGTGCCAAGTGGCTGACCCGTGAGGACGTCCCGGCCGATGTCGTCGAGTCCGAGCGTCGTGTCGCCACCGAGAAGTCCCTCGCCGAGGGCAAGCCGGAGAAGATCGTTCCGAAGATCGTCGAGGGTCGTCTCAACGCCTTCTACAAGGAGGTCGTCCTGCTCGAGCAGCCGTTCGTCAAGGATCCGTCCAAGAACGTCGGCAAGCTGTTCGAAGAGGTCGGCGGCAAGGCTCTGGCCTTCGCCCGCATCGAGGTCGGCAAGGGCGAAGAGGACTGATCCTTCGTCATCCCGTCCGTGAGCGGCCGTGCACCACGTTTCCACGCGTGGCGCACGGCCGCTTGCCGTACTGCGGGAAGATACGGGAAGCACGAACGACGAACGACACCAAGAGAGAAACGACATGAATCGCCAATCACCGAAGGGGCGCGGATTCAGATACGTGCCCGCAACCAGAGCCACGGCGGTGGGACTCTCAGCACTGCTGCTGTGGAGCATGATGACCGCGCTCGTGCGCATCGTCGCGGAATCGTTCGGCGCCACGCTCGGATCGGCGATGATCTACACCGTCGGCGTCGTACTGCTGCTCGTCTTCCACCGTCCCGCGCCGTTACGGAACTATCCCAGACGCTATCTCGCGATCGGCGGCGCACTGTTCGTCTTCTACGAGTCGTCGATCTCCCTGTCGATCGGACTGGCGTCCACCGCCGCGCAATCGGTCGAGGTCAGTCTCGTCAACTATCTGTGGCCCACGATGATGGTGCTGCTCTCCGCCGGCATCACCAAGCCACGGGTCAAGGGGGCCGTATGGCGGGCCATCCCCGGCGCCGTGGTCGCCACCATCGGCGTGGCTCTTGCGGTCGGTGGCAACAGCGGGCTCGATTTCACGGCCGCGGTGGGCCATATCGCAGCCAATCCGCTGCCGTATCTGCTTGCGTTCCTCGGGGCATCCGCATGGTCCGTGTACGCGGTCATCACTCCGACGCTGTCCGGCGGACTCGACGGCACGTCCGTGTTCTTCCCCGGGGTGGCCGTCGCGTTGTGGATCATCCACTTCATGTCCGGTCAGGGACTTCCCGCCGCAACGCCGGGCGTCATCGACTGGATCGCCGTCCTCGGATGCGCAGTGGTCATCGCCGGCGGTTACGCCTGCTGGGGGTACGGCATCCTGCATGGCAGCCTCAGGACCCTGGCCATTGCGTCCTACGCGACCCCGGTACCCTCCGTGGCGGCCAGCTCGCTGATCCTCGGTCTGGCGCTCTCGCTGCCGTTCTGGCTCGGAACCCTGCTGGTGGTCTCCGGATCGGTGCTCAACTGGCTCGCCGCACGCTCGACGCGCAACCGTCCCGAGACCTCGGACGCCGATCGGCCGGACGCCTGTCGCCAATAGCGGATAACCTGTTAGACGGTAATTTTCGTGGGTCCCGGCCGACACCGGACTCGGACCCGAGAACGAAAGGGTGTTCCATGACTGGCAACGATGCAAAAGACAAACCGCGCAGGGTTCTCCTCAAGCTGTCCGGAGAGGCGTTCGGCGGCGGCAAGGTAGGCATCGACACCTCGGTGATCCGTCGCATCGCCGAGGAGATCGTCCCGGCGGTGCGTCAGGGCGTGCAGGTCGCCATCGTGACCGGCGGCGGCAACTTCTTCCGCGGCGCCGAACTCCAGCAGGCCGGCATCGACCGCTCCCGCGGCGACTACATGGGCATGCTCGGCACCGTGATGAACTGCCTCGCCCTGCAGGACTTCCTCGAGCAGGAGGGACAGGCCACCCGCGTGCAGACCGCCATCACGATGGGTCAGGTCGCCGAGCCGTACATCCCGCTCAAGGCCATCCGCCATCTCGAGAAGGGCCGTGTGGTCATCTTCGGCGCCGGCGCCGGCATGCCGTACTTCTCCACCGATACCGTCTCCATCCAGCGATCCCTCGAGATCCACTGCGATGAGGTCGTCATGGGCAAGAACGGCGTCGACGGCGTGTACACCGCCGACCCGCGCAAGGATCCGAACGCCAAGCGCTTCGAGACGCTGAGCTACAACCGCGCCCTCGTCGACAACCTCGCCGTAATGGACGCCTCCGCACTGTCCATGGCGCGCGACAACAAGAAGCGCATCCGTGTGTTCGGCCTCGAGGAGCCGGGCAACGTCACCCGCGCCCTGCTCGGCGAGGAGATCGGCACGCTCGTGTCCACCGCCGAATCGCGCGTGGCGGACTGACCCGCGGCCACCTCGGGCATCTACAATCGAAAGACGAAACCGTTCGTCTGAACCGTTCGTGGAAGAACAGACAGCACACAAGCTCTAACTTAAGGAGAACACACATGGCAAACGTCATCGATCAGGCCAAGGAACAGATGGCCAAGACGGTGGAGAACACCAAGGAGAACTTCGCGGGCATCCGCACCGGCCGTGCCAACCCGGCACTGCTCAACGGCATCATGGTCGACTACTACGGCGCCCCGACGCCGATCAAGGCCGTCGCCTCCATCGGCGTTCCCGAACCGCGCACCCTGTCCGTCACCCCGTTCGACGCATCTCAGGCCGGCGCCGTCGAGAAGGCGATCCGCAACTCGGATCTCGGCATCAGCCCGAACCGTGACGGCAACGTCATCCGTCTGACCATGCCGGAACTCACCGAGGACCGCCGCAAGGAGTACGTCAAGCTCGCCAAGTCCAAGGCCGAGGACGGCAAGGTCGCCGTGCGCAACATCCGCCGCAAGACCAAGGAAGGCATCGACAAGTCCGTCAAGGACGGCGATCTGGGTGAGGACGAGGGCGATCGTCTGCTCAAGGACCTCGACAAGGTCACCAAGTCCATCACCGACGAGATCGATGCCCTGCTCGAGACCAAGCAGAAGGAGATCATGGAGGTCTGAACCTCCGACACACCCATGGAACGCAACGAACAACTCCACGAAGAGGCCGAGGTCGCGCTCGACGAGATCAACAAGAAGACCGGGCGCAACATGCCCCAGGCGATCGGCACGGCCGTGCTGCTCATCGCCGTCATTCTCGCCGCACTGCTCATCAACATCGACCTGTTCGTGGCGTTGGTCGTCGTGTTCATGGTGCTGGCCCTGTGGGAGCTGCGCGTCGACTTCGCGACGGTCGGTCTGCATATACCCGTGGTCATGCTGTGGATCTGCTCGGCCATCACCCTCTTCGCCGCATACTTCTCGCCACTGCATGTGGTGGCCATGGCGCTGTGTGCCATGGCGTCGATCATGCTCGTGGCCATGTCCGCCACGGCCAAGCTGAGCTTCAGCAATCGTCTGTCGCTCGCCGTCGCGAACAAGCTGTCCAGCACCGAGGCGGGGGCGCGCCTTGAATCGTCGTTCAACCACGACGGCGGCGAACAGCATCATTCGAGGCTCAGCCATGTGGCGGTCTCCGTGCTCACGGTGCTCTACATCCCGGTGCTCGCCTCCTGCATCATCATCCCGCTGACCTTCCACGGTCACCCCGTCGCCCATGCGATCATGCTGGTGTTCCTGCCGGCGCTGTCCGATACCGGAGGCCTGTTCGCCGGCGCATGGCTGGGCAGGCACAAGCTCTCCCCACGCATCTCCCCGAAGAAGAGCTGGGAGGGTCTGGCGGGCTCGATCCTGTTCGCCATGGCCGGGGCGTTCGCCGTCATGTTCTTCACCTACACCCCCGACGTATGGGCCGCCAAATGGTGGGTGCCGATCGTCTCCGGCGTACTTGTCGGCGTGACCGGCACGTTCGGCGACCTGTGCGCCTCGATGATCAAGCGCGATCTCGGCATCAAGGATATGGGTCACCTGCTCAAGGGACACGGCGGAGTCATGGATCGCGTCGACTCGATCCTCATGGCCGCTCCCTTCACCTGCATCCTGCTGTGGTTCACCGGCCTGTAACGGCGAACCGTTGACATTGGTTCGAATACAAGGCCTTACGAAAGGAACATCCAAGGACCGACATGGCCATTGACGATCAGCATCATGACACTCCCGAGACGGGCATCACCCCCGGTGGCACCACCGGCGCGTTCCGTGACGTGCTTTCCAAGGACCACGCCCGGCGCGGAAAGCCACCGCTGCATTTCACGGATATGACCGGCGAGGAGCGGATCGCCAAGGCGGCCGAACTGGGTCTGCCGAAGTTCCGCGTCAAGCAGCTCGCCAACCACTACTACGGCCACTTCGACGTCAACGCCGCCGAGTTCACCGATTTTCCCGCCGCCAAACGCGACGAGGCTGCCGCCGCGTTCTTCCCTGAACTCATCCATGAGGTCACCCGGCAGGTGGCCGACGAAGGCACCACCATCAAGACCCTGTGGCGTCTGTTCGACGGCTCCCATATCGAATCCGTGCTCATGCGCTATCCGACGCGCACCACGCTGTGCATCTCCAGCCAGGTGGGCTGCGGCATGGGCTGCCCGTTCTGCGCCACGGGCAAGCTCGGTCTCACCCGCAACATGTCCGCGGGTGAGATCCTTGAACAGGTGCGTGTCGCCGCACGCATGATGCGCGACGGCGAGGTCGCCGGAGGACCCGGGCGTCTGAGCAACATCGTGTTCATGGGCATGGGCGAGCCGATGGGCAACTACCGATCCGTGATCTCCGCCGTACGTCAGATCTCCGCCATGCCGCCCGAGGGGTTCGGCATTTCCGCACGCAACATCACCGTCTCCACCGTGGGTGTCGTCCCCGGCATCAAAAAGCTCACCGCCGAGGGGCTTCCGGTGCGTCTGGCGGTGTCGCTGCACGCGCCGAGCGACGAGCTGCGCGACGAACTCGTGCCGATGAACAAGCGTTTCAACACCACTGAAGTGCTCGACGCCGCGCATGACTACTTCCTTGCCTCCAAGCGCCGCGTCAGCATCGAATACGCGCTGATGCGCGGCATCAACGACCAGGCCGAGCACGCCAGGCTCCTCGCCAAGCGGCTCAACCACTACGGCGACAACTGGGCGCATGTCAACCCGATCCCGCTCAATCCGATAGAGGGTTCTCGCTGGACCGCCTCCAAACCCGAGGACGAGGCACGGTTCCTCGATATCCTGCACGCAGCCGGCATCACCGCCACATTGCGCGACACTCGCGGTCAGGACATCGACGGCGCCTGCGGACAGCTCGCCGCCAAGACCAGGGAGGCGTTCGAGCGTCGGTCGTGAGACCGAATCGGATGATCGTCGTCGCGAGTCAGCCGCGAGTCAGCATAGCGAGACGCGCGATGACGATGTAACGCTTCGCCGCTAGCCTTGACATCTGTAACGAAAGCCTTGCAAAGCAAAGGGGAGTGAAGTATGACGCTGGCGGTTCGAGTCATCCCGTGCCTGGACGTCGATGCCGGACGAGTGGTCAAGGGCGTGCATTTCGAGAATCTCAAGGATGCTGGCGACCCGGTGGAGCTTGCCGCCGAATACTACCGGCAGGGCGCCGACGAGCTGACGTTCCTCGACGTGACCGCCTCCAGCTCCCATCGTGGCACGATGGTCGACGTCGTCAGCCGCACCGCCGAGCAGGTCTTCATCCCGATGACCGTCGGCGGCGGCGTGCGCACTCCCGAGGACGTCGACTCCCTGCTGCGCTGCGGCGCGGACAAGGTGGGCGTCAATACCGCCGCCATCAACGATCCCACGCTGATCAGCAGGGTCGCCGAGCGCTTCGGCAATCAGGTCCTCGTGCTCTCCGTCGACGCACGTCGCGAGAAAGGCGAGCAGCATACGCAGTCCGGCTTCGAGGTCACCACGATGGGCGGTCGCAAGTCCACCGGCATCGACGCGATCTGGTGGGTCAAGCGAGCCGAGCAGCTCGGCGCCGGTGAGATCCTCCTGAACTCGATGGACGCCGACGGCACCAAGCAGGGCTTCGACCTCGAGATGATCCGCGCCGTGCGCAAAGAGGTCAGCATCCCGATCATCGCCTCCGGCGGCGCCGGCAAGGTCGAGGACTTTCCGCCCGCGATCGAGGCGGGCGCGAACGCCGTGCTCGCGGCATCCGTCTTCCACTTCGGCATCATGACCATCGCCGACGTCAAGGCCGAGCTCAAGCGCCACGGCTACACCGTGCGCTAGAGCGGCTCTTCGGATTATCAGGTTTCCAAAGGCAGACAAGGACATATGACAGACATCACCTACGACAATTCAACCGAACTCGACCCGCGCATCGCGGACCGTCTCAAGCGCGACGCGAAGGGTCTCGTGGCCGCCGTGATCCAGCAGTACGACACCCGCGAGGTACTCATGGTCGGGTATATGAACGACGAGGCGCTGCGCCGCACGCTCACCACCGGACGCGTGACCTTCTGGTCCCGCTCCCGTCAGGAATACTGGCGCAAGGGTGACACCTCCGGCCACGTGCAATACGTCAAGGGGGTCTCGCTCGATTGCGACGGCGACGCACTGCTCGTCGAGGTCGATCAGGTGGGGGCCGCATGCCACACCGGCAAGCGCAGCTGCTTCCTCGAGGGTGGTCCGCTGCCGGTCGTCGAGGGGCATCGCACCGTGGAGCAGGAGCGGAAGCAGGAGGAGGATCGATGAGCGGAAACACCGAAACCGTCGGCGACGAGAACAGCGTCAGGGGACTCAACTGGGGCGGCACATGGCCGTCGCGCGAGCAGTTCCACCGTCTTGCCGATGAGGGGTACCGCGTCATCCCGATCGTGCGCCGGCTGCTCGCCGACTCGCTCACTCCGGTCGGCTTCTACGAGCGTCTCGCCAACGGCCGTTCGGGCACATTCATCCTCGAATCCGCCGAATACGGCGGCACGTGGAGCCGTTACAGCTTCATCGGCGTCAATTCGATGGCGCAGCTGCGTGCCGACAAGGACGGCAACGCCGACTGGCTCGGCACCGTACCCGCCGGCGTGCCGACACACGGCGATGTGGTGGAGGTCGCCCACGCCACGTTGAAGGCGTTGAAGGCTCCGCACGTCGACGGTCTGCCGAATCTCACCTCCGGTCTGGTCGGCACCGTCGGCTGGGACGCGATCCGCCACTGGGAGCCCACGCTGCGCGCCGAGGCCCCGGACGAGACCGGTCAGCCGCAGATGGTGCTCGCCCTCGCCACCGACATCGCCGTCGTCGATCACGTCTCCGGGTCCGTGTGGCTCATCGCCAACGCGATCAACGTGGACGACAAGCCCACGCGTGCCGACGTCGCCTACGATGAGGCCGTCGCGCGTCTGGAGCGCATGCAGGTCGACGCCTCCACACCGACCCCCGGTGAGGCGCGCGTCAACGCGCTCGACCCGTCGAGGCCGCAGCCGCAACTGCGGTTCCGCACCGAGAAAAGCCGGTACGAACAGGCCGTCGAGGCCGCCAAGAAGCACATCGTCGACGGCGACGTGTTCCAGGTGGTCATCTCCCAGCGTCTCGACATCGATTCTCCGGCGGACCCGTTCGACGTGTACCGCGTGCTGCGCACCCTGAACCCGAGCCCGTACATGTACTTCATGGCGCTCACCGACGCCGAGGGCCGGGACTTCAACGTCATCGGATCCAGTCCGGAGACCCTCATCAAGGTCGACAACGGGCATGCGATGACCTTCCCGATCGCAGGCTCCCGCCCGCGCGGCGCCACCCCCGAGGAGGACGAGAAGCTCGCCAAGGAGCTGCTCGCCGATCCCAAGGAGCGCAGCGAGCACATCATGCTCGTCGACCTGTCGCGCAACGACCTGAGCAAGGTGTGCGTTCCGCAGTCCGTCGAGGTCGTCCAGCTCATGGACATCAAGCGCTTCAGCCACATCATGCACATCTGCTCGACGGTCACCGGCAGGGTCGACCCGTCGCTGACCGCGTTCGACGTGTTCAAATCCGCGTTCCCGGCCGGCACGCTCTCCGGCGCCCCCAAGCCGCGCGCGGTCGAGATCATCGACGAACTTGAGGTGGCCGACCGCGGCATCTACGGCGGCACCGTCGGCTATTTCGACTTCTCCGGCAACATGGACATGGCCATCGCCATCCGCACCGCGTTCCTGCGCGATCACGAGGCGAGCGTGCAGGCCGGCGCCGGCATCGTGCTCGACTCCGTGCCCGCCAACGAATGGCAGGAGACCCGCAACAAGGCCGAGGCCAGCGTCGAATCCGTGCAGATCGCCGCGCAGCTGCGCGAACTGTAGGTTCCGGTGGTTTGGAGTCTCCGGAAGTCTCCCGGAGACCCCGGCCCGCAGGCCCATCACCCCGTATGACGCCCGGTGGGTGGAGAGAACCCGACTCGGTTCCCTCCACCCACCGGGCGTCCCGTGTTTCGGTCCCGTCCGCCGGCTTTCCGGCTCTACTGCGCCCAACGCCACTGCGTCCGGCTCTACTGCGCCCGGCACCACCACCCAGCGCGACAAATTCCCGAAATCACCCTTGATTCCGCGAGATTGTTGCACTGACTCTGACTCAGCACAACAATCTCCGGAAATGGCCGGAGATTTCGGGAAATTGTTGCGCCACGGAAGGGGATAGGCGCGTGTCGGGAGTAGTTACTGAGTAACCTATGGGTTACTGGTTACTCAGTAACCTTGTAAGTGGTTGGTTGCTCGGTAGCCGTTGATGTCGACGATACGGCGGCCGCAAGCGAGCGGCCGTGAAAGGGGAATCCGGGAATCATGGCGATCAGGGAGGCGCTGCTCGCGCTGCTGGAGCGCGGGCCGGCCAACGCATACCAGCTCAAGAAGGACTTCGACCGTACGATCGGCCTGACCTGGCCACTCAACATGGGTCAGGTGTCGACCACGCTGCAGCGCCTCGGCCGCGACGGGCTCGTCGAGGAGCAGCCGGTCGGCGACCGGCCGGCGGACAAGGATACGACGGGGGAGGACGGCGCAACGGCCGACGCCACCGCGGTGAGATCGCGATCGCGCGCGCAATCGCCCGCGCCGATATGGCGGCTCACCCCGTCGGGACGGAGGGAGCTCGAGCGATGGTGGCGATCCCCGGTCACACCAGAGCAGCGCGGCCGCGACGAACTGGTCATGAAACTGGCCGTCGCCGTCGAGGTGCCCGGACTGGACGTGTCCGCACTCATCCAGCACCAGCGTCACGCCTTGCAGCAGCTGCTCCACGACGTCACCCGCCTGCGGCGAAACACCCCCGCAGACGAGGTGTCCACACGGCTGGTGCTCGACCATCACCTGTTCATCACCGAAGCGGAGCTGCGATGGCTTGACACCGTCGACGCGGCGCAGCTGCGCGCGTCGATCCGGCGTGCGCAGGCCACGACGGATTCCGTACCGGGGACGGCGAACGATGTGAACGACAAGGACAACGCGAGCAGCAGGGAGGGGATCCCAGCATGAACACCGCCGCAAACACCACAAACACCACCACCGCAACCGACGACAGCGGCACGCCCTACGTCCTCGAACTGCGCGACGTGACCCGCATCCACGGCGAGGGCGCCCGCCGCGTCGTCGCGCTCGAACACGCGAACCTCACCCTGCGCCCCGGCGAGTTCGTCGCCATCATGGGCCCCTCCGGATCCGGCAAGTCGACGCTGCTCAACATGGCCGGCGGGCTCGACGTACCCACCGAAGGCCATGTGCTCGTCGAAGGGCGCGATCTGGCCGCGATGAGCGTGGCCGACCGCGCCGCCATCCGCCGCAGGTTCGCCGGATACGTGTTCCAGGACTTCAACCTGCTGCCCTCGCTCAACGCCGTCGAAAACGTCTCGTTCCCGCTCGAACTGGACGGCTGGAAGCCCGCCAGGGCTCGCCGCGTCGCCATCGCCGCATTGCGCGAGGTCGGCGTGGCCGAACTCGCCGACCGCCGCCCCGAGGACATGTCCGGCGGGCAGGCGCAGCGCGTCGCCATCGCCCGCGCGCTCGTCGGCCCGCGACGCCTCCTGCTCGCCGACGAGCCGACCGGCGCACTCGACTCCAAGGCCGGGGTGACGGTCCTCGAGGTGCTGCGCGCCCGCGCCGATCAGGGCGGCGCCGTGCTGCTGGTCACCCACGAACCGCGGTTCGCCGCATGGGCCGATCGCACGGTCTTCATCCGCGACGGGCGGATCGTCGACGAAACCGGGCCGAGCGACCTCGACGACCTGCTCGACATCGAGGAGAGGGAGCTGTGATGGCCACGATTGGAACCGCATCCACGCCGACCATACCGGCGCGCATCCGCCGATACCGCACGGCCCTGCGCCTCGGCTGGCGCGACGCCCTGCGCCACAGGGCGCGCACGATCCTGTCGATCCTCCTGGTCATGCTGACGATCGCGGCGATGGTCGCCACCGTCGGCATCACCTCCTCCGCGCCTCCCACCCGCAGCCGCGCGCTCGCGGCCATCCCCGACGGTGTGCAGGCGGTCGTCACCGCCACCGCCGTCAACGCGGATACCCCGTTCCCGCAGCTGCCCGAAGGCGCCGCCGGCACATGGATGGACGATCCCTCCATCAGACCCGCCAGCGCCGAAAGCATCGGCGACATCCTGCCGAGGGGAGACCGGCTGCTGGCGTACTGGAAGTCGGAGCAGCTCATCGCCACCACCGGCACCGCGCTCGAACCCGGCGAGCAGGCCAAGGCCAGCGAGGGCACCGGCACCGACAAGGACGTCGACCTGTCCACCGCCACCACCGCGACGATGACCGAGGCCGTGGCCGACGCGCTGCCCAAGCTGATGCCGAGACTCGCCACCGGCAGGGCGCCCGCCGACGACACGCAGATCGTGATCGGCGCGGCCTTGGCGAAACGACTCGACGTGACCGTCGGCGACACCGTCACACTGGTCGCGCCCCCGTTCGACGGGCTCATGGGCGCCAACGGACGCATCGGCGAGGTCATCGCCGACTCCCAGCGCGCATGGACGGTCAGCGGCATCACCACGGACGACGACAACCGCGCATGGGGCCTGGAAGGATGGCTGTCCGCCATGGTCGAGGCGGACCCGACCGGCGTCGACGGCCACTACCTCGTCATGGGCGACCGGCCGGTCACCTGGCGGCAGATCAGACGGCTCAACACATCACAGGTGTTCGCCGTCTCCCGGTACGTGCTGACGGACGGCTATCCCACGGCCGACGAACTGTATCCCACGCCCATCGACCCCGAACTGCTCGCCCAGCGCATGGTGACGGTCGTCATCACGCTGCTGCTCGGCGTCATGCTCGTCCTGTTCCTCGTCACCCCCGCGTTCACCGTGTCCGCGGACCAGTCGCGTCGCATGCTCGGACTGGTCGCGGCCTCCGGCGGCGCGCCACGCGACCTGAAGCGGGTGATCTCGTCGCAGGGACTGGCGATCGGACTGATCGGAGGCGTGGCCGGCATGGGGCTCGGCTTCGCGTTCGCCGTCGCGGCGGCGCCGTACACGGGCGGCATGCAGGGGGCCACGCACGGGGAGGTCCTCGCCGGGTTCCCCTATGCGATCCTGCCGGTCGCGGTCCTGTCCGCCGTCGTCATCGGCTTCGCCGCCACGTTCCTGCCGGCGCGTACGGTCGCCCGCATGAACCCGGTCGACGCGCTGAAGGACCGGCCGACCAGAGACCGGGGATCCGCGACAGCCGCAGGCCCGGCCCATTCCCGTCCCGTCCGCATGCGCCGGCTGCGCGGGGCCGTCGCATGCCTCGCCGCATGGTCGGGGCCGCTGTTCATCGTCCTGTCCGTCATCTGCGGTGTGATCGGGCTGCGTCTGGACGCGCCAGTGCCCGACGGCGGGGCCGATCCAGGCGGCATGTCATCGGGGATCAACGCGCGTACGATCCTCCTGACCGCCACGATCCTGGCCGCGATCGTCGGACTCGTGCTGCTGATGCGCGCATTCGCCGGCTGGTGCGGTGTGATCGGCACGCGCATGGGCGTCGGCCCGAGGCTCGCCCTGCGCGACGCCGCCGAACACCGGGGACGGTTCGTGCCGGCCGCGTGCGCGGTGCTCGTCACCGTCTGCATCGCCTCGTACATGACCGTGCTCACCGGATCCACGACGGAATCGCAACATGAGCGCACCTCCCAGTTCGTCTCCGGCACGGGGATGCTCATCGCCACCGAAGTGCCGGTCAACAACGCGTTCGACCGGGCGGTGGTCCGCGACGCCATCAGCCGTCTCGCCGAGCGCACGCCCGTCACGGCCCATCACCCGGTCTATTCGGAGGACTACCGGCGATGGCACAAGTCCACCGACAACGGCACGAGCGAGGAGACCGTAAGACTCAACGCTGAACACGGCTACCGTTATGCGACGACGCTGCTGCCGGAGGATCGCGACTGCGATCACGACAGCCCCGTCGACAATCCGGACACGACACGGCAGGACGCCGCCTCCGCGCTGTTCCCCGGCACGCCGGTCACCTGCGTGCCCATCGCCGAGTCCTATTCGTCGTCGATCTACGGCGCCGGCTCAAGTTCCACCTCCTTCGAGAATTCGCTGATCCTCGACGGCGACGCGATGCGCATCTCCGGTTTCCCGAACGCCAACGAAGCCGCCCGGACGCTCGACGAAGGCGGCGTGGTGGTCGGCAACGCCGGCATGATCGACGAGAACGGCATGGTGCGCGTGGCCGTATCCGCATCCGCGAACCCGGACGCCGACGGCGCGACGGACGCGACACGGATCGTCAAGCGCAGGGCCGTGTTCGTCCGCGGCTTCCAGAGGCTGGCGATGAGCCCCACGACCGCGCGGCAGCTCGGCATCACCCGTCTGCGCTACATCGGCGAATACGTGCAGCTCGCGTCGCTGTCCGGCCAGTCGCCCGCCACGTCGCTGACCTCGGCGATCGCCACATACACGATCACGCAGCAGGTCTCCGCACAGGTCGGACAGGACAGCCCCCTGAGCGCGATCACCGGCGACGTCTACCTGCTGCCGTGGCTGGACCACATGGCGTTGATCCCGATCGCGCTGCTGGGCGCGCTGGCGCTGCTCGCGACCGCGATCTCCCTGCTGCTGGCCCGCACCCAGGTGCAGCGGGACATGGCCACCATGCATGCCGTGGGCGCCTCGCCGCGCTTCCTGCGCCGGTTCGGCGTCACGCAGGCCGCGGTGATCCTCCTCGCCGCGGTGCCCGCCGGCATGGCCTCCGGCATCGCGCTCGGCTATTATCACGTGGCGTGGAACCGCATGATCGGAGCCGACGACATCGGCTATTGGCTGCGGACCGTGCCGATCTGGCAGCTGCAGGTCGCGATCGCCCTCGGCGTGACGGCGCTGGGGCTGCTGCTCGCATGGTGCGTGACCCGGCCGCCGCGCGACCTCGTCCGCCGGTACGCCGACTGAACGGGCGATTGTGTAAGGTGAACGAAGACCATGACCGCCGACAGGCGCGACGAAAGGGGATCGGCAATGACCATGGATTCGGGTTCGAACGGCGACTCGCTGTACATCGGCTCCCACCTGTCCACGGCGGGCGGTTGGAAAGCCCTCATCAAACGTTCACATGACGAGGGCGGCAGCGCGTTCGCGTTCTTCCCTCGTTCGCCGTACGGCAAGCGTTCCAAGGCACTCGATCCCGCAGGTGCGGGGGAGTTCGGACGCACGCTCAAGGCCGAGGACTATGGTCCGTTGGTCGTACATGCGCCCTACGTGTACAATCTCGCCGGCAAGGATCCAGCAAAACGTGAATTCGCCATTCAGGCGCTCGTCGAGGACATGACGCTGCTCGGGGCGATTCGTGCGGCAGGTCAGGAGACGTATCTCAACATCCACCCCGGCGCGCATGTCGGGCAGGGAGCGGAGACCGGGTGCCGGCTCATCGCCGAGGGACTGAACCGGGTGCTCGAGCTGTTGGCGGATGAGACGGATGCCTCCGCCAGCGTCATGATCCTGCTGGAGACCATGGCCGGCAAGGGCACCGAATGCGGTCGCACCTTCGAGGAGTTGCGCACGATCATCGACGGCGTCGACCCCGCCGTGCGCGGCCGTGTGGGCATCACATTCGACACCTGCCATGTGTTCGATGCGGGCTATGATCTGCTCGACGACTACGACGGCGTGATGGCCTCACTTGACGAGCTCATCGGGTTCGATCGGGTGAAGGCCATCCACGCGAACGACTCCCAGTTCGGACTGGGATCGCATAAGGACCGCCACGCCAACATCGGCGAAGGCAAGCTGGGCGTCCCGTTCTTCACGCGGCTCGTCAACGATCCGCGCATGGCCCGACTGCCGATGATCCTCGAGACCAAGGAGCTCACCGAGACCACGCACCGGGAGGAGATCGCGCTGCTGCGCGGTCTGCGCCGCTAGCAGTACGCGATCGGAACGGTGCCGTCACTGGAACGTCGTCACTGGAACGTCGCCGTCAGCGTTTGCTCCGCCGCCTCGGTGCCGGACCAGGAGCCGGTCTTGCGTGTCCATTCCATGCCGTTCGTGTGGATGGCGTCTATGCCGTACTGCTGCGCATGGGCGATCAGCCAGGTCGCCGCCTGCCAGCCCCGTCTCTTCGTCTCGGTCGTCGACAAGCCCGCCGGAAGCGTGAATGTGAGAGTCGTCTCGACCGTGGATGGCTGATCGGCTGTGGAGGAGTTGTCGGAATTCGCGGAGTTCGAGGTTGAAGCGTGATTCGACGAATCCGATGAGCCGGATGAGTCCGAATCGTCGTCAAGTCCCAGTGAACGAACGATCGTGATGGAGGGGAACAGAGTGCGAAACGCCGAGACCAGACCATCGGGATCGGCTGTGGAACGTGAATGGATCGAGCAGGTGATGCCGGCCGCTACCTCGCCGGTCATGGCGGATGCCCACGCGCGGGCCATGCCGTCCCACTGCGCGTACAGGTCCGGATATCCGGAGCGCTGTACCGCCTGTGCGGCGTCCTCCACGGGGATCGTCTGCCAGTTCGCGACCTTCACCAGTGCATCGTAGAAGGCGTTCGTCGCATACGTCTCGTCCATCAGCTGTTCGATCGTGCCCCATCCCTGACTCGGACGCTGCTGGAACAGGCCCACCGAATCACGGTCTCCGTAGTCAAGATTGACGAGCTTCGACTCCTGCATGGCCGTTGCGATCGCCACCGTGGCCGCATGGTCGGGAAGTCCGCGTCCTATGGCGATCACGGTGATATGCGAGGCGTTGCGCGTCTGTGTAAGGCTCAGTGGATAGCTGCCTGATGACGTCGTGGTCATACAGTAGTCGGCCGGCTTGGATGCGGTCTGACGGGTCGATCCGGAACGGGACCACACGAAGACGGCCGTGAAGGCGAGTGCGAGCACGCAGATGATCGCGATTGCGGCAAGGACGGTGTTTCGTGTCGTCTGTGCATGTCCCGTGTTCGCCTCGTTCCGTGCCATCCAGTCTCCCGTCTTTCGATCGCGATAGTTCTCCGGTCGGTGTTCTCCTTGGCATTATCGCAGATCGGTGTGTGCGAATCGTCATCAGGGGCATCGGGGAGGGCCCTGAAATGTCCCTGATTCGTCGTCGCCTTCTTTGCGTGATCGGCTTCGCGTCGTGTGTGGACGAACGGACGTACATGGACGTAGAGTGGCTGGCATGGCGGATCACATGGCATTGTGGCGGACTGTTCCATCGCAGCTCACGCAGGGTTTCGCGCAATCGAATGCGCTGGACGAACGGGTGCGTCCTGTCGAGCGGCACCGTGCGATCACGGCCGTCATCGTCTGCCTGTGCATTGCGCCGCTGTACGCATACGGCTGGGGTGACGGGATTCGGGTCGCGATCCGCGATCTGACCGGGGGCGCGGGACCAGCCAGACCTGGCATGGTCACCGTGTATGGGCAGAGTCGGCATCTGATCGACAACCTGCTGTTGACCGGCGTCGCCGCAATGGTGTTTCTGCTGCTGCGATGGCGCGCATGCGGATTCGTGTTCGTTCCGGATGGGCGGTCACTGACCGGAACCGGCTCGGCCCTGCGGTGGCGGCGTTGGTGGCGTACCGGTTTCGCATACTGCTGGTGCATGCTTGCCGGATTCGCCTCGATCGATCTCGTCTCCGCGGTCATCCGCACGCCGTTCTATGACTATCCGTTCGCCGCCCGTTACGAGAGCGGTCTTGCGGCGATGCTCTACTGCGTCAACATGTTTCTCGCCGGTCCGACCGAGGAGCTGGTGCTGCTCGGCATCGTCGTGATCGGTCTGCGTTATGCGGGAGCTCCGTGGTGGCTGGTCACGTGCGTTGCGGTCGGTCTGCGCGTGCCGTTCCACCTCTACTACGGGTGGGCCGCGTTCGCCATCGCCGTCTGGCCGGTGCTCGCGGTGCTGCTGTACCGCCGGATGGGCATGATCACGCCGCTGATCGTGGCCCACGGCATGTACGACGTCTCGACCGCCATGACCAACCTCACCGGTGTGGCCGGCTCCTCATGGCCACGCGTGCTGGCCTTCTCCATCATGGCGATGCCGGCAGTCTGGGCGGTCGCTTTCTCAATCACGACAGCGAGAAGACTGCTGCGACATCGCTGAGGTACCGTGACATGTGCGTCATTGAACAACGTGTCGTTCAATGACGCACGCTTATATCAACAACGTGTTGATCGTTACTTGGTCTCCGATCACAGCTGGATGTCGGGAATGGAGGCAGCCGGACGCTCGTCGATCGCGCGCAGACCCGTCACGTCGGAGGCGTAGAAGCGCTTCAGATCTTCGGAGAACTTGGCGAGGCTCGGTACGGACGAGTACAGCATGTGGCCGGCGGGATAGTAGGTGAATGCCACATTGCCCCGCAACGGCTTCGGCAGTCCCAGATGGTCGATGTCGTATTCGGTCTGGAAGAACGGCGTGCACAGGTCGTAGACGCCGTTGCCGATAAGCACCTTGAGCGTCGGCTGATGGGCGATCGCGGCGGCGAGATCCGGCACCACGTTCGGGAACGGGATGTTCTGGCCCCACGACGACTTGGTCATGTCGGGCTGCTTGTGCCACCACGTCCAGCCCTTGCCGGGGGTGGTGGCGTTCCAGTCGAAGTCGGCGAACCCGACGCGCTCGGGCTTCCTGTCCCAGCCGAGCTCGTCACGCAGGTACGCGTTGGCGAGGCTCGAATACGCCGGATCAAGGAACGCGTCGTCCACGACGAACGTCTCCTCGTCGTTCATCCGGTCGAGGTCGTATCCGGCCACGCGGCCATCGTAGCGGCCGACGATCCTGCCCTCGTCGCGCAGCAGCTCCTTGCGGAAGCGCATGTCGACCACGCGCAGGTCGGAGTCGTACACGTACTTTGCGTCCAGACCGGTCAGCTCGGCGTAGCGTTCGGCGACCCGATGTCTGACGTCGTCGGGCAGAGACGCGCCCGCAGCCAATGCGAGACGCAGCGGGCCGTTCGCGAATGCACGCGCCGCCCGGAGATGCTCAGACTGCTCCACCTCGTTCGCCGCACGACCGTGATACCTGGCGACCGAAGCAAAAGTGGGGAAGTAGCCGATGTAGAACTGATCGGATGTGTCGAGCGTGTACGCGTAGTCGAGGATGTTCGAGATGAGGGTCAGGCCGTTCAGGGCGACCCCGTCCTGCTGAAGACGATAGGCGAGCGCTGCGCCTCGGGTCGTGCCGTAGGATTCGCCGAGCACGTACTTGGGGGAGTTCCAGCGGCGGTGACTGCTCAGGTAGGCGCGGATGAACGCGCTGAAACCGGCCACGTCGCCGTCCACCGACCACAGTTCCGGCTTGGCGGCGTCGAGGATCTCGGAGAAGCCGGCACCGGGCGCGTCGATGAACACGAGGTCGGAGGCCGGCAGCAGCGTATGCGGGTTGTCAGCCAGATGATAGGGCGCCGCGGGCACGGGGGCTGCGTCCGGCACGTCGATGCGCTTCGGGGCGATCGACCCCATGAGCAGGAACGTGGTGGACGAGCCCGGACCGCCGTTGAAGATGAAGGTGACTGGACGTTCGGGGTTGACCCTGTCGTTGGCGTCGAGCAGTTCGAACGAGGTGTAGAAGACGCTGGCGGCCGGCTTGACCTTGGGCGTGTCGATGAGGATCGTGCCAACCTTCGCGGCGTAGCGGATCTCGTGACCCTCGGCCTGCATGCTGTGGAACGTGGTCTTCTCGCAGGGCTCCGGCAGCTGTCTTCCAGCGGGGACGGCAGGCTTCGTTCCCGTCTGGTTCGTCGATGGCTCTGCAATGCTGGCGCTCATGCGCGTCACGCCGGTTTCGTTGGCGTCGGTCATGGTTGTCCTTTCCTTACGGTGGGCGGTTCGATCGTTCCGGGCGCGTATCGGGACGATGCGCCGTTAGCCGACAACTATAGGCGCATGATTCCGCCGGATGCGTGATTTCGGCGGCGATGCGACTGGGCGTATGCCGGATGGATGCGGCCCGCGCGTAGCGGCGCGTTTGCGGTGGACACCCGTCGACCTGTCGAAGGCGGGATGGTCAGGCGCGTCTACAATATGACGCTGGATGTCATCCGCTCCATTGGGGTTCGTTCGGTGCGGATGGCATATTGATGCGTCTGGTCGGATCGGCCGAAGGAGAATGAGCGATGCTGGGTGTCATTCGACAACATCCTGTCACAGGCAATAGGGGAAAGAGGGAGAGACAGGAGAGGAAGCCGTTCGACAGGGCCACGCCCGCCGGTATGCTCATCGCGGTCGGCATCGTCTATGGCGATCTGGGCACGAGTCCGATCTATGCGCCGAAGGCGCTGATGCTCGCCCAGGGAGGGCGGCTCGACCGATTCCAGATCCTGGGATCGCTATCGCTGGTGTTCTGGTTCATGCTGCTGGTCGTCTCCATCAAATACGTGTGGACCGTGATGAACGCGGACAATGACGGCGAGGGAGGCGTGTTCGCCCTGTTCGCCGCGGTGCGCCGGTATTGGAGGCAGGCGGCGCCGTTCGCCATGATCGGCGCGGCGGCGTTCCTCGCCGATAGCGTGTTCACGCCCGCGGTGAGCATCACCTCCGCCGTCGAGGGACTCGCATCGATCCCCGCGATAGGCGGCAGCGTCTACTGGTCCGAGGAGCTGTCGGTGATGATCGCCATCGCCATCATCGCCGTGCTGTTTCTGAGCCAGCATGCCGGCACGAACCGTCTCGGTTCGCTGTTCGGGCCGATCATGACCGTATGGTTCACGTTCATCGCCGTGATCGGCGTCATGAACATCGTCACCCGGGACTGGACCGTGATCCAGGCGCTCGATCCGACGATCGGCATCCGATTCCTGTTCTCTCATGAGAACAAGGCCGGAGTGGCGCTCATGGGCAGCGTGTTCCTCGCGTTGACCGGCGCCGAGGCGCTGTATGCGGACATGGGCCATGTGGGCCGCGGCAACATCCGCGCCAGCTGGCCGTTGGTGAACCTGACGCTGATCTGCTCCTACTTCGGTCAGGGCGCATGGATGCTGGAAGGTCATCGCGCGAACGTCTCCGACGCCGCCCCGTTCTTCCAGATCATCCCCGAGCAGGTCCGCCCGTTCGGCGTGGTGCTCGCCCTGACGGCCGGCGTCATCGCCTCGCAGGCTCTGATCTCCGGCGCGTTCACCCTGACCGCCGCGGCGGATGGTCTGAACTGGCTTCCGCGTCTCAACATGCGCTATCCGGGCGTGAGCAAGGGGCAGATCTACATTCCCTCCGCCTGTGCGCTGCTCGCGGGGCTCACCATCGTCGTGGTGCTGTACTTCAGGTCCTCGTCGGCCATGGAGGCGGCCTACGGCCTGGCATTGACCGTCGCGATGCTCATGATCACCGTGCTTTTGTTCGAGTTCCTGTGGCGCGTCAAGGGCAAACGGCTGAGCGCACTCGTCTCCTGCATGCTGTTCGGGGCGATCGAGCTGCTGTTCCTGTCCGCCGCAGCGGCCAAGTTCATGGAGGGCGGATACATCACGGTGCTCATCTGGGGCGTACTGTTCGGCGTATTCCACATCTGCTCGCGTGGCAGCCAGTTGGAGGCGTCCGACCGGGGGCACGTGCACGCAGAGGATCTGTCGCATATCCTTACCGCCGCCATGGCCGACAAGCGGCGTGATCTGGTGGCCGACAACCTCGTGTACCTGACCGCGGACCCGAGCATGAAGGAGGTCGAGAAGGACGTGGCCGCCAGCATGACCCATCATCGCGGCCACGCCTACTGGATCGTCACCCTCATCCAGTCCGAACGTCCGTTCGAACGCCGGTGGAAGGTCGTCTCCTACGGCCAGAACCTGCATCGCGTGATCATCATCCTCGGATACAAGGAGCCTCAGTTCTATCTTCGGCAGTACATGGACGCCATCATGGCGGATATGCTTTCCCGCGGCGAGATCAACCGCATCGAACCGCAATGGCCCAAACTCGCCAATAGGAACGAGCGCCTCGGCATCGGCAGTGTCAGATACGTGCTCATGCATCGCGTGGTCAGCCCGGAATCGTCCCTGCCCGACTCGGACCGTACGCTGGTGCGCAGCTATCAATGGATCAAACGCGCCGTCAGCCGGCCGGTCGAATGGTTCGGACTGGAGACCAACGATCCGCTCGTCGACACCGTGCCCGTATGGAGCGGCGGAGACAGGCCCATGACGATGGAACGTATCGAAGGCAGGGTCCGGGAGCCGGCACAGACGTCGAAGTGATCCGTTCGGACCGCCGATGATGCGCCGATGACGGCGCCTCCGGTACCATCGGATAACATCACATGCAGGGAACCACGCGGTGAAATCAGGGGAGGACACGATGGCCGAGAACGGTTCTGGACAGGGCGAGGATGCAAGGGGGACGACGGGCCGTCAATCCTCGCAACGCGGCGTCTCGGTCAAGGCCGCCGTCGCCAGGACCCGCTGGCAGCGACGCAAGCGGATGGAGACGCGCAGAACCATCAGGGACACCGCCATGCGTCTGTTCGGCGAATACGGCTATGACGCGGTGACCACACAGCGCATCGCCGCCGAGGCGGGCATGTCGCAGATCACACTGTTCCGGTATTTCCCGTCCAAGGAGGATCTGATCATCGGGCTTCCCGCTGACGGCGAGCTGTTCGCCGATCTGAAGCGCGAGCTTGCGACTCGTTCGGACGCGTCACCGATCGCGTTCGCGAGGCGTGTGATACCACAGATCCTCGGTTCCGTCGAATCCGAACAGTTGGAGGATTTGGCGGCGCGTCTGCGGATCGTTCGATCCAACGAGGCGCTGCTCGCGGCGTTGTATGCGCGAGTGCCCCGATGGACATCGGCCGTCGCGCGCGCGTGGGGGAGTGCTGATTCCACCGCGGTCATGCCCTCCAGTGCTTCTGCCGTCGGCGACGGCTCCGTTGATGGCGGCGATGACGTGCCGCCGGTCGACTTTACCGTGCGCCTGTCGATCTCCTGCCTCATCGACTGCACGATCGAGACGCTGCTGGAATGGTCGCATCGTTGCGATACCGAGCAAGGCGACAAGGCCGACCTGCTGGTCACGGTCGTCTCCGAAGCCATGACGACGGTGCTGCACTGAACGCAGCTCGCAAGTTTCCTCCATGTGGGCACCGTGCTGAAGCATAATGGAATCAAGCTCAAATCATATGAAAGCAATATTCATTTGAATGAAACGGCTGAAAATCAAGGTTTTGCAGCAGGTCTACATAGGCGTGCACCGATCTTCTTTTTCATATGAATATGACTTTCATATGAAAAAGAAGAGCAAGAAAGGGAAATATGTATGTCGCTATCATATGAATTGTGCTATGTTGCTTATGTGTCGGGCTCTGGGGCGTGGGACAATAGGCTCGTGAACGACTCGATCATTCTTCGTCCGCTTCGCCGGGCGGATTACCCGGCGATCGCCGAGATACTGCGTCGGATGTGGTACGCCGAACCGGGGCTGAGCCCGTCGTGCGCGCGCCGGCTCGCCATGATCGACCTGCACTACAGCATGCTCGGCTCCACATCTGCCCTGCTCGCACAATGTGATGGCAAGCCGGTCGGCATCATCGCCACGCATGTCGACGTGCCCGGAGCACGGTCGCGCCGACGGCTGTTCAACTGGCATCGCGAATCCATCCTGCGACTGGCCGCCTCACTGCTGCCATCCGCCGAAGGCCGTGACGGCCTGCGCAAGATGCTGTCCCTGACGCACCTCGACGCGAAGCTGCTGCATGGCGTCCAATCCAAGTTCGACGCCGAGGTGGTGCTGTTCCTCGTCGACGAGTCACTCCGCGGCTGCGGGATCGGTCGCGTCCTGTTCGACCGCGCGATGGAGGAGTTCCGGAAGGCCGGAGTGCGTCGATACTTCCTGTTCACCGACACGAGATGCGACATCGGCTTCTACGACCACTGCGGCCTGTCCCGGCTTCGCGGCCGGCGCGCGGCCCTGTACGGCGACGCCCCGGAGACCTTCTACCTCTACGAAGGCCAGGCATAGCCGCCCGGGTGGTCCGAAAGGAGATGGCATGACGCCGATTGAGCTGTCCACACGCCGCAGGGTGACCGGACTGACCTCGGACGAATTCGCCAGACTGTTCGTCACGATCGAGAACAAGGTGAACGGCGAGAACGCCCAGTGGGACGCCGCGGACGTCGAATCATGGGAGATCGTCGGGCCGCCGGCCACGGCCGACCAGCATCTTACCGACACGTTGGACGCGGCGAACGAGTTCGTCGCGACGCTGGCCAACCAGATCTATCACGCCGCGATGCCGGTCACGGACGACACCCGACTCGTCGCGTACGGCGACAACCTGACCTTCTGGGCCGAACACCCCGGTTTCGGCGGCATGCCGTACGCGCTGTGGAACATCGCCGCACTGCAGGCCACCGAATGGATCCGCAAGGAGACCGGCGTCATCTGCGAACTGGAAGCCCACCACCCGCTGATGTGAAGCAGTACTATCTTGGATTTCAATGCAGCTTGATACCGAGAACGCACCGAGAACGCACACGGTAATCCATGGAAAACAGAATAAGGAAGGGGAGTATTAAGATGTCGTTGACGAGTGAGCAGCGGGCGAACACGATTCGGGAGTTCCGTGAGAACATGAGGCTGCTGGGTCTGACCGCCGAGCAGATCGGCAGTGATTTCGGGGTAAGCGGCGAAACCATCGAGAACATCATCGACCTGCGCTCCGGGGTACTGGAGTACCCGTGGATCGTACGCGGCTATCTGCTGGACAAGGCCGCCGCCGCGGGCGTGACGCCGGTGCCGTTCACCGCCCTGCGCGGCGATCCGCACGACTACTGGTTCCTGGACGACCGCGTCATCGACGCGAACAGGCTGGACTGAGCCACCTGCCGGCCCGGAGCATCCGCCCCGGCAAGGATGCTTGGATGATCGCCATGTGGCGTGACCGTGCGATCGGCGGCGCGTCTTTGTTCGCGGACGTGCGATCGCACGACACCGAACTGCTCCGACGTCTCGCCTTCCATGAGGTGCGCCGTTCGCCCCGGCGGCGGATGGATGCCGGCTCATCCATCCGCCGCCGGGGGTCGAGACGCCGACGCTGCTCTGAACGATCGACCGGTCAGATCAGGATGCCCTCGCAGTGGTCGATCTCATGCTGGATGATCTGCGCGGTGAATCCCTCGAACGTGGCGGTGAGCTCCCGGAACCTACGGCTCAGGTAGACGACCGTGATCCGCTTGTAGCGTACGACGGGCCTCATGCCGGCAAGGGACAGGCACCCCTCCTCGATGCGGTATTCGCCGTCGTGGGCGACGATGCGCGGGTTGAACATCGTCATGTTCCGTCCGGTCAGCTCGTCATGGAACACGATGATCCGTTTGCGTTCGCCGATCATGTTCGCGGCCATCCCCACGCACGAGTCGGCGTGCGCGGCCAGCGTGTCCGCGAGGTCCACGGCGACCAGCCGGTCCTCGTCGGTGTCGGCTGCGGGCTCCGAGGCGACAGACAGGAACCGTTCGTCGGTCACGATCGGCCGTTGCATGGCAGGATCCCTCCCGTCACTTCGCGAACGGCTCGGACGCCTTGTCGAGCGCGGCGACCTCGTCGGCGGTCAGGTCGAGGTCCACGGAGGCGAGAAGCGCGGGCAGCTGCTCGGGCGTACGCGCCGAGGCGATGGGTCCGGCGACCTGCGGGCGGTGGCGCAGCCATGCGAGCGCGACCGTGGCGATCGCCACGTCGTGCGCCTTGGCGACCTTGTCGAGCGCGTCGACCAGCGCGAAGCCGTCGGCGTTGAGATAGTCGGCGACCATGCCCTGACGCGCCTTGCCCTCGGCGTCCGCCGCGGAACGGTACTTGCCGGTCAGGAAGCCGGCGGCCAGCGAGAAGTACGGGAACACGGCGAGGTTCTCGCGTTCGGCGACGGGGGCGAGCGTGCGTTCGTAGTTGCCGCGGGTGACGAGGTTGTAGTGCGGCTCCAATGCGACCGGCAGCGCGTAGCCGTGCTCGCGGGCGATGCGGAACCATTCCTCGATGCGGTCCGCCGTGTAGTTGGACAGGGCGATCGCACGGACCTTGCCTGCCTTGACGAGCTCGTCGAACGCGGCGGCCGTCTCCTCGAGCGGGGTCGACTTGTCGTCGAAGTGCGCGTAGTACAGGTCGATCGTGTCGACGCCGAGGCGCAGCAGCGACTCGTTCGCGGCGGCGATCACGTTGTCGTGGCCGAGGCCCTTGTACTGCGGGTGCTCGCTGACCTTCGTGGCGATGACGACCTTGTCGCGGTTGTTTCGCACGGCGAGCCAGCGGCCGAGGATGATCTCGGATTCGCCGCCCGCATTGCCCGGCGCCCACGCCGAATACACGTCGGCCGTGTCGATGAAGTTGCCGCCGGCCTCCACGTACTCGTCGAGAACCCTGCGGCTCGTCGCCTCGTCGCTGGTCCAACCGAACGTGTTGCCGCCCAGTACCAGCGGGAACACCTCGAGGTCGCTGCCGCCGACCTTCACACGCTTGTCGCTCATGATCGTCCTTTCGGTTCGTGTCTTCGTTCGCCCGTCGTCCCCGGCGGGTGTCGGACGGTTCCTTTGCCGTCCCTACCTTCAACATTATGGTGTTTCAACACATGTGCTATGCCGATGCCGGTATTCATCCTGCTTATGGCGAAATATTCCCGGAAGGCATGATGTTGTCATCCGGGAACGTCATGCCTCCGCCGCTATCGCGTCTTGGTCTGCGATTCGGCGAGCGTGACGCCGGCCTGCGCCATCTCCCCACGTGCGGCTACGCCCAGCTCCTCGCTGACCGGTACGGTCAGGTCCTCGAACACAGTGACGGGGTATCCGAGACGGACCGCGTCGAGCGCGGTCTCCTTGACGCAATGCGATTCGGCGATGCCGACCACGTCCACCCGCGTGACGCCTGCGGCCTTGAGCGCGTTGGCGAGCGTATGTCCCGCCTCCTGCGCGGCCTCGACCTCGGCGCGGCTTTGGATGTGATCAGTGTTGTCCTCGATGCCTTCGAAACCGGAGTAGGCGGCAGAATACTGTCCCTTCTTGAAATGATGCGCGATGCCGAGCGCCTCGATCGCGGGGTGCAGCCGCGCGTTCGGGCTGCCCGCCCTGCCATGCACCGGCCAAGTGTCCACGAAATCGGGATGCTCGGACCAGTGCGCTCCCGGTTCGATGTGCCAGTCCTGCGTGGTGGCGATGAACGCGTAGTCGCCGCGATGCCGCCGCACGTATGCGGCGATCCGTTCGGCGACCGCATTGCCGCCCTCCACGCCGAGCTCGCCGCCCTCGCAGAACGTCGGCTGCACGTCCACCACGATCAGCGCCTTCGTCGCCCCGTCCGTCTTCGTCGTATCGGTCATGTCGTTCCTCCCTGTGTTCAGAACCACTGAATATGGCCTTGCTACCTTTACACCTATCAGATTATCGACGAATACGCGTTTGGACCCGCGACCGACAGGTGAACGAAACCGACCGAATACGCCTCCCATCGTCCAGATCGACGGCAAGGATTGGAAGCATGAGCAACACCGCACTCGTCATCACCTCCAACCCCGAACACACCAGCCTGACCAACGCCGTCGGCAGGGCCTTCGCGCAGGGCTACGCCGAACAGGGCGGCAAGGCCGAGATCCTGGACCTGTACGACACGGATTTCAGCCCCGTCTACTCGTCCGCCGACCGCGCCCACTACCTCGGCAAGGGTCCCGTCCCCGCCGACGTGGCCGCCATCCAGGACAAACTCGCCGCAGCCGACGTGATCGCCCTCGTGTTCCCCGTCTACTGGTACACCATGCCCGCCATGGTCAAGGGCCTGTTCGACCGCGTCATCTGCCGCGGCTTCGCCTACCACGCGGACGGCACGCCCGGCGCGCTCGCCGGCAAGACGGTGCGCGTGATCCTTCTGACCGGCGGCACGGAATCCTGGTACGAGTCCGACGGCATCGGCGAGGCGCTGGACAACCAGATCCGCCGCCAGACCCTCATGAAGTACTGCGGCGTGAAGGATGCCGAGCTCGTCTACGTCGACGGCCTGTCGATGGGCGACGACGATCCGGCCAAGCGCGAGGCCGCCGCACGCCATCTCGACCGCATCAGGCAGCTGGGCGCCTCCCTGGCGTGAACGATTTGAGTGGCTACGACCCCGGACCGAGATCGTAGCCGCTCAAATCCGCCATTGCGGTGCCAGTTCACCCAACGTGACGATCCGAGCCCGCTCGTAATCCATCATGATCTCCACCTGCCCGTACCCGTCAGGCATCAGTTGGGCCATGAGTTCACGGCAGGCGCCGCAAGGGGCGACTGCTTTCCCGTCACGGCCCACGGCGATCACACGACGAAACGCATCCTCCCCGTTCGTGATCATGTTGAACAGTGCGTTCCTCTCCGCGCACACGCCGAGCGTGCACGCGGTATCCACGCAGACGCCCACGTAGATCCGCCCGGAGAGGGACTCCACGGCTGCGGCGACGTGTACGCGCACGGGTTCGTGAGCAGGAAAACCGGCAAGGTCGGCTATGCGCCGGCCGCATGGAACGAGTGGACCGCATTGGCCAACGGCAAACGTGTTCCCACGCCGCCGGATCAACGCCGCTGCAAGCCGTTGACCGATCAGGTGCTCCTTAATCATTTCACCAAACGAGATGAGAGAATGACCAACGTCGTGGGCCTGTACCCGATGTCCAAGGAATCGACGGTCTGGTTTCTCGCCATCGACTTCGACGACGACGGGTGGCGGGATGAGATCACGGCGACACGTCGCGTCTGCAAACAGCACGGTCTGAGTCCGTCGATGGAACGATCTCGATCCGGCGATGGCGGACATCTATGGCTGTTCTTCACCGAACCCATCGAACCCATCGAAGCCGCCGAAGCCCGCCGCATGGGAGAAGCGCTGCTGACCGAAGCCTCCGACCTGACACACATCAGATTCCGTTCATATGACCGCATGTTCCCCAATCAGGACACTCTGCCCGTAGGCGGATGCGGCAACCTGATCGCCCTGCCTCTGCAACGCATGGCGCGCGACGAGGGGAACAGCGTGTTCGTGGACGAGCAATTCGACGCATATCCCGACCAATGGGCGTATCTGTCCACGATCAGCCGCATCACGCCAGAACAGGTGCATGCCATCGCCGCCCAAGCCCAAAACAACGGCGGACCGCTGGGCAGACTCGCTCGTCAGGAGGATTCCACAACTTCAGCCACCAACGGCAAACGGTCATCCGACCAGCCGGACAAGAACCATTCCGCAAACCGCAGCGGAACACTCACCCCATCGGATGTCCCAAAGACCATCACCATCATCGAACGCAACATGCTGGTCATACCGAAAGCCGACATGACGGCACACGCACTCAACGCGATACGACGACTGGCCGCAATCGCCAACCCGGATTTCTACCGGGCACAAGCCATGCGCCAGCCCGTCTACAACAAGCCGCGCATCATCCACCGTAGCGAAGAAACCACGGATGAAATCCTCCTGCCACGCGGATGCAAAGAACCGTTGAACGCGTTGCTCAGCGCAACCGGAACCACCGTAACCTACAAGGACAAGCGGAATACAGGCAAACCCATCCACGCGGCATTCACCGGACAACTGAACCAACAACAGGCCATCGCGGCGAAAGCCATGCTCGACCATGACGACGGCATTCTCATCGCACCGACAGGATTCGGCAAAACCGTAATCGCGGCAAACCTCATCGCCGAACACCGAACCAACACGCTGATCATTCTGCGATCATCCGCTCTGCTCAACCAATGGAAGGAACGACTCGGACAATTCCTCGACATCACAGCCACACTGCCTCCGCGATTGACCAAAACCGGACGAATAAGCCGGAAACAACACGGCATCATCGGACAGATCGGAGCCGGACGCAACGAACCCAACGGCATCATCGACATCGCACTCGCGCAATCACTCTTCGAAAAAGGCGACGCGTCCGGAGACAAGCGAGTCAGAGACAATGTCAGGAACTACGGCATGGTGATCTTCGACGAATGCCACCATGTGGCATCCATAGACACCGAAGCCATCGCACGCGAGACAACCGCCAAACACGTCTACGGACTCACCGGTACACTGAAACGCGACGACGGCATGCAACCCATCACCATCATGCAATGCGGACCGGTCCGCCACATCGTCGACGTCAGTACCCAGATGGCAGCACAACATTTCACACGCCGATTCGTCCCACGCTTCACACCCATCAACCTCGATCTTACCGAACCATACGGATACCACGACTACCTCGAAGCGGCATGCGCGAACACGCAACGCAACACCATGATCCTCGACGACGCCATGCACGTCATCGAAGAACATCGCACACCGCTCCTGCTCACCAAACGCATCGAACATGCGAAGGCGCTCGCCGACGGGTTGAGCAAACGCGGGTGCGGACATGTGATTCTCCTGTACGGGGCCGATTCCAGGAAGACGCGGCAAACCAATCTCGAACGGCTTGCGAGCATCCCCGTGGATGAACGTCTTGCAGTCGTGGCGACGGGCAGCTACATCGGTGAGGGATTCGACCAGAAACGGCTGGACACGCTGCTGCTCGCCGCTCCAGTGTCGGTGGAAGCGGCCGTCACCCAATATGTGGGCCGCCTGCATCGCGACAACGACGGCAAACGCGAGGTACGGGTCTACGACTACGTCGACGTAACCGTGCCCATGGCCGCCAGCATGTATCGCAAACGGCTGAAGGCATACATGGCACAGGGGTACGAACCGCTACTGTCCGAAGAGGGCAGGACCGACGCGATGCGACAAGCAAAGACAAAGGCGCTGATGGAACGCAAATCGACACTAGGCGATTCAGAACATGGGAATCCGATGGATATCGGCAAGGTCACGCCTGTCATCACCGTTGCGGGATTCCTCAAGACGTTCCGTGACGACATCGAACATTGCAGTCGCACGATGACCGTCCAAGCCGGATACCTATCGGAACGCGCCATCAAACAAGTCGACGACGCGATTCTCAAAGCGGTCGGCAGGGGAGTGACCGTCGACGTCACCGTGCGCCTCGCGCCCACGGCAACACCGGCTTCGCGCAAGCGTACCGAACGCAACATGGACAGGCTCCGAGCGCTGGGATGCACGGTGCACGCCGTCGAATCCTGCAGCGAATTCGTCGTGTTCGACGATTCCCTAGTCTGGTTCGGCACCATCGAACCGCTGGGCAACCCCAAATCGGACGACTGCTCGCTGCGGTTCGCCGATACGATGATCGCCCGGCGGCTTCTCCTAACAACCTCTGACTGCTCAAGACGAAATCGCGGATAGGCCGGATATCGTGGCGATGAAGGTGCCATCCTTCGCCGCCGTCTCCTTCGACAGGCGCAGCTTCGCATTCATCGCGGTGCATGCGGCGTCGGCGATGGACAGGCCAAGCCCCACGCCGGAGACGGCGCTGATGCGCGAGTTCACGCCACGGTGGAATGGCTGGACGAGTTCGTCCAGGTTGTCCGGCAGCTGCTCGTCGGTGGTGTTCGCGACGGTGAGCGAGACCTCGTCGGAGTCCGCCGCATCGATCGACACCGTGATCGAACCGTCATCCGTGTTGTGCACGACGGCGTTGCGGATGAGGTTGCCGACGGCGAGGCATATCAGCGCGGGATCGGCTTTGACCGTAACGTCGTCTGCGGCGTCGACGGTCACGCCGATGTGCCGTGCGTCGATGTCGTGTTCCATGTCGGCGAGCGCGTCGTTCACGCATGCGGTGAGGCCAGTGACGCGTGCGCCCGTTGCGTCGTGCGTCCCGTTCCCCGTTCCCGTTGCGGTGAGTTTGCCGTATGCGCCGCTTTGGATGCGCGAGAGGGTGAGCAGCGCGTCGACGAGTTCGGCGCCGCGCCGGTTGGCGGCGAGCGCCCGGCGGACGGATGGTGCGACGTCCTCGGGGAATCGTCCCTGCGCCAAGGGCGCGTCGAGGTTCGTTTCTACGGCGGCGATGGGGGTGCGCAGTTCATGCGACGCGTTGGACACGAACCGCCGCTCCGCTTCGGAGGCGGCCTGGATGCGGTCGAGCATGCCGTTGATGGAGTCGCCGAGGCCGGTGATCTCGTCTCCGCCTCGTCCGCGTCCCGCACCGTCCGTGTCGATGCGCGTGCCGAGGTCGTTCGGGTCGAGTGCGGCCGTCTGTTCGCTGATGGATTTGAGCCTGCGGGACATGCGTGAGGTGACGGTCCAGATGACGAGGATGCTGGTGACGCCGAAGAACACGAAGATGACGGCGGCGCTGATGCGCAGTCCGTTGGTTATGGCGTCCCGGTTCCATATGGAGATCCCGTACGGTGTGGTGATGGTGAACGATCCGTCGCCGCCCCAGTCGAGATGATAGGGTTCGCCGTTGGTCCTGCCGGTGACCGTCCCCTCTCCCTTGCCGTTGGAGGAGCCGAGAAGGAGCGGGTCGTCCGCGTCCGGCTGTTGCCGCGTACCAGGGAGGGATCCTGCGCTCCAGCCTTGCGCGGACAGGAAGTCGTCGTCCGTCGATGTCCCGCCGGTGCCGACGTCCGATTGCGTGCTCTGCCCGCCGCCCTGCCCGTTCTCGTAGGAGATGGTCATCGCGTAGGAGAACATGCCGTTGATGATGACGGTCTGCACGATGGCCGCCGAACCGAGGGCGATGAGGAACACGACGCTGATCGCGATGGTGAGCCTGGCGCGGAACGTGCGCGGGGTGAGCCTGCCGGCGATCCGGCGCAGGATGCGGGAGACGCGGTTTCGGATGCCGGTCCGCGCCTTGGCTGGCGGCTGGTCGTGACCGTGACCGTGGTTGCGGGTCATGCGAGCCGGTATCCTTCCCCGCGCGCGGAGACGATCAGGTCGCGGTCCTCCAGTTTGCGTCGCAGCGAGTACATGGTGGTCTTGACCACGTCGGCGGCCTCGACGTCCGGGCCGGCGTCCCATACACTTCTGTGGAGTTCGTCCACGCTCACGTAGCCGCCGTCGGCGCGCATGAGCTCCAGGAGCACGCCGTACTCCTTGGGGGTGAGTTTGACGAGCGTGCGCCCGTGGTCGCGGAACACGAGCCGGCGCATGGTGTCAAGCGTCAGGTCGCCGCGGGTGAGCACGGCGGCCGTGGCAATGCTCTTGCCGGTGCGGCGCTGCAGGGCGCGGATGCGCGCGAGGAGCTCCGGATAGGCGAACGGCTTGGTCAGATAGTCGTCCGCGCCCAGGTCGAGCCCGCTGACCCTGTCGCTGACGTCGGTCGCGGCGGTGAGCATGATCACGGCGACGGGAATGCGGTTCGCGGCGATCGTCGCCATCACCGCGTCTCCGGACAGGACGGGCAGGTCGCGGTCGAGCAGGACGATGTCGATGTCCGTGTCGGCCAGCGCCTTGAGCGCCTCGACGCCCGTCATGGCCACGTCGGTCGCATACCCCTCGTAGCGCAGCGCGTCATCCAACGCGGCCGCCAGCTCACGGTCGTCCTCGACGATCAGTATCCGCATGCTTCCCCACGCTCCTTGTCCCCGTGCTTCCGACGGCGTCCTGCGGTCCGTCCTTTCCGTATCGCCATTATCCTCCCGCGGCGACGGTAAGGCGAGGGTAAGGGAGGTTCCCACCGATACGGCACCGTCGACGAGCTGCTATCCGGCGATCATGCGCGAGGTCGCAAAGGGACTACTATGGGAATACGGCCACGCATGACGGCCGGATGGAGCGAAGGAGCACCACCATGGGCACGGTCACACCCACATTCCACGCGGGCATAACACGTAGGATCATCGCATCGGCGCTCGCCGCCGCATGCCTGCTTGGGGCGGCGGCATGCTCGACGAAGCCGGACACCGACACGTCCGGCACCGGCGCCACGGGCGCGACCGGCGCAGGCGCCGGCATCAGCGACGCCGCGAAAGCCGAGAACGACCATCTGGAGGACACCGCCAAACGGTTCGTCGCCTGCCTGACCGACAAGGGCATCGACGCGAAAACCGTCGAATCGTACTCGATCGCCACCTCGAGCATG
The DNA here is from genome assembly GCF_006454495.1 of Bifidobacterium sp. UTCIF-38. Taxonomy (NCBI): domain Bacteria; kingdom Bacillati; phylum Actinomycetota; class Actinomycetes; order Bifidobacteriales; family Bifidobacteriaceae; genus Bifidobacterium; species Bifidobacterium sp. UTCIF-38. The sequence goes on along the minus strand of NZ_JFAL01000019.1, from coordinate 64,316 downwards.
GCCGCGAAGGACATACCAAAGTCCACCGTCGTCGTCCGGAGACTCGACCAATCCGGCAACACGGCCGGCACGGACACCACGGACGAGAACGGCACGGACAGCCTGTACCCCAACGTCCGACTGCACGCCACCGACGACGACGGCCTATGGATCGGCTTCACGACATCGGCCGAACTCGCCGGCACCCCCTACGCCGCCAAGCAACAGGACTACGCCGCCTGCGAACAGGCCAACCCCGACTTCGCGCAGCCGCCGTTCTCGGGAAGCCGGCAAGCCGACCCCGAAGTGGCGCTGGCCGAACTCAACTTCGCCCGCAAGGCGCGCGCCGCCGGATTCGACTGGTATCCCGACCCCGACCCCACCAACGCGGGAACGCACGCCAGCGTGATCATCCCCGAGACCACCTCCAAGGAGGAGTTCAGACGGTTCCTGCGCACCTACAAGGGCGACGACTGGCCCACCTACAACGGCGTACCCTTCGGCATAACGTGGAGCGAGAACCTCAACGACGTGTACTGCGAATTCAACCCCGGCCCCGGCTGCGACGCCACCGACGCACAGCGGTAGAACAGCCCGCAACCATCCGACGCAGGTAAGCCGAAGGTAAACCCGACCCACACCGACACGCGACGAAGCACCCGGTTGAATGGGACGCGACACCACCCGACCACACGTCCCGACGGACACCACCCAAGGAGACTCGCGATGACCCGCAACCGACCCCTCACCGCAACCACTGCGGCAGCCATATCCGCCGCCTTCCTCCTCGCGCTCGCCGCCTGCGCCGGCCCGGCATCCGGCACCGCGACCCCCGGCGCCGGCGACGACGCCAACGCCACCGACACCACCAGCAACCTCCCCGTCGACGAGACCGCCCGCAGATTCGTCGCCTGCCTCACCGCCAAAGGCCTCGACGCGCGAACCGACGTCGGCCCCGGCACACCCGACGCATCCGGCAAAGCCAAAGCCCCCACCGTCAGGAACATGGCCGAGCTGCGCATGATCGACCGCACCGGCAACCCCGTCACCACCGACGACACCGGCATGAGCATCGGCACCGACAGCGCCACCCAACAGCTCTACGCCAACGCCATGTTCACCTCGCTCGACAACGGCACCGTATGGGTCGCCTTCAAGGACTCCACCGCGCTCGCCGGCACACCGTACGAGTCGAAGCGGGCCGACTACGCGGACTGCGAGGCGAAGCACCCGAACTTCTCCCAACCCGCGCAGGACCTCGCCTCGGGCCAGCCCACGTACAGCGAGGAGGACAAACGCGCCGCGCTCGACTTCGCGAGGAAGGCGCGCGACAAGGGCTTCGGCTGGGTCGCGGACCCGAGCGGCGACGAGCCGACCACGATCCTCATCCCACGGACCGTGAAGGCCGACGAGCTCAGACGCTTCTTCAGGGAATGCCCGGTCGGGGACACGCGTATCAGCTTCGGATTCGACGGCACGCCCGAGGAGTTCGGCTACGACTACATGAAGGTGATGGACGAGGCGAACGGCGCCGACGGGGCGATGACCGCGCAATGACGGCCACCGGCGACCATGCACGGCACACACAGGAGGGACCACGATGACACGGACGGAAGCAAGACGGATCGGCAGGATGCGCAGGATCATCACCGTGATCGCCGTATGCGTCGCGGTCGCGGGACTCATCGCCGTGTGCGCGTTCACCCGGCCATGGACGCTGATCGCCGGCATGACCGGCTCAGGCGGCACGGGGACGTTGTCCTCATCGTCGACGGGCGTGCACGCCTCGTCCGGCACGAGCGTCGACGTGAGCACGCTGCGCACCCAGCCGGTCACCACAGGCGTCCTCAACGCCGAAACCCGGCTCGGCGGCACCCTCCAATACGACGAACCATCCGAATTCCAGCCGGCTACCGGCACCATCACCCAACTGCCCACGCCCGGCGCCGAAATCGCCACCGGCCAACAGGTATACGAGATGGACGGCGTGACCGTGCCGCTGTTCCACGGCGCACGCCCGTTCTGGCGCACCCTCCAGGTGGACGTGCCCGACGGGCCCGACGTCACCCAACTCGAAACGAACCTGCAGGAACTCGGCTACTTCAAAGCCGCCCCCAACGCGCACTTCGACTGGCGCACCCGCGAAGCCATACGCCAATGGCAGGCCAAAACCCTCGGCCTCACAGGCGACCGGGTGACCGGCGTCTTCGAACCCGGATCCGTGGCGCTCGCCGCGACCGCCCCCATACGCATCAAAACCGTCACCGCCAGACTCGGCGAAACCGACGTGAGCCCCGGCACATACACCGGCGTGGCGTTGCACGTCGAGGCCACGCTCACCGCCACACAGGCCGCCACGTTCAAAGCGGGCGACAAGGTGCAGGTCATCCTGCCGAACAACACGACCATCGACACCGCGCTCGCCGCCGTCGACCAGGGCGGCCAGTCCTCCGGCAAGGACGGGCAGGTCACCTCGCCGTCGGCGCGCGTCGACTTCCCCGACCAGACGCAGGTCGCGAGCTTCGGCGCGACCTCCGTGCAGCTCGTCATCCCGAACGCGACGAACGCGAACACCGCGGAGACGCTGATCGTGCCCGTCACCGCGATCATCGCCTCCGCCGGCAACACATACGCGGTCGACGTGGTGCGCGGGCAGCGGCTCGAACGCATCCCCGTCGAACTCGGCCTCGTCGCGAACGCGCAGGTGCAGCTGACCCGCGCCGACGGGCTCAAGGCCGGCGACAAGGTGGTCGTCTCATGACCGCCCTGCTCGAACTCGACCGGGCCACGAAAAGCTATCCGGGACGGGACGCCGGCCCGCTGGAGATCCTGCACCCCACATCGCTCGCGATCGAGCACGGCGAACGGATCGCGATCGTCGGGCCGTCCGGCTCGGGCAAATCGACGCTCCTGTCCCTTCTGGGCACGCTCGACATGCCCACCACGGGCACCCTGCGCTACGGCGGCGAGGACGTCGCGGCCATGGGGGAGCGGCGCCGCAGCGCCCTGCGCGCGACACGCATCGGCTTCGTGTTCCAGCAGTTCCACCTGATCCCCACCGTCTGCGCGCTCGAGAACGTGACGACCGGACTGCAATACACGTCCCTCCCGCGACGCGACCGTCGCACACGCGCCATCGAGGCCCTGCAGCGGGTCGGACTGGGCGAACGCCTGCGACACCGGCCGCCGCAGCTCTCCGGCGGCGAACAGCAGCGCGTGGCCATCGCCCGCGCGCTCGCCAAAAACCCGGACGTGATCTTCGCCGACGAGCCGACCGGCGCGCTCGACACCGCCACCGGGCACGCGATCATCGACCTGCTGCTGGGAGCGGCGGACGACGGGGCGAGCCTCGTGGTCGTTACCCACGACCCATCCATCGCCGCGCGATTCCCGAGACGGCTGCACATCCAGGACGGCGTCGTGACCGAGGGGAGGAGCGCATGACCGGCATCACGCGAACGGCACGCCCGTCGGGACGCCCGCCGACCACGCGATTCGCGGACCTCATGCACACGGCGTGGATCGGAGCCACCGGACGCATGTCCCGCACGGTACTCGCCGCGTTGGGCATCGCGCTCGGCGTGGCCGCATACGTGGCGCTCTCCGGCATCGCCGCGTCGAACCAGACGGCTTTGCTCGCCCGTCTAGACGCGCTCGGCGCGAACCTGCAGGTCGTGTCTGAGGGACGTGACGCCGCACAGCAGCCCATACCCCTGCCCGAGTACGCGCCCGAGACCATCGCACGCCAGCCGCAGGTGGAACGGGTGGGCGTGTTCGACACGGCGCCCGAGAACGCAAGGATCTTCAAGAACGAGTTCGTGCCCAAGTCCAACGGCAACGCCCTGGCGCTGACGGTCATGCGGCCGGGCGCTCTGGACGCCGTCGGGGCGAGGGTCGCGCAGGGGCATGGCATCGACGAGAACAACCAGCGTCTGCCCGTGGCGGTGCTCGGCTCCGAGGCCGCCTACCGACTCGGCGTCACCGAGGTCGGCGACCGCGTCCTCATCGACGACGCATGGTACGGGGTCGTCGGCATCCTCGCCCCGGCACCGCAGGCGCAGAACCTCGACTCGTCGGTCATCGTCGGCTCGGCGCAGGCGAAGGCCAGTCACCCGGATCAGGCCGAGGCGATCGGCCGGATCAGCGCGATCTACGTGCGCACCAGACCGGGCAACGCGGAGACGCTGCGCCGCATGCTCGCCCACGCGGCGAACCTGACCGGCGCCAACGTGTCCGTCAACGCGTCGGCAGACCTGTCCGAGGCGCGAAACACCACCGACGACTCCCTCAACACGCTGGGGCTGATGATCGGCGCGATCGCGCTGGCCGTGGGCGGCATGAGCATCGCCAACATGATGATCGTCACCGTGATGGAGCGCCGCGGCGAGATCGGCCTGAGACGCGCGCTCGGCGCGACGCCGGGCGCGATCCGCATGCAATTCGTCACCGAGGCGGCCATGCTCTCCGCGTTCGGCGGTCTCGCCGGCGTGACGCTCGGCGCCGGCGCGGCGTTCGGCTTCGCGATATGGGCGGGACAGCCGGCCGCGCTGGAATGGGGAACGCTGCCCGCCGCGTGGGTCGCGGCCGTGCTCGTCGGCGCGCTCGCCGGCATCTACCCGGCGTCGAGGGCCGCGAGGCTCACTCCCACCGAGGCGCTGCGAGGGGAGTAGACCAGTCCTGACACCATATGCCGTGCACCGCAATCGTCGCGGTTTTCCGATGCTGCGTCCTCGCGGGTCCTCGGCATATCGCCGGTGATGATTTCAGTCATCGGCAATCCAGCCATCAATGTCGACCACCTTGCCGAATTCGTCTTTCAGTCGATTGGCGGATTGTTCATCGGCGGTGGGAGCGACATACATGCCGACATCATCGTTCCGGTCACCGTGGATGTCGATGAGCAGTGATGATCCATCGGCGGACAGCACTCCACTTACCTGCGTCATCCTCATTTCATATACAGGTGCGGGGTATTCCACCCAGAAACCATTGAATATCGAAGTTGCACCCTCGGTGGAGGAACGGGTGACATCCTGTATGATCCATAGCTTTCTGTCAATATCCTGATCAACCACAATGTCCCCGCTGTCTTTCCGAGCTATAGCGATATGGCCCGTGAGCCGATCATCCCGAAATGCATAGCGCAATCGCGTCGCATCGAATGAAATCGTATACGAGGTGGCACCACCTGCATTCGCATCGACTCGGTATGCGTCGCCATCGATGCGAATGCGCTGCGGCCAGGGTATGCAATACAACAGCAATCCGGCAACGATCAATCCGGCAACCGTCAATATGATGATCGCCGTCACTCGCTCCCGGCGCCTCTTTTGGGGAGTCTTCTCCATCATCCCGCCCCTTTGCGATCCTGTTCCACGCAGAAGCCACGCCGCCTGCGCTGATATCAATTCAATATAGTGAATCTGAATCTGAAGTGGATCGGCGGGCGTGTTCTCGTCCTCTCTCGGCCGGGTCGTCGTACATGTTGTAGACCGTGTCGAACACCGTGGTCAGCTCAGCCTGCGCCTGATGCACCGCCTCCAGTTGGGCTTTGGTCAGGTCGTCCACCTGGCTGCGGCTGTTGGCGAGCCACGGGATCGCCCGCCGGTGGTTGGCCGGGGTCTTATGGTGTGGCTGCAGGATACGTTCATCTTCTCCGGCAACGTGCGCGAGAACATCCGCTACGGCCGTCTCGACGCGACGGACGAGGAGATTGAGGCTGCGGCGAAGGCGGTGCATGCGCACGAGTTCATCATGGAGTTGCCCGACGGCTACGACACGGTGGTCGAGGAGCGCGGTTCGACACTGTCGGCCGGCCAGAGGCAGCTCATCGCGTTCGCGCGCGTGCTGCTCGCCGACACGCGCATCCTGATCCTCGACGAGGCGACCTCGAACACCGACACCCGCACCGAGGAGGCGCTGAAGGCTGGTCTGCGGCATCTGCTTGAAGGGCGCACGAGCTTCATCATCGCCCATTGGCTGTCAACAATCGAGAACGCGGACCAGATCTTCTACATCGACCATGGCCAAATCGTGGAGCACGGCACGCATGCGGAACTGCTGGCGGCAAAGGGTGCGTACTACCGCCTGTACGAGTCGCAGTACACGATGATTCGCGCGCAGTGATCTTGTGCGTCACGCGCGGACGGGCGTCGTGCGTGACGACCTGCGCGCCGGGCTGCGCGACGAGTCTCGGAACGTCAGGGGTGTCACGCCGAAGCGCTTCCTGAACGATGCGCAGAAGGCGCTGGTGGAGGAGAAGCCGCAGGCGGCGCAGATCTCCTTCAGCGTCGCATCGCCGGTCACGAGCATGTACTTCGCCGCGTGCATGCGCGCGTTGACGATGTACGTGTGTGGGGTGTAGCCGGTCACCTGGCGGAACACGCGGATGTAGTAGTACTCGCTCATCAGCGCCATCGCCGCGAGCTGGGCCACCGGCAGCGGCTCGTTCAGATGCGTGGCGATGTACGAGAGCGTCTCCTCGATGGCATGCTGGTTGTACGGCGCTCCGGCGCGCTGTTCGGCATCGTCGCGCGCGGTCAGGCATTCGGTGAGGATTTCGGTGATGGCCAGCGACATGCGCGCCTCGTTCACCTTGCGCTCCTCGGCGAAGGTGTCGTAGATCATGCGGAACCGGCTGATGGCGTAGGTGGCGCGCTTCAGCGTGACGACGGTGCCCAGCTCGCCGTGGATCGCCTTGAAGTAGTCGTGGGCGAGTCGCCCGTCGAAGTGCATCCATAGCAGCGTGCAGTCCGTCTCCGCCTGCGCCTGGTAGACGTTCGGTTCATGGCAGTCGAGCAGCACGAGGTCGCCGGTGTTCGCCGTGGATCGCCGGCCGTTGACGGTGAAGGTGAACGTGCCGCTGTAGACCGCCATGAGGATGAAGCTGTCGAACGAGCCACGGTTGAGCCAGTAGCCCTTGAGATAGCGGTACAGGCCGATGCGCGTGGGGTACAGGAACATGCTCAGGGCGTTGCGGCTGGGGACATACACGTAGTAATGCGAAACCGCCGCGTCCACATGATGCTCAACCGGTGTCATGGCACCACCATATCAAAAAATTGTCCTGATGATAATGGAAATTGTGCTGACCGAACAGCATAATCCAATCGCGAAAAACATCAAAACCATTATCATTCCAAGGATTTCATACTCCCATAAAATCGAAGCGCCTTGCAGGGCCTGTGTTTGAATATCAGTGAAGGACATCTGCGGATTGCGGTCGGCGAGGAAGTCGACGGCAGTCCGCGCGAACAGACGAGCGGCGCGAACCGCAACGCGCGCACGAAGGAAGGAACCCATGGCAACCATCGATAACGAGCTCGCCGCCGTAGCGGACCTGTTCCAGCTGGAAGGCGAGGTCGAGAGCATCGAGCCGTATGGCGACGGTCATATCAACGTCACCTATCTGCTGGTCACGAACCAGCGCCGGTACATCCTGCAGAAGATGAACACGAGCATCTTCCCGGACACCAAGAACCTCATGCGCAATATCGAGCTCGTCACCGAGTTCCTGCGCGGACGCGGCCAGGAGACGCTCGACATCATCCCCACCAAGGACGGCCGCACCTACGCGGACATCGCGTCCGGCGCGTGGCGGGTGTACAGTTTCATCGACCATACGGTCTACTACAGCCTCGTGCCGAATGCGGACGTGTTCCGCAAGTCCGGCGCGGCGTTCGGCAAGTTCCAGCAGACGCTCGCCGAGTTCGACGCCTCGCAGTTGACCGAGCCCATCGCCCACTTCCACGACACCCCGCATCGTTTCGCCGACTTCACGGCCGCGCTCGCCGAGGACAAGCTCGGCCGTGCCGCCACCTGCCAGCCGGAGATCGACTTCTTCCTGAAGCAGGAGAATCAGTACGCCGCGGTGACGGACGGGCTCGCCGACGGTTCCATCCCGCTGCGCGTGACCCACAACGACACCAAGCTCAACAACATCCTGATGGACGCCGAAACCGGCAAGGCCCGCGCGATCATCGACCTCGACACCATCATGCCGGGCTCCATGCTCTACGACTTCGGCGACTCCATCCGCTTCGGCGCCTCCACCGCGCTCGAGGACGAGAAGGACCTCGACAAGGTGCACTTCAGCACCGAGTACTTCCGCGCGTACGCCGAGGGCTTCATCGGCGCCGTGCACGAGAGCGTCACGCCGCGCGAGGCCGAGCTGTTCGCGTTCGCCGGCAACCTGATGACCATGGAATGCGGCATGCGCTTCCTCGCCGACTATCTGGCCGGCGACACGTACTTCGCCACCAAGTACCCCGAGCACAATCTGGTGCGCGCCCGTACGCAGATCAAGCTGGTGCAGGAGATGGAGGCCAAGGCCGGCGAGATCCGCGCCATCGTGGACGAAGTGCTGGACGGCGCCGGCGCCGGAGAAGCGGGGGAGGGACGCTGATGACCGAGACAACCGCCGCATCCGCCACGGCTGTGCCCGCTGGCGACCGTTCCGCGCTCGCCGCCGTGTACGCTTCGATCGACGCGCTAGTTGACTTCGCCGTGCGCAACCTCGACCTCGACCCGCGCGACGCCGACTGGATGCGCAACAACATCTTCGCCTTGTTCGGGCTGGATTCCTACCAGGCCGAAGCTGCCTCAGCTTCGGTCCCCTCTGATGAGCGCGCCACCGGCGATGCCTCTTCCCACTCGGCTCCCTCTGATGAGGGGGCTGTCGGCGAAGCCGACCGGGGGAGAGAATCCATCAGCAAATCAATCAGCGAATCCTTCGCCTACCCTGACGCCCTGCTGGCCGACTTCCGCGCCGCAGCCACCGCGGCCGGACTGTTCGAGGCGGAGGAGGGCCCGGTGTATGCGGACATCATCATGGGCCTGCTCTCCCAACGGCCCTCCTATGTGGAGGACCGGTTCACCGTCATCGAACTCGACGGAAAGACCGACGGGGAATCCGGCGGCATGACCGCCATGCACTGGTTCTACCGCTACTGTGTGGCCAACAACTACGTCAAGAAGGCCGTGCTCGACAAGAACCCGCGTTTCGACTCGCACGGGCTGGTCATCACCATCAACCTTGCCAAGCCCGAATTCAAGAACATGAAGAAGGCCGCCGCCGGCAATTCGGTGGCCGGCGGATACCCGAAGTGCACGATCTGCCACGAGAACGAGGGCTTCGCCGGACGCAACAAGCGCACGCTGCGCACCATCCCGGTCACGCTCGGCGGCGAGCCGTGGTTCTGGCAGTTCTCCCCATACGGCTACTTCCGCCAGCACGGCATCTGCGTGAACACGCAGCACACGCCGATGCATGTGGACCGCGCCACGTTCGTCCATCTGCTCGACTTCGTGGACCGTTTCCCCGGCTACTTCCTCGGCTGCAACGCCGCTTTGCCGCGCATCGGTGGCTCGGTGCTCGCCCACGACCACTATCAGGGCGGCGGCGAGCTGCTGCCGATGCACAAGGCCGCCGCGTGGGTCACGTTCGCCGTGCCCGACTTCCCGGACACCGTGGTCGAGATCCTCGACTGGCCTGGCACCGCCGTGCGCGTGGTCTCACCATCGCGCGAGCACATCGTGAAGGTGTCCGACCGCATCCGCGAGGCATGGGTGAACTACGACGACCCGCAGCAGGATATCGCCAGCCACGACGCGGACGGCAACCGCCAGTCGGCCCTCTCGCCGAGCGCCATCATCACCGGCCGCGGTTACGAGATGAGCCTGATCTTCCGCAACAACGCGGTGAGCGAGGAATACCCCGAGGGCATCTTCCACGCGCATCCCGAGTTCTGGACTATCAAGCAGGAGCCGATCGGACTCATCGAGGCGCAGGGCCTGTTCATCCTGCCCGGCCGTCTGGTCGATCAGCTTGGCAGGCTCGAGGCGGCGCTCGCGGCCGGCGAGCCGCTGCCGGAGGATTGCACGGAGTTCCACCGCCAATGGGATGAAATTGCTGCCAAGCTGGACGGCGCGCACGACCCGGAGACGATTCATGCCGCCGTCGAGGACGAAGTCGGCAGCGTGTGCGAGCGCATCCTCGGCAACACCGCCGTCTTCAAGGACAAGCACACCACCGCCCAGTTCCTCAGGAGCCTCGGCATGGTGCTCCGGTAATCGCTATATCCCATCACATAAATCAATCGCAATCATCGATTCATCAGCAGTCATCACAACGGAAAGGAACTGATTATGGCTGAAGTGATCATCGTGAAGGATCAGGAGGAGGCCGGCCAGATCTATGGTCGTGCGGTGGCTGATCTGATCAAGTCGAAGCCGGACGCGGTGTTGGGTCTGGCCACGGGTTCGAGCCCGTTGGCCGCCTACCGGGCGCTGGCGCGGATCGTGCGTGACGAGTCGATCGACGTGTCGCGTGTGCGTGGTTTCGCGTTGGACGAGTATCTGGGATTGCCGTTGGATCATCCGCAGTCGTATCATTCCACGATTCATCGCACGGTGGTCGAGCCGTTGGGTCTGGCCCCGGAGAAGGTGCATGTGCCGGGCGATATCCTGGATGGCGCCCCGTTGGAGGACGGCGAGCGGATCGCGTTGGCCGGTCCGGCCTATGATCGTGCGATCGAGGCGGCCGGCGGCATCGACGTGCAGATTCTGGGCATCGGCACGGACGGGCATATCGGGTTCAACGAGCCGGGCTCGTCGTTGGCGTCGGGCACGCGTGTGAAGACGCTGGCGGAGCAGACGCGCATCGACAACGCGCGTTTCTTCGATGACGACGTCAGCAAGGTGCCGACGCATTGCATCACGCAGGGCATCGGCACGGTGTTGAAGGCCCGTCATCTGGTGTTGCTGGCGTTCGGTTCGGGCAAGGCGGAGGCGATCGAGGAGACGGTGGAGGGCGGCGTGTCCGCGTTCTGCCCGGCGTCCGCGCTGCAGCTGCATCCGCATGCGACGATCATCGTGGACGAGGAGGCGGCCTCGCGTCTGCGTCACAAGGACTACTACCGGTACGCGTACGCGCACAAGCCGGCCTGGCAGGGCATCTGACCGGTCGGGACTCGGGGTCCGGATGTGAAGGAGCATGACGTATGACGGTTGAGGATAGGCGGGCGGTCGTCGCCCGGGTGACGACCGCGTTGGAGGGCGATGTCCGGCCGGTCGCGATTCGTGGGGCGCGCAAGGTGGATGCGCGTGGCGTGCGTTCGGGCTGGTGGGTCGTGTCGGACGCGCGCGGCGTGATCGTCGCCTCAGGCTCGGCGGGCGTGGATGGTTCGGGCGAGGAGGCGTTCGAGCACGCGTGCCGTTCGGCGGGCATCGACCCGGCCGCGCGTGGCGCGGTGGTCGACGGGCACGCGCGCCTGGTCTCCAACGGCGCGATCGCCGGCTCCACGCTCACCTTGGAGGTCGCGGTCCAACGCGCGGTCAACGAACTCGGGTTCGCGCCCGCCGACGCCGTCGAGGCCGCCACCCTGACCCCGGCCCGCGCGTTCGGCTTCGACCGGCCCAACCCCGTCACCGGCGCCCCGCTCGGCCTGGTCGCCCCCGGATACGCCGCCGACCTCAACCTCCTCGGCCCCACCGACTGGACCGTCCAACACGTCTGGTGCGCCGGACGACAGCTCAGGTAACGGCTCGGTACCTGTTGAGATACCGGTAATCCGTCTACCAAATCCACGTTTGCTTTCCGAGGTCATCATGCCTGATTTCGTCATCCGCACCTTGTCCAACGCCGGCGGCACTGCGGCCATCAGCGATTACGGCGCCCATCTCCTGCGGTGGGCGCCTGCCGGCCAGCCGGACGTCATCTGGACGCCGTCCACTTGGCGCTTCGAAAATGGTCGTCCCCTTGGCGGAGGCGTACCCATCTGCTTCCCGTGGTTCGGCCCCGGATATGCGCATGGCCGTCAGACCGCGAAAAGCTCGATCCACGGGTTCGCCCGGCGCTCGTGGTGGCACCTCGATTCTGACTCGTTCGCCGGAGGCCAACCCACCGGAGACCAGTCCGCCGGGGGCCAGTTAGCTGGCAGCTGCATACGGTATGTGCTGGAGCCTGCCGATGCGCCGGCCGGTGAGATTCCATGGCTGGATGACGAACCGAATCCACGATTCCGCGCCGTCTACGACGTGACGTTGCAATCCCGCTCGCTCACGATGGCCCTGACCGTCGCCAATACCGGAGAGGCGCCGCTCACCTTCGAGGCCGCGCTGCACTCGTACCTGCATGTCGGTGACCTTGACGGAGCTCGACTGCGCGGACTCGAAGGCAGCACGTATCTGGACGCCACAATCGCCGGTTTCCCGCCGAAAACGCAGGCCGACGCGGACGTGACGTTCGGCGACAGCGCCGTCGATCGCGTCTATTATTCGGATTATCCGCTGGAACTGCACGACGCCGTACTCGACCGGACCATCCGAATCGACAAGTCCGGCTCCCCTCAGACCGTGGTGTGGAATCCCGGCAGGACGGGCGGCGAGGCATTCGCCAACACCCGTCCAGGTGCCGGCGAATGGCGCGGTTTCGTGGCTGTCGAGGCTGCCCTCTGCCGCGACAAGGCCGTCACCCTCGCCCCCGGCGTCTCCCACACGCTCGCCCAGACCCTGACCGTGGCGTGAGTGATAGCGCTACCTTTCGGCCGTAGTCATCAACAATCTCCTATTCCTCATTCACATCGCCACGCATCTTTATGTTTGCTAACGGCACTTGCGCCTTTCCGCTTCGGCGGACTTGACGAAATACACCCCGATGTTACATCTCACCAAGTTCTCACCGGTTGACTTCAATACGCATTATGCGTATCATACATGCTATGAGGTTCAAGGAAATCGAGAAGATACTCCGCAAGGACGGATGGCGGCTCTACTCGCAGAGCGGAAGCCACTGCCAGTACACGCACCCGGACAAGCCCGGAAGGGTCACCGTCCCGAAGCACAACGGGGACCTTGCGCCGTTCACCGTCAAATCGATATGGAAGCAAGCCGGAATCAACGAAAGAAGGATCAAATGAAACTCGTCTACCCGGTCGTTCTCTACCCGTCTGGGGTCCCCGGCGGATACACCGTGCTCTGCCCGGACATGCCCGGCCTTGTCACCGAGGGCCGCAACCTGCCCGAAGCGCTCGACATGGCCGTGGACGCGGCCAGCGGATGGGTGCTCGGCGAGCTCGAGGAGGGGCGACACGAGCCGCACGCCACCGACATCGCCGACGTGAAACCGGAGGAACCGGGCGGCATCGTCACCCTCATCAGCCTGGACATGGACGCATACGCTGAAAAATACGGCAAAAAAAGCGTACGCAAGAACGTGACCATCCCCGCATGGCTCGACACGTTCGGCGAACGCGAGGGAATCAACTACAGCCAAGTGCTGCGCGAAGGCCTTGAGCATCGATACAACGATCTGCAGAACGCGTGACCGGCCCGCACGAAGACAGCCCCGGCCGCTCTTTGCGAGCGCCGGGGCTTCGTTGTTGGTTTCGTCTATGCGGCTTCCTCGATGACCTCGGCTTCGATGACGTCGGTGTCATCATGGAGTTCGGGGATGGCCTGACCGAGGAGTTTGGCGAGGCTGTCCGCGTCCCGATGGGTGTAGCGGTTGGTCATCTGGATGCTGGTATGGCCCATGATGGCGGTGCGCGCATCGTCGGGCATGTTCGCGCGTGCCGTCATGCTGGCGGTCCAGTGTCGTGCGCTGTGCACGTTGACCATGGGCAGGTCGGCGGCGGCGAGCGCCTTGCGCCAGTTGTAGCGTTCGCTGCTGCGGATCGGGTTGCCGCGCTGGTTGGTGAACACGAGCTCGTGCTGGCCGATGTCCAATCGTTTGATGCGCGCCCATAGGCGGTCCCATAGGCTCGTGGAGATGGGCACGAACCGTTTGGCGGCGAGCGTCTTCGGGGTGGTGAGCCATAGGATGCCGTACAGGTGCTCGGCTTTGAGCCATTTGGGGATCTCCACTTCGTCGGGTCGGCCGTACGGCTGGATCTGCTGCTGCACGTGGATGCCTGGCACGCCGTCGCGCATCTCGAGCTCGTAGGGCATGAGCGCGTACCGTTCGCCCTCCCTCATGCCGGCGGCGAACGCGAGTTCGAACAGGAGCATCCATGATTCGTCCACGTCCGTCGTCGGCTGTGGGCCGCGTCGGGTCGCGCCCCGGTCGGGCACGGCGTCTATCAGCCGTTTCGGCTGGTCGGGCGAGAGGATGCGCGCCTCCGTGGGCTCCACGCGGGGTGGTCGGCCCCTGCGGCATGGATCCACGGGGATGAGCTCCTCGAGTTCGGCCTGGTCGAGCATCATCTTCAGGCTCACATAATGGTCCTTGAGCGTGGAGGGTGCGAGCCGCTTGGATAGGACGCGCATGCACTTGCGGATGTGGTCGGCGGTCAGGTCGGTCAGGCGCACATGGCCGATGACCTCCATGCACGCGTTGATGCGGCCGGCGCGCGTGTGGTACGTGGTGGGCTTGACGTTCGTCTTGTATTCCTCGAGCCAGCGTTCCGCGTAGTCCTTCAGGTACGGGGACTTCGCGCCGGGGATGAGGCCGGTGCGCTCCATCTGCGCGATCTTCGCGTCGAACCGTTCACACGCCTCCGCCTTCGTGCGGCCCTTGGCGGAGATGAACCGGCGTCTGCCGGTGGCGGGGTCGCGATCGATCTCGCGGCGGAACTCCCACCGTCCGTCAGAACGGTGGATGATGGTGCCGGCGCCCTTCGTGCGCCTCTGGCCGTTGGCTGCCGTGATTGTTGCCTCCCTGGTCGGGAGTGCCTTCGAATGTCCGCCGGAAAGCACCCCTCAAAAAGGGCACTCTATGGGCACTCTATCCGGGCCACAAACGGCCAGATACGGGCCATAATCGGCCATTCCCCGTGAATTGAAAAACGGCGAAATCCACCCATTCCCGGAAACCGGAAACGTTGGAATTCCGCCGTTTTCGAGGGGTGCTAGACCCTACTTGCTGACGTTGAACTTGAACTCGACGATGTCGCCGTCCTGCATCACGTAGTCGCGGCCCTCCTGACGGAGCTTGCCCTCCTCCTTGATCTGCGCCATCGAGCCGTTCGCGGCCACGAAGTCGTCGTAGGAGACGATGTCGGCCTTGATGAAGCCCTTCTCGAAGTCGGTGTGGATCACGCCGGCGGCCTGCGGTGCGGTCCAGCCCTTGTGAATCTGCCAGGCGCGCACCTCCTTTTCGCCGGCGGTCAGGAACGTCTGGAGGCCGAGGATGTCGAAGCCGACGCGGGCCAGCTGATCGAGGCCGGACTCCTTGAGTCCCGCGTCCTCGAGCATCTCGCGGGCGTCCGCCTCGTCCAGATCGGTCAGATCGGCCTCGAACTGGGCGTTGAGGAACACGGCCGGCGCCGGGGCCACGGAGGCGGAGAGCTTGGTCCTGAGCTCGTCGTTGGCCAGCTCGTCGTCGTCCACGTTGAACACGTAGATGAACGGCTTGGCGGTCATCAGGTGCAGGTCGTAGACGGAGTCCTTGTCGAAGCGACCCTCACGGGCGGCCTTGTCGAGCGTCTCGCCGTTCTCGAGGATCGTCTTCGCCTCCTTGACGGCGTCGAAGTACTCCTTCTCGATCTTCTTGCCCCTGAGGTCCTTCTCCAGCTTGGGCAATGCGTTCTCGATGGTCTGCAGGTCGGCGAGGATCAGCTCGGTGTTGATCGTGTCGATGTCGTCGGCCGGATCGACCTTGCCGTTGACGTGCACGATGTCGTCGTCCTTGAACGCGCGCACGACCTCGCAGATCGCATCGGCCTCGCGGATGTTCGCGAGGAACTTGTTGCCCAGGCCCTCGCCTTCGGAGGCGCCCTTGACGATGCCGGCGATGTCGACGAACGTGACGGTGGCGGGCACGATCTTCTCGGTGTGCACCAGCTTGGCGAGCACCGGCAGACGATCGTCCGGCAGCGGCACGATGCCGGTGTTCGGCTCGATGGTGGCGAACGGGTAGTTCTCCGCCAGGACGTTGTTGCGGGTGAGCGCGTTGAACATGGTGGACTTGCCGACGTTCGGCAGTCCGACGATTCCGATAGTTAAAGACATGCCTTCCAGTCTAAGACGGAAAGCGACAAGCGCCACCGGTTCGTGGCAGGGCTCGTGGCAGCGTCGTGGGCCACGTATCGGACGGCGCCGATTCGGAACAATCAATGGCGGGATATAAACGCCGCTCATAGCCGAGGGCGGGGAGAGACCTCGTCACCCCTTGGGCGACGCCGCACAGGAGGGTGTGAAACCGTTGCAACCGTTGGGATCATGCGGTGCCGCACATGTCGCGCAGAACGTCCCGTGCATGCATCCGCTGTCTGCGCATCCCGCCGCCTTGGACGTGCGCGAGCGCACGGACGGCGAAACGGCGGTGCGGGAAGCCGCTACGCTGGGTGCCGTCGAAGCAATCGCAATCCCCGCGCCACAACGTGCGGGCGAGGAGAGAGAAGGACGCGCGAACCGTGTGCGTCAACGACATCGAAGACATCGAAACGGGAACGGGAAGGAGGAACGACCTGTGAGCTGGGCTGCCATCTTGTCGGCGCTGCCGATCTTCGAGAAGGCGTTCGTCGTCACGCTGCGGCTGTCCGCGATCAGCGTGACGCTGGCCGCGGTGCTGGGACTCGTCCTCGCGCTGGTGCGTGAATACCGGGTGCCGGTCCTCGCGCAGGCGAGCTCCGTATTCGAGGAGCTGTTTCGCAACACCCCGCTGCTGATCCAGCTGTTCTTCCTGTACTACGGACTGCCGTCCGTGGGCGTGAGGTGGAGCGCCGAGGCGTGCGCCGTGATCGGCATGTCGGTGTTCGGCGCGGCGTACATGTCCGGCGCGTTCACCGGCGGGTTCAGCGGCATCCCGCGCGTGCAGAAGGAGTCGGCGCGCGCTCTGGGACTCTCGCCGCTGCAGATGATCCGCCATGTGACCCTGCCGCAGGGGCTGACCCGAAGCGTGCCGGCGGTCGCCGCGAACGTGATCTTCATGGTCAAGGAGACCTCCGTGTTCACCGTGATCGCGGTGCCGGAGCTGACCAACACGGCCCGCGACCTGATCGGCATGTACTACCGCAGCGACGAGTATCTGCTCATGCTGGTGGTCGCCTACGCGATCATCCTGATCCCGTTGTCGGTGCTGCTCACGCTGCTGGAAAGGAGGGTTCGTCGTGGTACTTTCGGCGATGACTGATCCGCTGCACGTGGCGCTCGCCTCCGGCATGGACGTGCTGTTCGTCGGCGACAATCTCACCCGTCTGCTGTCGGGTCTGGGCACATCCGTGACGGTGGCCGGACTGGCCCTGCTGGCCGGCATCCCGCTGGGCGTCGTCCTCGGCGCCCTGCGCACCCTGAGGAACCCGGTGCTGCGCGCCGTGCTGCGCCTGTATCTGGAGTTCTTCCGCATCGTGCCGACGCTGGTGCTGCTGTTCCTGTCCTACTACATCCTGCCCAGGGAGCTGGGCGTGCAGGTCGACGGCGTGACCGTCGCGGTCGTCGCGTTCGGCCTGTGGGTGTCGGCCGAGATCAGCGACATCGTGCGAGGAGCCCTGATCTCCGTGTCCGAGCATCAGGTCGACGCGGGACGGGCGCTGGGCATGAGCGGGCTGCAGCTGCTGTGGTACGTGCGCATCCCGCAGTCGGTCAACCTCATGATCCCGGCCGTCATCAACCTTGCGGCGCGCGTGATCATGACCACGTCGCTCCTGCTGCTCATCAGCGTCATCGACGTGGTCACCGTTGGCCAGCAGATCATGGAGGCCAACCGCATGACCCATCCGGACGCCGCGTTCTGGGTGTACGGATTCATCTTCTTCCTGTACTTCATCATCTGCTGGCCGCTGGCGATGATCGCCAGGGCACTCGAGAAGCGAGCCAAGGAGCGTAACAATGGCTGACAACACGCGAACGACCACGGCGCCCGGCGGCGTCACGCCGAACGAGGCGGGGGAGGAGCCGCTGCTCTCGGTACGCCATCTGCGCAAATCCTACGGCGACCACGAGGTCCTCAAGGACGTGAGCTTCGACGTGCACCGCGGTCAGGTGCTGGTGTTGCTCGGCCCCTCGGGCTCCGGCAAGTCCACTCTGATCCGATGCCTCAACGGTCTGGAGACCATCCAGGGCGGCGAGATCCGCTTCAAGGGTAGGGTCGTGCCGAACAACAACGAACGGGCGTGGCGCGCGCTGCGCACCGAGATCGGCATGGTGTTCCAAAGCTACGACCTGTTCCCGAACCTCACGGTCGCCAAAAACATCGAACTCGGCCCGACCAAGGTGCAGAAGCGCGCCAAGGCCGAGGTCGACGAGCAGATGGACCGTCTGCTCAGGGACGTGCAGCTCACCGAATACAAGAACGCCTATCCGCGCGAGCTGTCCGGCGGACAGAAGCAGCGCATCGCCATCGTACGCGCCCTCGCGATGAACCCGGAGCTCATGCTCTTCGACGAGGTCACCGCATCGCTCGACCCCGAGATGGTCCGCGAGGTCTTGGAGCTCATGCTCCGACTCGCGAAACGGCACATGACGATGATCGTCGTCACCCACGAGATGGAGTTCGCCCGCCGCGTCGCCGACACCGTCATGTTCCTCGAGAACGGGGTGATCCTCGAACGCCAGTCCGGAGACGACTTCTTCACGCATCCGGCGACGGACCGCGCCAGAAGCTTCCTCGACAGCATGTCGCCCGTCGGCGACGAATGACGACACACACCCACCACACGTACCCATCCGCAACAACCAGAAAACAACCAGAAACACAGAAAAGAGAAGAGGAACCATCATGTTCAACCTCAAGCGCATCGCCGCCGGCGCACTCGCCGCCGTCACGCTGATCTCCGTCGCCGCATGCGGCAACGGTCCGGACCCGGCCGCAGCCGGCGCCTCCGGATCGGGATCATCGTCATCGCAGCAGGGCCAGACCGTCGACCAGATCAAGAAGGCCGGCACCATCCGCATCGCCACGTTCGGCGACCTGCCGCCCTACGGCTACGTGAAGAACGACGGCACCCGCGCCGGCTACGACGTCGCCCTCGGCAACCAGATCGGCAAGGACCTCGGCGTCAAGGTCGACTGGGTGCAGGTCAACGCCGACGGCCGCGTCGACTCGCTCAAGAGCGACAAGGTCGACCTCGTCCTCGCCAACTTCACCGTGACGGACGAACGCAAGCAGGTCGTCGACTTCGCCGAACCGTACATGAAGGTGTCCATCGGCGTCGTCTCCCCGGACAGCGCGAAGATCACCAGCGCCGACCAGCTCAAGGGCAAGGACCTGGCCGTGACCAAGGGCACCACCGCCGAAACGTACTTCACCGAGAACTACCCCGACGTGAATCTCCAGAAGTTCGACTCCAAGACCCAGCAGTTCCAGGCGTTCAAGGACGGCCGCGTGGCCGCGCTCGCCGACGACAACACGTACCTGTACGCGTGGGCCAAGGACAATCCGGGATTCACCGTGGGCGTCAAGACCCTCGGCGACGAGTCCACGATCGCGCCCGCGGTGAAGAAGGGCAACAAGAGCCTGCTCGACTGGACCAACAAGGAGATCAAGACCCTGACCGCCGACGGCTTCTTCGAGAAGGCGTACGAGAGCGAGCTCGCCCCGAGCTTCACCTCCGACATCAAGCCGGAGGACGTCATCATCAAGTGACGTCGCGTCGTCCCGCATCGGCCGCGGGCATCATCCGCATTCCATGATCGATGGGGCGGCGGCTTTCCCGATAATGCTCGGAAAAGCCGCCGCCCCATCGTCGCGCATGGACCTAGGTCCCGGGGTGCGCGGTATCACGTGGCATAATCGTGACTCATGCGCATCGTCATCCAGAGAGTGTCACAGGCAGGCGTCGACGTCGTCAACGAGTTGGGCGAGGTCGACCCCACGTTCGAACCGCAGCAGATCGGCCCCGGATACATGATCCTGGTCGGCGTGGCCGATGCGGACGGCGACGCCGAGATCGCATGGCTCGCCCACAAGGTGCTCAACCTGCGCGTGTTCGAGGACGAGCGCGGCAGGATGAACCGCTCCATCCAGGACATCGGGGGCGAGATCCTGTCGATCTCGCAGTTCACGCTGTTCGCCGACGTGCACAAGGGCAATCGTCCCAGCTTCATCGCGGCGGGCGGGCCGGAGCATGCGGATCTCGTCTGGATCCGGTTCAACGAGGCGCTTCGTTCGGGAGGTCTCGTCGTCAGGGAGGGGCGTTTCGGCGCCCACATGCGCGTCGGACTGGTCAACGACGGCCCGGTCACCATCGCCATCGACACCGACGTGGACATGCCGCGCAGGGCGTGAACCCCGGAAAGCCGCGCCGTTCTCGCGTCGCGGCTTTCCCCGAACCGTCCGTTCCCCTATAGTGGGGCGTTGAGTGAAAGCGGGAAGCGCAAAGGGGAACGGCATGCGGGTGTTCGACTTCGACGGGACGATCTACGACGGGGAGAGCCTGTTCGACCTCTACCTGTTCAGCGCGAGATACGACATGAAGGTGTTCCGTCACATCGCCCCGGTGCTGCGCTACGCGATCAAGTACAAGCTCGGTCGCGCCACGCTCGAGCAGATGGAGCGCGGCGTCGGCAAGGTGGCGCGCAGATACCTCAGGGACCTGTCCACGTCCAGGGGGATCGACGAGCTGCGCACCAGCCGGCTCGACGCCGTCGCCAAAGCCGGGCTCGACGGGGACGTGATGGTCGCCGACGCCTCGGTCATCGGGGCCGACGATCTGACCGGCGGACTCAGATCGCTGGTCAACGCGTTCTGGGACCGCAACATGCGCAAGATCAAGCCATGGTACGACCCACGCCCCGACGACGTGATCCTCACCGCCTCGTTCGACGTGACGGTGGGGGAGGCGTGCAGGCGACTCGGCGTCGAACGGCTCATCGCCTCGACCATCGACCCGGAGACGTTCGAGGTCACCTATCTCAACTTCAACACGAACAAGCCCAAGCGGCTGCGCCAGGTGCTGGGACCGGATGCGGTGATCGACGAGTTCTACACCGACAGCAAGTTCGACCAGCCGATGATCGACATGGCGCGCAAGGGGTTCATGGTCAGAGGCGACGTCATCACCCAGGTGAAGTGAGACGTCGCCTCATCCGGCGTGTCGCGTATTTGCCCTTCGAGCGCTTCAACGGCGTAGCGTGGAATCCGTAAAAGCCAATGTTCGACTTAAGGAGTGCTGATGAGCGAGACGATGAAAGCCGCGATCTTCGCGAAGCCGGGGGAGATGACCGTACGCGAGGTGCCGAAGGCGCGGATCGAACAGGTCGGAGACGCCGTGGTGCGCGTCGTGCGCGCCTGCGTATGCGGCTCCGACCTGTGGTATTTCCGAGGGCAGAGCGCCCACCCGCACAACAGCCAGATCGGCCATGAGGCGATCGGCGTGGTCGATGAGGTCGCAGACGCCGTCACGTCGGTCCGACCGGGCGATTTCGTCGTGCTGCCGTTCCCGTACAGCTGCGGCACATGCCCGGTGTGCAGGGCCGGCTTCGAATCGGTCTGCCCGCACGGCGGATACTTCGGCGCCAGCCAGGCCGAGTACGTGCGCGTCCCCGAGGCCGACGGCACCGTCGTCAAGGTGCCCGGCTCACCCGAGGACTACGACGACGAGACGCTCGCCTCACTGCTCACGATCGCCGACGTGATGTCCACCGGATACCATGCGGCCGTATCCGCCGAGGTCAGGCCCGGCGACACCGCCGTGGTCATGGGCGACGGCGCGGTGGGCCTGTGCGGCGTACTGTCCGCCCGCATGCTCGGCGCTGGTCGCATCATCGCGATGAGCCGTCACGAGGACCGTGCGGCGCTCGCCCGCGAGTTCGGCGCGACCGACATCGTGGCGGAGCGCGACCAGGCCGCCGTCGACAGGGTGCTGTCGATGACCGGAGGCTACGGTGCGGACGCGGTGCTCGAATGCGTGGGCTCCAGGCAGTCGTTCGACACGGCGCTGGGGCTTATCCGACGCGGCGGCGTGATCGGCCGCGTCGGTCTTCCCCATGACGTCGAGATCAGCGCCGAGGGCACGTTCTACGGCAACATCGGCATCAAGGGCGGACCTGCGCCGGTGCGCCACTACGATCTCGAGGCCGGGCTGCTCGACGCCGTGCTGGAGCGCCGGATCGACCCCGGCCGCGTGTTCACCGGCATCTACGATCTCGACCATATCCAGGAGGCGTACGAGGCGATGGACCGTCGCGAGGTCATCAAGTCGCTGATCCGATTCTGATCGGACATATACTGGCCGCATGGATGACGAACGGGACGGCATGGGATCAGGGAACGGGATGACGCGGCGCGGGGGCGCGGGGCCGACGGCCATCGAGGTGCGGGGCGCGCGCGTGCACAACCTCAGGAATGTGGACGTCGATGTGCCGCTGCACGCGCTGACGGGCGTGGCCGGCGTCTCCGGCTCGGGCAAGAGCTCGCTCGCTCTGGGCGTGCTCTACGCCGAAGGGTCGCGACGCTATCTCGAGGCGCTCTCCACGTACACGCGCCGACGGCTCACCCAGGCGTCGCGTGCGCAGGTGGACGAGGTGCTGCACGTCCCCGCCGCGTTGGCCCTGCATCAGCGTCCCGCCGTGCCGGGCGTCCGCTCCACGTTCGGCACGATGAGCGAACTGCTCAACAGCCTGCGTCTGCTGTTCTCCCGCGTCGGCTCGCACGTGTGCCCGCACTGCGGCACGCGCAACGAGCCCACGCTCGCCGTGGCCGCCGAACTGCCCATCACCTGCGCGGGATGCGGCCGCGAGTTCCATGGTCCCGGCGCCGAGAGCCTCGCCTTCAACTCGGCCGGCGCGTGCCCCGCATGCTCCGGCACCGGCGTCGTGCGCGAGGTGAACCGTGCCGCCCTCGTGCCGGACGAGTCGAAGAGCATTGACGATGGTGCGGTCCTGCCGTGGGGCTCGCTCATGTGGGATCTCATGAAGGACGTGTGCCGCGCGATGGGCGTGCGCACCGACGTGCCGTTCCGTGAGCTCACCCCCGGGGAGCGCGACATCGTGTTCGACGGCCCGGCCGTCAAGAAGCACATCCTCTACCGGTCGAAGAAGAGCGACGACTTCGCCGAACTCGACTTCACCTACTACAACGCCGTCCGCACCGTCAAGAACGCGCTTTCCAAGGCCAAGGACGAGAAGGGACTCAAGCGCGTCTCCCGGTTCCTCGAGGAGAGGCCGTGCACGTCATGCGGGGGAACCCGTCTGAGCGAGGCCGCGCGCGCCCCGCGGGTGTGCGGCGTCGATCTTGCCGAGGCGAGCGCGATGACGCTCGACGACGCCGTCTCCTGGGTGCGGAACGTCCCTGCCTCGCTTGCTCCAGAGATGCGTCCGATGGCCACGAACATCGCGGAATCGTTCCTCGACGTGGCGCGTCGGCTGATGGAGCTGGGGCTCGGGTATCTCACGCTCGACCGCGCCGGTTCCACGCTGTCCACCGGCGAACGCCAGCGCGTGCAGCTGGCCCGCGCCGTGCGCAACCGCACCACCGGCGTGCTGTATGTGCTCGACGAGCCGTCGATCGGATTGCATCCGGCCAACGTCGACGGGCTGATCGGCGTGATGCGCGATCTCGTGGCGGACGGCAACACCGTGGTCGTCGTCGACCATGACGTGCGCGTGCTCGAGGCCTGCGACCATCTGATCGAGATGGGACCGGCAGCGGGTGCGGGCGGCGGCCGGGTGATCGCGCAGGGGTCGGTCGCCGACGTCGCGCACGCCGCCGCGCGGGGCAGCCGCATCGCGCCGTTCCTCCTCGAGGACGGCCCGGGGCGCGTACGCACGGGGATCGACGCCGATCGCATGTTCGATCTCGGCCGCATCCACATGCAGACGGGGCCGATCCACACGGTCAAACCGCTTTCGGTGGATGTCCCGCGCGGCAGGCTCGTCGTCGTGACCGGCGTGTCCGGATCGGGCAAGACGACGATGGTGCTGGAGTCGCTGATTCCCGCTCTGCGGGCGAACGCCGCGAAGGGAGCGGGGGCGGACTCGCCCGCGCCCATGCCCGACCATGTGCATGCGATCGAGTCGGACGGCATCATGCGTGCGAATCTCATCGACGCGACGCCGATCGGTGCGAACGTGCGCTCCACGGTGGCCACGTACGCCGGCGTCCATGATGATCTGCGACGGGCGTTCGCGCGTTCCGAGGCGGCGAAGGCGGGCGGCTGGAAGGCCGGCGACTTCTCCTACAACACCGGACGACTTCGCTGTCCGACCTGCGACGGCACCGGGTCGATCTCGCTCGACGTGCAGTTCCTGCCCGACGTGGACATCGCGTGCCCCGACTGCCATGGCTCGCGTTATTCGCCCGAGGCGGACGGCATCCGACGCGTGACGGGGGACGGACGTGAGCTGTCGCTGCCCCAATTCATGGCGATGAGCGTGGACGAGGCGCTGGAGGCGACCACGGACCTGCGCAGGGTGCATGCGCGTCTGACGACGCTGCACGATCTGGGGCTCGGCTACCTGACTTTGGGCGAGCCGACCCCGTCCCTGTCCGGTGGGGAGGCGCAGCGGCTCAAGCTCTCCGGCGAGATGGGGCGCGCCCAGTCGGACGCCGTGTTCGTCTTCGACGAGCCGACCATCGGCCTGCACCCGCTCGACGTGCGTGTCCTGCTCGGCGTCTTCGATCGTCTCGTCTCGGCGGGCGCGACCGTCGTCGTCATCGAACATGACCTCGACATGATCGCCAACGCCGACTGGATCATCGACATGGGACCGGGAGGCGGCGAGGCCGGAGGCAGGATCGTCGCCGTCGGCGCGCCGGCCGAGGTCGCCGCGAACCCGGCGAGCGTCACCGGACGGTATCTGAAGTGAGGAGGCGTTTTGACCTCAAGCGCTTGAGACCCGTAGATTGCATGGTAATGGCGTGGGACATGCCAGACACAGATAAGGAGCATGAGCATGACGGTCACCGCATGGCATACCATCCGCGAGGCGTCCCTGGCATCCGGACTGCCTGAGTCGACGCTGCGCTATTACGAGCAGATCGGCATCATCCCGCCGATCGCGCGCGACCAGTCCGGGCGCCGTGCCTATTCGGACGCCGATCT
This sequence comes from Bifidobacterium sp. UTCIF-38, assembly GCF_006454495.1. Lineage (NCBI taxonomy): Bacteria > Bacillati > Actinomycetota > Actinomycetes > Bifidobacteriales > Bifidobacteriaceae > Bifidobacterium > Bifidobacterium sp. UTCIF-38. The sequence goes on along the minus strand of NZ_JFAL01000019.1, from coordinate 39,417 downwards.
GGAGCGACTGACGACGGTGGCGTGCCTGTCGGCGACGGGCATGCCTTTGGAATCGATGCGCGAGTATCTGCGCAACACGCAGGACGGCGCGGCGGGAGCGACCAGACAGATCGAGCTGCTCGACGCGCAGGCGCTGCGTCTCGCCGCCCGTGCCGAGGCGATCCGCATGCAGCAGGCGTACGTCTCGCTCAAGACCCTGTACTGGAGGGCGATCGCCGAGGGGCGCGAAACGGACGCCTCGGAGCTCATCGAGGAGCATCGTGACGTCATCGAACAGGTGAAACGGCTGCCCAACGTCGGTACGCCCGGCAAGTGACATTCGCCGCGATGCGGTCGGCACGGGGGGAGTACAGTACCATCCCGTGGTCAAGATGCGACAGGGAATCAGAAGGGCGTCGGCGGACGCGAAGTACCGTCAGATGACGCAAAGCCCGATCAGACCGCTGATCCTGCGGCTGTGCATTCCGGCGGTGATCTCGAATCTGGTGACCACCGCGTACAATCTCACCGACACGTACTTCATCGGGCAGCTGGGCACCTCGCAGTCCGGCGCGATCGGCATCGCGTTCTCGATCATGACCATACTGCAGGCGCTCGGCTTCTTCTTCGGCAACGGATCGGGTAACTCGATGAGCCGCGAGCTCGGCAAACGCAACAACGAGAGGGCGTCCCGTCTGCTCGCCATCGGATTCACGGGCGCGTTCCTTTCCGGCCTGCTCGTGGCGATCATCTGCCTGTCGACGCTGCGACCGCTGGTCGTGGCGCTCGGATCCACCGCCACGATCGCGCCGTATGCCGTGACCTATCTGACGCCGATCCTCGTGGCGGCCCCGTGCGTGTGCGGTTCGTTCGCGCTGAACGGCCTGCTGCGCTACCAGGGGCAGTCCGCGTTCGGCATGATCGGACTGGTCTGCGGGGCGCTGCTCAACTTCCTGCTCGCCCCGTTGTTCATCTTCGTGTTCGGCCTCGGCATCTTCGGCGCGGGACTGGCCACCGGCATCTGCCAGACCGTGAGCTTCCTGATCCTGACCGTCATGAGCGCGAGGTTCGGCGTGCTGAAACTGTCGCTGCGCAACTGCCGTCCCGATCCGCTGCTGCTGCGAGAGATCGTCGGCGGAGGTTTGCCGTCGCTCGTTCGTCAGAGCGCAGGATCGATCGCCACCACCTGCGTGAACATCGCCGCGAACCCGTTCGGCGATGCGGCGATCGCCGGCATGGCCATCGTCATGCGCATCATGCTCGGAGCGAACTCGGTCATCATCGGACTCGGCCAGGGGTTCCAGCCGGTGTGCGGCTACAACTACGGGGCGGGGAGGTTCGCCCGCGTGCGCGAGGCGTTCTGGTTCTGCGTGAAGCTGTCCACCGGCGTGCTGCTGGCGTTGGCGGTCGTCATCTGGGTCGTTGCCCCGCAGTTGGTCGAGATCTTCCGCTCCGATCCGGCGGTGATCGCCGTCGGAGTCGCGGCGCTGCATTTCCAGTGCGTGACGGTCGTGCTCAACGGCGTGAACATGATGGGCAATATGATCTCGCAGACGTTGGGGCAGACGGGCATCGCCTCGTTCCTCGCCGTGTGCCGAACCGGCCTGTATCTCGCGCCGATCGTGCTCGTCCTGCCGCACCTGATCGGCGTGACGGGCGTCGAGGCGGCGCAGTCCGTGGCCGACGTGCTCACGTTCGCCACCACGATCCCGTTCATGCGCCACATCCTCGGCAACGTGCTGAGGGACCGGACGTGACCCCTGACATGCAGGTAAGCTAAAACCTATGAGCCTGATTGAGATGATGATCCTCGGATTCCTGTCCGAGCGGACGATGTGCGGCTATGAGCTACGCAAGAAGATGGAGCAGCTGCAGGGCGACATGCGCCGGTTCAGCGACGGCGCCATCTACCCGGCCACCGCGCGTCTGGTCAGGGACGGGCTCATCTCGGAGCGCACCGATGTGCGCGACGGCCGTCAGCGTCACCTGTTCACGTTGGAACCGGAAGGCCGAAAGCGGATCGTCGAGGCTCTCAAGGATGCGGACGGGTTCACCATCACGGATTTCAACCGGTGGCGCGTGGTGCTCACCTTCCTGTCCGTCGTACCCGACGGGGCCGACCGCGAGGCGGTGCTGCGCCGCCGGTACGATCTGCTGTCCCGCGGCGACACGCATTTCTTCTACTGCGACGCCGGCCATCCGCTGACGATAGACCATATCGACGATCCGTATCGCAGGGGACTGATCAGCGTGCATGACGCACAGGTCGAGGCCGAACTCTCCTGGCTGCGTTCGATGCTCGGTGTCAACGCCGAATAGCCGAGCAGTCTCCTCGCGGATCCGCACTATGCGAGGTCCCTCGTGCGGACATGAAGCCGCGCGAGGGACCTCGCGTCTTTCAAGTGATGCTCAGCGACGCCAGTGGCGACGGTGGTAGTTGACGATGTGCTTGCCGCCGACGCCGGCCTTGCCGCCCGGACCCCACGGTCCGCGCGCCTCGGCCTTGAGCTGGGTGAGATGGTGCTTCATCGCCAGCAGCATGATGTGCGTGTCCTCGAGTCCCAGATGGCGTTCGGAATCGTCCTCGTGCAGGGATCCCTGACGTTTCGCATACGCGTCGAGACGATTGTCGCCGTCGGGATGGTCCTCGCTGGGGATGGATCCCTCATCCCACAGGCGGCTCATCGGCAGCGTGTCGATGATGGTGACGTGACCGTTGCGATATGCCTCGGCGTACCCCTTGACGTTGAGCATGAAGAAGCTGTGCTCGAACGTGGCCATGTGGGCGACGAACGGCTGCGAGGTGAGCCGCTTCAGCAGTTCGGCCTGCGCCTCGGGATCCTCGTCGAACAGGGGATAGGAGTCGCCGACGCGCTCCTTGATGTCGATGCCGGTCAGCTGGATGATGAACGGGTTGCCGTGCCGCGCGGCCTCGGGGGTGACGCCGAACGACCAGTGGTGCTGGTCGTAGGCGTCCCCGTCCTCGTAGTAGTCCTTGTCATAGCGGTATCCGGTGGGCGCATCCGCGGGGCGGGGCGAACGCATGTTCATGTATTCGAATCCGACGTCGATGATGTACGTGCGCGCGGGTTCGGTGCCGTTGGTCTCCAGGTCGATGCCCATGACCTTGTCGACGTCGCGTCCGGGCAGGAACACCTCGCGCCAGTAGTCCTTGGGACGGGCGGCGGCGTGCTCGGCCACATGCTCGGCGGCCGCATGGCGCGACTTCTCGAAGCGTTCCTCGGGTACGGCGGTCTCGTCGCGGTTGACCTGTTCGATCGTGGGGACCGCGGGGTTGTCGTCGTTGATGACGGGCTGGCCTTCGATCAGATAGTCGGGGCTGCCCTGGTCGGAGCTGGAGTCGGCGGGCGCGGATTCGTCCGGTCCCGCCTCGACGGAACCGTAGGTCACCTCGTCGGCCTCGAACAGCGCCTGCTCGCGATGGCGTCGGGCCTCCTCGCGCTTGGCGCGGTCGGCCTTGCGCCGTTCGGCGCGCGCGTTGACGATCTCGGCGGTGCGGTCCTGGATGTCGTCGACGTTCACGTCCTGCCTGGCCGCGGTGAGCACCGGCACGGTGACGCGCTGGCGGTCCTCGTCGGCGACGGTCCACAGTCCTTCGGCGATGCCGCGGTCGCGCAGCAGCTGGATCTGGTCGTTGAGCCTGCGGTCCGCGTAGGCGAGCGCGCGCGGCAGCTCGTAGGTGGTGATGTGACGGTCGAAGTCGCGCATGAACGTCATGCTCATCTTCGCGATGATCGCCTCGAGCCGGTCGCGGATCTCGAGATCCGCCTTGAGCAGGTCGTGCACGTTCGAGGCGGCACCCGTCTCATAGTCGGCCGGCGATGCCACGCCGATGCCGTGCTCCAGGTCGAGCGAGCGGACCCACTCCCAGTCGATGTCGTGATCATCGGCGTCCCTGAGCATGATGTACGCCCACTGGTCGATGCTCGTCTTCGCCTCATTCAGCCACGAGCGGTCCACGACCGCGCCGCTCCCATCCGCCATCCGCGCCCCCTCGGCGCCCGGCGCCGTCATCCTCGCATCGTTCGATTCGTTGTTGTCGTTGTTGTTTTCTTCGCTACCATACATGGATTCATTCTCCATGCCTCCCATGGTAGCGCCCGCAGTCGCCCTAGGCCCATGGCGGATCGCAAACACCGGGTGAACAGGCACCGGGGCGAACGGGCGGAACGGGACCGAGCCCACGGGAGAGGCCCGAGACGGCCGGCACCGGTCATCTCGCGCCGCGCATGTCGGCCGACCGGAACTGATCGAGTGCGGTGAAGCAGGTGCGGTAGACCATCGCCATGATCAACCCGTCGGCGACGAGCGTGAGCGAGGCGATCGCGGCGAACACGACGAACTGGTATTTCGCGGCCTCCAGCGGGTCGCCACCGGCGATGACCTGACCGGCCATCATACCGGGGATCGTCACGATGCCGCAGGAGGCGAGCGTCGCCATCGTCGGCAGCAGGCCCAGTCGGATCGACGAGACGATCGAGGGCCGCGCCGCCTCCCATGCGGTCGCGCCGAGCGCGAGCATCGTGTCGATCTCGTCGCGCCGCTCGTCCATGCTCTCGTAGAATCGGCTCAGTCCGACCGCGAGCGCGGAGACCGTGTTGCCCAGAAGCATGCCGGTCAGGGGGACGACCAGCTGCGGCGCATACCACGGGTGGGGGCGCACCACGAGTTCGGTGACCAGCGCGATCATGAGCAGCATCGTAATGGTCAGGCTCAGCAGCACGGGGCCCGCCAGCCCCTTCGGCACGCCCTTGGCGCGCGAGAGCGTGATCTGCACGGCGGCGACGAGCATCACGCCGATCGTGGCGAACACGAGAAACACGTTGTCCGCGCGGATCACATAGCCGACGACGAACCCCATCGCGCACAGCTGCAGCAGGGCGCGGCACGCCGACCACATGAGCGAACGTCCGATGCCCATGCGCATCAGGCCGCTCACGCCGGCGGCGACGGCCACCATCGCCAGGGCGACGACGAGACCCCATACGTCGATGTCATACGCGTTGCCGCTCATGCGACCGCCTCCTTATTCGCATCCTTCGCATCCGGATCCTTCGCGCGGTTCCCATCCCAGGACAGCACGCCGTGGGACAACGTCACGATCCGCGAGGCGCGCCCGTCCGGCGGACGGTGCCGGATACGCACGATCGCCATGCCATGCGCGGCCGCATCGGCCATGATCGAGGCGACCTTCTCGGCGTTCTCGTCGTCCAGACCGGCATCCACCTCGTCGGCGAGCAGCATCCTCGGCGACGTCAGCAGCGTCCTGGCCAGCGAGACACGCGCCGCCTGTCCGCCGGACAGGTCATGCGGGGCGCGCGTCAGATCGATGTCCCCGCAGCCCATCGCATCCAGCGTCGCCCGGATGCGCTCCTCGGACAACAGATTCCGCGCGTTCGCCTCGCCGTCACGGAACAATGCCGAGAACCGGCCGAACAGTCCTCCCGGACGACGGGGGCCGTTCCCATCGCGCAGCCCTTCCCGTCCGACCTGTCCGCCGGCCCTCACCGACAGCATGAACGGCAGGCGGATCGCATCCGCCACCGTGGCTCCCGGCAGGACCGGCCTCTGCGGCAGATAGGCGACCTCGCGTCGCCACCCCTGCGGCGTGAACTCGGACGAATCCCTCCCGTCCAACGCGAACGTGCCACGCGCATGCGGGTTCAGCAACGCGAACGCCGTCAGCAGGCTGCTCTTGCCCGAACCCGATGGTCCCACCAGATCGACGATCACGCCGGCGTCGATCGCGAAATCCAATCCCGAGAAGACCGTGCGCTCGCCGTCGGGCGACGGCACCGTGCACGACACCCCCTCGGCCGTGAATACGTGCGTCATATGCGTTTCATTCATATCAGCGCACGTTACCTTCCCCTCGGCCACGCGCCCAACCCCAAGCGTTTCTTAGCGCGGTCTTAGACTCTGGAATGTCTGATATATCAAGGGCAACCATAATGCCACCGCGATGGACGATGACGGATCATGCCGACGCCCGAGCCGGCACGAACAGCGAAAGGACGGACGCGCATGACGACGAACGACATGACCGACCCCGGCAGGCTCCTGCTGCCCGCCATTCTGTTCCTCGAGGACGACCCCGACCTCGGGGCCATGACCACCGAAATGCTCGGCGCCGACCACCGCGTCGACTGGGCGCGCGCCGAACGCGAGGCCCGGAACCTCCTCAACACGAACCGCTACGACGCGCTCGTCGTCGACCGACGCCTGCCCGACGGCGACGGACTCGACCTCATCCGCTCCCTCAGAGCCAGCGGCGTCACCACACCCGCACTGGCCCTCACCGCGCTCGCCGAAGTCGACGACATCGTCGACGGCCTCGACGCCGGCGCCAACGACTACCTGACCAAACCCTTCCACTTCGCCGAACTCGAAGCCCGGCTGCGCGCCCTGCTGCGCGGATTCCACGCGCAGGCCTCATCCACCATGATCGGCGACTGGCTGCTCAAACCCGACGCGAACGTCATCGAGGACCCCGACGGGCGCACGGTCCCGCTGACCGAGACCGAAACGAGGCTGCTCGCCGCGCTCGCCGCCGCCCCCGACCATGTATTCGGCCGCGAGGAGATCCTGCGCGCCGCCTTCTCGGACGGCTCCGACATCGGCGCCGTCGACGTATACGTCTCGTACGTGCGTGGCAAGACCACGCGCCGCATCATCGACACGGTGCGCGGGCGCGGCTATCGCATCGGCAACCCGGAGGCGTGACATGGCGGACAATCGCGAAGGCGCGCACGGGCATGTCGCCGGGCTTATCAGCCTGCGCATGACCGTCGCGATGGCGGCCGTCACCATCCTCGGCGGCGTCCTGTTCGTCCTCGGCGTGCTGCTCGGCTCCCGTCACGAGTTCGCCGAACGCGGCATCGACCCCGACGCCACGAGCGTCACCGAACAGTTCGGCTCCGGCATGATGGTCATCGACACCAGGAAGGCCGTGGGGTTCACCGTCCTGTTCGTCCTCGGCGTCATCGTCGCGGTCGCCGTCATCGGCCGGTATTATTCGCGCAGAGAGGTCGCGCCGCTCGAACACGCGTTCGAACTGCAGAAGGATTTCGTCGCCGACGCGAGCCACGAGCTGAAGACCCCGCTCGCCGTCATCGCCACGCGCATCGACCTGATCGACTTCCGCCGTGCGCACGGCCAGCCCATCGATGGCCTGCTCGACGACCTGCGCGGTGACGTCGACCGCATGAACGCGATCATCACCGACCTGCTCGTCGCGGCGCGTGGCGCGGTCGACGCCGAGCCGGTGCCGCTCGCCGGGGTCGTCGACCAGTCCGTCGATGCGGTGCGGCCTCTTGCCGACAAGCGCGGGGTCATCATCGACAGGCGCGTCGACGGCGACCCCGCGCATCTTGTCGTGCAGGGCAACGCGATGGGATTGTCGCGCTGCCTCGTCGCCGTATTGGACAACGCGGTCGCGCACGCGCCCGACGGCACGCATGTGACCGTGTCGGTCGGCTACCATCATCGCGGGGACGCCGTCATCCGCGTGGCCGACCACGGCCCCGGCATCGGCGAGAACCCCGAACGACTGTTCCGGCGCTTCGCGCGCGGCGACGACGGCACCGCCCACCAGGGCTACGGTCTGGGGCTCGCGCTGGCGCGCGACGTGGCGAACCGCTACGGCGGGACGCTCGACGTCGAATCCACGTCGGCGCAGGGCACGACCATGCGCATCACGCTGCCGCTGGCGTTGTGAGCCCGACATCGTGAGCCCGGCGTCGCGGCCGGGCGTGTCGCCCATTAGCGGAACCTAAGACCGTTCCCCATAACGTTGGCGCCATGATCGACAACATCACCGCATGCCCGGTCTCCACGGGCGGATTCATCGGAGCCATCACCGACTGGCTCGTCGGCCTCATGTCCGTCATGGGCGGACTCGGCACCGGCGTGGCCGTGCTGCTGGAGAACCTGTTCCCGCCGATCCCCAGCGAGGTCATCCTCCCGCTGGCCGGCTTCACCGCCGCGCAGGGTCATATGACCCTGGCCGAGGCGATCGTCGGCGCGACCATCGGCTCCGTCGCCGGCGCGCTCATGCTCTACGGCATCGCCTACGCGATCGGCGCCGAACGCATGCGCCGCCTATTCGAGAAGATGCCCCTGACCGACGCCTCCGACATCGACAAGGCCAACGACTGGTTCGCCCGCTACGGCCTGCTCTCGGTGTTCATCGGCCGCGTCATCCCGATCGTGCGCAGCCTCATCTCCATTCCCGCGGGCATCGCGCGCACCGACCTTGTGCGGTTCACCCTGCTGACCGCGGTCGGCTCGGCCGTCTGGAACACGATCCTCGTCATGGCCGGCTACCTGCTCGGCGCGGGATGGTGCTCCATCCTCGGATTCCTCGACCGCTTCCAGTACGCGGTCGCCGTGGTCGTCGTCGCTCTGGTCGTCTGGTACGTCGCTGTCAAGGTCCGCGCGCACATGGCCTCCCGCGAGGCGTGAGGACGAGGATCCGTTTCGCCGTTCACGTCACGGGGCGGTCGCCCTCGACGGCTCCGCCCCATGACGTATCGTGCCCTAAGACGCGTGCGCAGCCCCTGCGAGCGCGCCGATGCGTTCGACGAACGCTCTGACCTGCGGTTCCGGGTCGGCGGGGTAGAGGAGCCCGTAGTGCATGCCGACAGGCCGCGGCCAGTCGACGGGCACGTTGACGAGCTGCGGGTGAACCCCGTCCCACATGGGTTTGGAAATGAGCAGGTCGCCCGTTTCGGCGCATTCATTGAACAGGTTCAGGTCGTAATGGTCGATGTCGACCAGTTCCACGCCGGCCCGGCGTTCGAGCAGGTCACGGGCGATGTCGTCGGTGCCGCCGCATCGGCGCAGGATGCGGATGCGGGTGCGCGTGCCGTCACGGCCGTCGAGATCGTCGAGTCTGAGCCGAGGCCGGCGCGACAGCGGATTGCCGCGAGACACGGCCATGCATAGCGGCTCGTAGGAGATCGGCAGCGTACCGCAGACCTCCGTCCAATGCTCCGGCACGAATGCGGTGGCCACCGCGTCAATGTCCTCGCCCAGATGGGCGATGATGTCGTCGATCGGCATCTCATCATCCGGCATCGACACGAGCTCCACTCGGATGCGCGGGTCGGCTTCGCGCTGCCACAGGTCGAGGACGCGCCGGGCGGGGCGCAGCGCGGAGATGCCGAGTCTGACCGGCGGCGTGCCCGTATGCGCGCGACGCCGCATCCTCGCGATGATCTCATTCGATTGACGGACGATCGAACGGGCGTCCTCGATGAACTCCGCTCCCACCGCGGTCGGCGTCACGCCGCTGCGGGAGCGGTCGAACACCGTGATCCCGTACTCTCTTTCGAACGTGTTGACCTGTTTGGCCAACGCCGGCGTCGAGATGTGCAGGCGCCGGGCCGCCGCCGTGAAACTGCCGGTCTCGGCCGCGGCGATGAGCGCGTCCAGTCTCCGGTCGTACATGATCCCGCCCTTCCTCGCACCATTCCGCCAGTCCGTGGCTCTCCCGATCGGCCACGAACGAGCGCCGATCGTAGCGTATGAACCTCTGGTTCATGCACCATGAACCAGAATCGTCCGATATCCGCTGATTTCCAGTCGTTCTCAAGCCTACACTGTCCCATGCGATTGTTCGAACGGATTACTGCGGAACAATGTCAGGCATCCGCCGAGGGGATAGTCGCACTGGATACGGGAGACAAGGGAGGAACGGCATGCGCTCATCGACCGCAACGCGCGACATCAGGGACACCGAGGACGGCAGGGTGACGGACACGGGCCCCATGACCCAAGGCCGGCCCGCCGTCGGCCGCCACGACCATCACGCACGCCATCCGGCGGCGTTCGCCACGGCGGCCGCGTCGATCGCCTCGTTCCTCGTCGGCATGGACGTGCTCATCGTCAACGTGGCGCTGCCGACCATCGCCCGCGACCTCGACGGCGACATGGCAGTCCAGCAGTGGGTGGTCGACGGCTACAGCCTCCTGTTCGCCGCGTTGCTGCTCCTGTGCGGCAACCTCGCCGACCGATGGGGCGCCAAACGCGTGTTCATCGCCGGCGCGACGCTGTTCGCCGCGGCGTCGCTGTTCAGCTCATTCGCATGGTCGATGACGGCGCTCGTCGCCGGACGCTGCCTGCTCGGCGTCGCCTCCGCGCTCATCCTGCCCGCATCGATGTCCCTGATCAACGAGGCGAACCCGGACCCTCGCCGCCGCGCATGGGCGCTGGCCCTGTGGGGCGCGGGAGGCGCGAGCGCCTCGGCCGTGGGCCCGCTGCTCGGCGGACTGCTCACACCGATCCACTGGAGCCTCGTGTTCGCGATCAACGTGCCGTTCTGCCTGCTGGTGCTCCTGCTCACGTTGCGCGTCGCGCCATCGCCGCGACGGCCCAAGCCGTTCGACTGGACAGGGCAGACGCTGGCGCTGACGGGATTCGTCCTGTTCATCGCGGGCGTCATCGAGATCGGCTCGCTCGGCGTCGGCTCGCCCCTCGCATGGGGGATGACGGCCGGCGGCGCGTTCACGCTCGCGGCGTTCGTGCGTTCGCAGGCGCGGGTGGCTACGCCGATGATGCCGCTGGGCCTGTTCCGCGTGCGCGGCATGCAGGTGGCGCTGATGATCGGCTTCGTCATGATCTTCAACTGGTACGGCATGGTGTTCATCTCGACGATGTTCCTGCAGAACGAGCGGGGGATGGGCGCTCTCTCCGCGGGGCTCGTGTTCGTGCCGAGCGCGTTCGTCACGGTCTTCGGCAACATCCTCGGCGGGCGCATCATCACCGCGCGCGGATCGAGGTTCTCGATCACGCTCGGACTGGCGATCATGATCGCCGGATTCCTGTTCGAGTTCCTGTATCCCGCGCCGATCCCCGTATGGGTGATCGCCACGGGCCTGAGCGTCGTCGGATTCGGAGCCGCGATCACCACGCCGGCCGCCGCAGGCGTCGTCCTCGCCAGCGTGGAGGCGTCACAGGCAGGCATCGCCTCGGCGATGTTCAACACGTTCCGTCAGGTAGGCGGCGCGGTCGGCGTGGCCGTGTTCGGCGTCGTCGCCACGTTCCTGCCCACGCTGACCCTCGCCCTGAGGACCGTGTTCCTCGCCTCGGCCGCCCTGCTCGCCCTCATCCTCGCCTTCGAGCTGCTGTGCTGGCGCGAACGCTGAGGACCGGGGACGAGCATTCGGAAAGAATCGCGATCCACAGTATTCGATACGGGCATATAAAGCTTGGTACGGCAGCGTTTCCATCTATACGAGGGGATAAATTCGGATAATCATCGATACAATGAATGCGGATAATAGAAGGAGCTGGGCTACGGGCTGTGCATCGGTCCAAGTCGTGGAACTGAGGAAGGACGTGCGGATGGGAACGGACACGATGGGTACGGGGCGGCCGGGGCGGTCCGCGTCGCCGGCGCCCCGACTCAGCATCAACGCGCTTACCCCGGTGGAGACCGAGGAGGCGGTGGAGGACGCCGGCGTCGCCAAGACGCGGCTGACCGGCCGGCGCGCCTTCGTCTCGGCCATGCTCGCGGGCGCGTTCATCGGCTTCGGGGCGTTGTTCTTCCTGATCGTCACCGCCGACCCGGCGATGACATGGGGGCCGAAGCGGTTCGTGGGCGGACTCGCCTTCTGCATGGGGCTCGTGCTCGTGCTGTGCTGCGGGGCGGAGCTGTTCACCGGCAACTCGCTGATGGTCTCCGACCTCGCCGCGCATAAGGTCACGCTCAGGCAGATGCTGCGCAACTGGATCATCGTCTGGTTCGGCAATCTGGCCGGCGCCTTGCTGCTGGTGTCGCTGGTCGCCCTGGCCGGCACGATGGGGCTCGCCGACGGCGCGGTGGGCGATCTCGCGGTGGCGACCGCCGCGGCGAAGGTCACGCCCGGATGGGGCACGCTGTTCGTCCGCGGCATCCTGTGCAACGTGCTCGTGTGTCTGGCGGTGCGCATCGGGTTCGCCGCACGGTCCGTGGCGGACAAGGTGCTGGGCATCCTGTTGCCCATCGCGGGCTTCGTGGCCATGGGTTTCGAACACTGCGTGGCCAACATGTTCTTCCTGCCCATGGGATTGGCGGCCAAGCTCATGGGGTTCGGCGCCGGTGCCGCCGGCGCGGGCGCATTGAACGTGGGAGCCATCGCGTACAACCTGTCCGCAGCCACGCTGGGCAACATCCTCGGCGGCTCCCTGTTCGTCGCACTGGCCTACTGGTACCTCAACGCGAAACCCGCACGCAAGCCGTCCGATCCCGTCATCGACTGAAGGGACGGACTTGCGGTCCGCGGGGGACTCAACGCGGCCAAGGGCGATTCCGGCGTTGAGTCCCGTGAATCTGGGGGACTCAACGCAATTCCCCGCGATTTCCGCGCTGAGTCCCGCGATATCCCCGCCCACAGCGGCACCGGGCCGGAGACCGCCGACCGGCACCATCCCTAAAACGGCGGAATTCCAATGATTTTCCAATCCGCAACCAACTGCCGGACAAGGGGTCGGCGTCCACGTCGCGGGACACAACGACGAAAACGCCCACAACCGCGTTGAATCCCGCGGATCCGGGGGACTCAACGTGATTCCCCGAGGCTTTCACGTTGAGTCCCCCGAGACGAGTGGATAAGGCGGATGGGAGACACAACGGACGCGACAGCCCTGCCGGGTCTGGCCGCTCACACGTATCTATCTCGGGGCCACTCATCGTCTTCTTCATCGCCACGAAACGCGACTGTTCCCATGGTAGTAGGCCATACGCCGCAGGCGGGGAGGGCATGCCACGCTCCGCACGCCATGGACCGCCAAAGGTGCGTGGCACGGTCGCGGGGAACCATTGGGGCGTCTCAGGGCGGCGTATCGCCATACGAACACGAATCGATGACCGACGGTATGACGCCACTAGCGTGAACCGCATGGTCACATGGGATTCCGAACAGTATCTGCGCTTCAACACGGAACGCACGCAGCCGTCGCGCGATCTCGCCGCCCAACTGCCCGCCGACGACGGCACGATCGCTCGCGTGCTCGACATCGGCTGCGGGCCGGGCAACAGCACCGCCGTGCTGCGCGAACGATACCCGCACGCGCGCATCCTCGGCGTCGACAGCTCGCCCGAGATGATCGACGCCGCACGCGCCGCCCACCCCGACATCGAATTCGCGCTGTGCGACGTCTCGCAGAAGAGCCAACTCGACGTCCTGTCACACGACTTCGACGTCGTCTTCTCCAACGCGTGCATCCAATGGGTGCCCGACCACCCGCACCTCATCCCGAACCTGCTCGGCCTGCTGCGCGAAGGCGGCACGCTCGCCGTGCAGACGCCCATGAACTACGAGGAGCCCATCCACCGCATCATCGCCGAACTCGTCCATTCGCCAAAATACGCCGACCAGCTGCCCCAACAGCGCGAGTTCTTCAACCTCACGCCGCCCGACTACTGGGAGCTCCTGCACGCGCACGCCGCACGGTTCCGCATGTGGAAGACCACCTACATGCACACCCTGCCCTCGCACGAGGCCATCATGGACTGGTATCGTGGCACCGGACTTCGCCCCTACCTGCAGGCGCTCGCCGACGACGCCGAACGGGCGGAGTTCGAACGGCAGGTGTTCGAACGCGTTCGGGATGAATACCCCACGCAGTCCGACGGCAGTATCATCTTCCCGTTCCCGCGCTTCTTCTTCACGGCCGTCAAATAGCGGTACAGTGGGGAGGGCAGCATAGGTGGACAGCATAGGCCAGACGCGGCGGCGGTCGGAGTCGCACGTCGGAAAGGAAGGGCCATGGATCATTCGGCGGACGGCGACACGGCGCATGGCGATGCCCCACACGCCAAGCCCAACCACCCATACGGGCCGATGCTGGACTGGGCCGTGGAACTGCAGAGCCTCGCGCAGGCGGGGCTGGCCTACGGCGAAAGCGCCTACGACAGGGAGCGCTACCGGCGCATCCGAGACATCGCCGCCGAGATGCTCGCCGTGCAATCCGACCTGCCGTTGGAGAAGGTCAAGGACCTGTTCTGCAACGAGACCGGCTACCAGACGCCCAAGCTCGACACCCGCGCCGCCATCTTCAAGGACGATCGCATCCTATTGGTTCAGGAGAGCGACGGCACATGGTCGCTGCCGGGCGGATGGGTGGACGTCGACCAGTCGGTGCGCGAGAACACGGTCAAGGAGGCCAAGGAGGAGTCCGGACTCGACGTGACCGCCGACCGGGTCATCGCCATACAGGACCGCAACAGGCACAACGTGCCGCCCTACGCCTATGGGATCTGCAAGATCTTCGTGCTGTGCACGGCCGTGGGCGGACACTTCGAACCCAACATCGAGACCCTCCGATCCGGGTACTTCGCCGAGGACGGACTGCCCGAACTCGCCGTGGCGAAGAACACCGCTGATCAGATCGCCATGTGCTTCGCCGCCCGACGCGACCCCGACTGGACCGTGGTGTTCGACTAGCGCCGGGATGCCCTCGCCATATGGGGTGTCGAGGTGTCCAGTGCACCCATATAGTTACCAATGGTCATTATCTTTGGTAACTATATGGAGGTTGCTGATGGACGATCCGAACACGCGGCCGGCATCCGAAGGACTGCCGGCCGCATACGTGCGGCTGCTGCTGGACGCCTGCTGGAAGGCGAAAAGCGTCACCGAGCTCATGCCCGAACTACCCAAAGGCATGAAACCGCGCTACGTACACGTCATAGACGCGGTCTGGCACATCAACGCGCCACACGGACAGGACACGGCCACGGCGCGCGTGGGCGACGTGAGCGCGTTCCTCGGCGTCACCACGCCCAGCGTCGCCAAGCTCATCGGCGAAATGACCGGTCGAGGACTGCTCGTCAAACATGCGGACGACGCCGACCGTCGCGCGGTCACACTCACGCTCACCGAACGGGGACTCGCCATCCGCAAGGCGTATGTGGCGGACTATCACGAGCATCTGAGCGAACTGCTCGCCGGCATCACCCAAGAGGAATGCGAGACCGTGGCGCGCGTGATGAATCGGACGCTGCGGCTCATGCGGGACGACGGCTGGCAGGCGACCGAGAACGATCAGAAGACGGACAGCCGACAGATGACGGACGGAAAGGACGACAACGAATCATGAACGAACGAACCACGCCGCGCACGCAGACACTGCATACGGATCGGACACCGCGATCGCTCCGGACGACGGCCGACGCCAAACGCCCCGTCGGCGCGAAGCTCACCGTCGCCGTCATCGCGCTCTCCATCCTCACCTTCCTCGGCATCCTGTCCGAGACCTCGCTCAACATCGCCTACTCCACGCTCATGGAGGAGTTCTCGATCGGCGCGTCCGTCGTGCAATGGCTCACCACCGGCTACCTGCTGCTGCTGTCCATCGCGATCCCGAGCTCGCCGTTCATGGTGCGCCGGTTCGCCACCCGCGCCCTGTTCGTCGCGGCCGTCGCGATCTTCACGCTCGGCACGCTGATCGGCGCGCTCGCCTCGAGCTTCCCGATGCTGCTGGCCGCACGTCTGGTCATGGCGCTCGGCACCGGCATCTCGCTGCCGCTCATCACCAACATCATCCTGGAGAAGGCCCCGCTCGAACAACGAGGAGCGATGCTCGGCATCGTCAGCCTCGTCACCTGCGCCGCCCCCGCCGTGGGACCGGTGTTCGGAGGCGTGGTCATGGAGTACCTCGACTGGCATTGGATCTTCTACACGATGCTGCCGTTCCTCGTGCTCTCGTTCGCGCTCGGCATGGTTTCGGTGCCTGAGATCCGCCATCCGGGGGACAAGGAGCACGCCTCGATCAGCATGCCGTCGCTCATGCTGGTGGCGTTGGGTCTCGCCGGCCTCATCGTGGCGGTGAGCTTCTTCGCCGAATGGAACGGCGACCGGCAGTTCTGGGCCACGCTTGTCGCGGCCGTGGCGGTGCTCGCCGTATTCGTGGCCGTGCAGCTTCGCATGGAGCATCCGCTCATCGAGGTGCGCGTGTTCGGCTACGCGGGGTTCTCGCTCGGCATGCTCATCCTGCTCATGGCCTCGGGCGGTGTGCTAGGATTGAACTTCCTGCTGCCGATCCTGTTGCAGCGCGGCTTCGGCCATGGCTCGCTCGTCGCGGCGCTGATCCTGCTGCCGGGCGCGGTCGTCGGCGC
Source organism: Bifidobacterium sp. UTCIF-38 (assembly GCF_006454495.1). Taxonomy (NCBI): domain Bacteria; kingdom Bacillati; phylum Actinomycetota; class Actinomycetes; order Bifidobacteriales; family Bifidobacteriaceae; genus Bifidobacterium; species Bifidobacterium sp. UTCIF-38. Next base: position 23,315 of record NZ_JFAL01000019.1, on the reverse strand, counting down.
CATCGCGGCCCCGATGATCGGCGGCGCGTTGAAGAGCCATTTCCCGCCGAAGTTCATCCTGTGCGGCTTCATCGGCGTCACCATGACGGACATCGCGCTCATCGTGGGACACGCGAACGTGTGGGTGGTGGCCGTCGCATACGCACTGTTCATGGCGTCCTCCGGCTTCGTGCTCGTGCCCGACCAGACCCATGCCCTCAACCAGTTGCCCGCGCGGCTCAACGCGGACGGTTCGGCCGTGATGAACACCGTCCAGCAGCTGGCCGGCGCGATCGGCACCGCCGTGGCCAGCGCCCTGATCACCGAGTTCGCCGCCTCCGCCGCACGCTCCGGAACCTCGCAGTCCGACTCGTATCTTGAAGGGTTCGCATCGAGCATGTGGGTCATCGCCGGGTTGGCCGTGGCCGGCATCGTCCTCGCCGCGCTCATGTTCCGTTTCTCCACGCGCCTCCCACCCGAGATGGCCAAGGTGTGATTCCGCACGGAACGGCATGAAAAGACCGGCCCCGGTCCCGATATTCGGTTGATTCCCAAACATGCGGGACGCGGGCCGGCTTTCGGGCGTAGGATGAATCACCGTGCTCGCCCGTATGGGTGCCCGCACGCCACATCCTATATGTGCGGAAAACCATGCGGCATGAATGCGAGGCAACGCGCACAAGAGGGAGATGACGATGACGACGGTGGGCGTGATGGCCGTGGTGGCTTTGGCCGCGGTGCTGTACGGATTGGACAAGTCGCTGGCTCCCGGCGCGGGCATCCTCGCCGTGGCCACGCTCACCGCCGTCATGCCCGCCAAGGAGGCCACCGGCATCACGCTCATCATGGCGATCGTGGCCGACTGGAGCGCCATCTGGGCGTACCGCGGCAACGTGTCGCGTCGTTCGCTCATCCGCCTGCTCCCGTTCGTCGCCATAGGCATCGCGGCGGGGGCCGGGTTCCTGTTCGTGGCGGACAACACCGTCACGCGCCTGACGATCGGCGTGATCCTCGCGGTGTTCGTGTCGATGTACTTCCTATCGCTCGCACGCAAACGGATGGCGGGAACGGACCGGACGGCACATGCCGGCCGGAGGCAGGGGACGGAACCGGCCACAGACGACAATGCCGGAAACGGGAAGACGGCGCTCTCCCTCGCCAAACGCGTGGTATGCGGCGCGCTCGCCGGGTTCACCACGATGGTGGCCAACGCGGGCGGGCCGATCACGTCCATCTACTTCCTGTCCGAAAACCTCAGCGTCATGCGGTTCCTAGGCACCACCGCATGGTTCTATCTCATCATCAATCTGGTCAAACTGCCGTTCTCCATCGGCCTGGGCATGATCACATGGACGAACTTCACGGCGATGGCGTGGACGATCCCACTGGTGGTCGCCGCGGTACTCTGCGGGCGTTGGGTGGCCCGGCGCGTGAGCCAGTCCACGTTCAGCATGCTCGTCTACGTGCTGTCCGTCGTGGCGGTCGTCCGTCTGTTCCTGTGAGGCGCCGACGCCTTCCGGTATTGACTTCGAGCGCTTGAGGTCCGTAGCGTACAAAACCGTGCACCCGGACACGACACGATGCACGGCCGGCCGCGACGCCGGCCGACACAAAGAACATAAGGAAAGGACGATCATGGACAATCCAAGCGCATTCCCAATCGGGGAACCGAACGACGCCTACGCGCAGTACTTCGAAGGACAAAGCTACCTGGCTGCGCTCGCCGGCGACGCTCAGGTGAACGTCGCGAACGTGACGTTCGAGGCCGGCTGCACGAACCACTGGCATGTGCACCACGGCGTGTGCCAGATCCTGCTCGCCGTGGGCGGCCGCGGCTACTACCAGATCGAAGGGCGCGACCCGGTCGAGATGAAGCCCGGCGACGTGGCCTACATTCCGCCGGAGACCAAACACTGGCACGGCGCCGCTCCCACCGAGGCGTTCGCGCACATCGCCATCATGCCGAAACGCGATGGTGCCTCCAACGAATGGCTCGAGCCCGTCGACGAGAAGGAATACCGCAGGCTCGCGTAGCCTTGTGGGGCATCGTCTATTGCAGGAACCAACGCCATGCGGGAACCACATCGATGGTTCCCGCAGGAGTGGTAACGCTTCCCTCCTCCTCATCCAATGAGATAAGCGTTCCGTGTCGTAGGGCCGTATTAGACATAGCTGCCGTGAGGTTGCCTATCTCGCTGCGGAATTTGTCGCTCAACGACGGGTCCGCGAAGTCGACGACGCTTGTGCCGTCAATGCCGGTCCGTACTGCGACCTGGATCAGTTGATATGGCTCTCCGGTCGCTTCGTCCCCGACGACGAAGTCCACTTCCGGGCAGTTTTTGGCTGAATATGAGGCGATCGCGTTGGTTCGGTTGTCGCCGTATCGTCGTTTGAGTTCTATGAACACCGCCGTTTCCAGCCGTTGCCCGAGGTCGAGATGATTGGCGGGCGCCACGGCCAATGAGAGGCCGGGGTCGACGGAGTAGACCTTGTACGAGGATTTGGGGTTGTCGCGAATGGAGAGGGTGAAGTCGCCCACTTTGAATAGCAGGTGTGCATCTTCGAAATCGTCCATCAGATCATACAGCTTGGGGCCGGAGACCGGAACCTGCATGCCGCGCAGGGCTTTGATCTGGGCGTTGACGGAGAATTTGAGTCCCGTGGATCGCATGGCGTTGCGGGAAAAACATGTGGCGACCCGCATCGAGGTGGTGCCGAATCGTTCCAGGACGTCCTTGATTACGATCTCATCCGCATAGCCCTGAAGCATGCGCATGCGGTCAAGCGTACCCATGCGCTGCACGGCGGGGAATCCTCCCACGTTGAGATATTCAACGAACGCGGATTGCAGCGGGCGCCGTGTGTTCGCGGAATACTCCCCGGCGATCCGGGTCGTCGGAATATCGTGGAACAGGCAATACTCCTTGAAACTCAGAGGCCACATCTCCCTTGACAGGGACCGGCCGCGCAGGTTCGTGGGAATGTCCGAAGACAGCAGTTTCGATGAGGAGCCATATATTTCTCCATCTTCTTCTGCCTGCAATGAAGATGCTATCACATCTTCATCTGCGTTCGATGAAGATTGACTTCTATCTTCATCGAACACAAACGAAGATATGGGCGCAGCTGCAGTGAAAGAGGAGAGACCGAAAGCGTGGATACTTCCGCTGGAATCTAATACCGCGGTACGGGCGCGGGCGGGATCTGGCCGGTTTTGTCCTGCATGTCGGAGGCGAGATACTGCATGTCGAGGGCGGCCACGGCGCCGTCCGCGACAGCGGTGACGACCTGGCGCAGGTCCTTGGCGCACACGTCGCCGGCCGCGTAGACGCCCGGGACGTTGGTGCGCTGCTTCGCGTCGACCCTGATGTACCCGCGCTCGTCGAGGTCGACGAAGTCACGGACCAGCGTGGTGTTGGGGATGAACCCGGCGAACACGAACACGCCGAACGTCAGGCCACGGCGTGCCCGGTATTCGGTGGTTTCACCGGTCGTCCGATCCCGCAGTCGGGCCCAGCGCAGACAACCATCGCCCACGGAGCCGTCATCGGCGGATTCCCCGTCGGGCGATGATCCGACCGCTTCCAACACGGTGTCGAACCTGACGTCGATCTTCGGATGGCGCATGCACTTCTCGGCCACCTGCGCGGCGCAGGTGAACCCGTGTCCGCGCACCAGCACGGTGACATGGTCGGCGAACTGCGTCAGGTACACCGCCTCCTCGGCGGCCGAATAACCGCCGCCGATGACGAACACCTCGTAGCCGTTGTAGATGTTGCCCGCCGAGGTCGCGCAGTAGGCCACCGATCGGTCGGCGAACTCCCGCTCGCCCGCGAACCCGGCACGGCGCGGCACCGCCCCGGTCGCGATCAATACGCTGAACGCGCGCACCACGCCCTTGGATGTGGCGACGACCTTGACGTCCCCGCGGGGATCGATCATCTGCACCTTCGCCTCGAGGAACTCCGCGCCGAACCCGGCCGCCTGGCGGTGCATCGACTCGGCGAGCCATTGGCCGGTCGCCCGCTCGATGCCCGGATAGTTGCGCACCTCGGAGGTGAGCGTGATCTGGCCGCCGTACGAACCGGCCTCGACGACCAGCGTGCGGTAGCCGGCTCGCGTCATGTAAATCGCCGCCGACAGTCCGGCGGGGCCGCCGCCGATGATGACGGCGTCGTAGAGATCGCCTTCCGTGTTGTCCCCGGCGACGCCGGTCGGGGAAAGAACGGGCAGCGGCACCGAGGCCGCATCCTTGTTTTCGCTCATGGCCCGTACGGTAGATGCGCAAACCTCACCCCATGTCACGGGCCGGTTACGCCGAGGAAAACCGGTGCCGCGAACAACACGCCAGCCGTTCTTCGCCCGCGATTTCCCCGTATCGATGGACGATCGGCTGGAAGCCAGTCGTCACAAGCAACAGGGGAAAGGGGCAAACACACATACAAGTCTCAGACCGATCACGCTCATAAACGCATATCACCGACGATTCGACCGCCATCGTGACGCACGACCTCAAGGACGCTCCCAAAGACATCCCCAAGGAGGACGGCTGGCTTCTCCGCGTCACGTTGCTGCTCGCCGGCCAGGCCCTCTCGCTTTTGGGTTCCAGCATCGTGCAGTATGCCATCTGGTGGTGGATAGTCATGCAGACCCACACCGGCTCGGCCATGCTGCTCGGCGGCGCGCTCATGTCCGCGTTCGGCTCGAAGCTGCTACGGAAGGCCCGCGCGCATGCCAGCGACGCAAGCGCCCTGCTGACCTCGCTCAGAACGATCGCCGGAGCGCTGGGTTCTGCCGTGTTCGTCGCCGTCATGGTCGCCTGCGGCAACGATCCGACCGGCGTGAGCGTGGCGTTCTGGGCCATGATCGCGCTGACGGCCGTCGGCTTCGTCATGACCGTCCTCTTCTGCCGCAGGCGCTGAGCCGGTTCCCCGGGATCACATCGTCGAGTCCCGGGAACCGGCGTCTCTCGATCAACTCACTTGGTCAGGAACGCCTTGTACGCCTCGGCCTGCTCGGCCAGCGTCTCGTCGCTGATGCCGAAGGACGCGAACGTGACGAACGGCTTGACCCACGTGGCGTTGATGTGGTTGGCGGTGCCCTCGAACGGCACGAGCACCTGGTCGATGGTGAAGCGGTTGTCGCCGTCCGGCTGATACTTCGACTCCGGTGATCCGGTGGACACGGCGACGACGAACTCCTTGCCCTCGAACGCGTGGCCTTCGGAGCCGTACGCCCAGCCATGCTCGAGCACCACGTCCTCCCACTCCTTGAGGAGCGCGGGGGAGGAGAACCAGTAGAGCGGGAACTGGAACACGACGCGGTCGGCGGCCTCGACGGCCTGCTGCTCGGCCTTCACATCGATGTTGCCGTCCGGATACAGCGCGTACTCGTCGCGCACGATCACGTTCTCCAGTTCGCCGGCGGCCTCGGCCAGCGTCTTGTTCACGTGGGACTGTCCGCCCAGGTCCGGGTGGAACACCAGCACCAGCGTCTTCTTCATATCATGCTCCTTGTCTTCGATGTGTTGTCGTCGACGATGTCGACGGTCGCATATGGTTTCGTTAGACCGTTGCCCGGCATCCCGATGCCAGTCACCAGTGTCGCAGACAGCACGGCGGCCACGCACTGCGCTACGTCGTAGGCGAACACGGCAGCCTGCGTCCGCAAGTCGCATAGGCGGCATTCGCATCCGTCCTGGTCAGTCGGCCACAGCCTCGTCGGCACCGGCATTCGCCGTGCAGCCGGTGCCGAATTCGGCGGCGGTCGCCACGCCACGGTGCATCAGCGCGGTCATGATGTCCGCCAGTTCCTCCTCCGGCGCGTCCAGGTCCGAAAGGACCCATTGTTCGATTACCGCGTAGATCGCGCCCGCCCAGAACCGGCTCGCGTAGCGTGGTCCGGTCTCGCCCGCGGCGGGCCCACGGTTCATGTGCGTTGCATCGCGTCAGCGATCCGCCCGCCGTAGCCGGCCTCCAACAGCAGACGATATTGCGGTGCGACGTCGCGCACGGCGGCGAGCATCGCCATCCACGCGTCGCGCGTCTGCGTGAGCGGGTCGTATGCGTTCAGGGTGCGGTCGACCGCTTCGATGAGACCGTTCAGGTATTCGGCGAGTATCGCCTCCTTCGACGCGTAGTTGCGGTAGTAGGCGTTGCGTGAGACCCCAGCCTGCCGCGCAATGTCCGTCACAGTAATCGTGGCGAACGGTTTCGTCTCCATAAGGCGGATGAGTGCGCCTTCGATGCACTCGCGCACGAACGCGTTCGACTCCTCGTTGTTGCGGTGGAGGGTGATGAGTCTGCGGTCGGTTGCCATGTCACAGTTCCCCGCCTTCTGTCATGTCCGACGCCGGCTCGCTTGCGCTGCGGCGTCGATGTCCGATAGCGTCGATGGTGTCACACATGTTACATCACATCGGCGGCGCATCCGCGCGGGACACGCAGGATAACAGCCACCGCAACGGACGGAACGGAGGACGGAACCACCATGAACGATGGCACCATGAATCACGCGATCGGACACCCGGAGAGCAGGGAAGGCGCGAAGATCATACTCGTCACCGGCGCATCCGGAGGCATCGGTAAACGGACGGCGCTTGCGCTCGCCTCGCAGGGTCACACCGTCATCATGCACGGACGCAGCCCGGACAAGACTCGACACGCGTGCGATTGGGTCATCGAACAAACCGGAAACCCCAACGTGACCTGTCACGTTGCCGATCTGTCGCTGATGAGGGAGGTGGCGCGCTTCGCTGTCGAAATCAACGAACGGTACGGCCGTCTCGACGTGCTCGTCAACAACGCCGGAGGGCAATTCGGAAACGAGCGCGAGACCACGGCCGAAGGGCACGAGCGCACGTTCGCGATCAACACGTTGGCGCCGTTCCTGCTCACCAACCTGCTCCTACCGATGCTGGCGAACAGCCCGTCCGCACGCATCGTCACCGTGTCCAGCGAATCATACCGGCAAAGCGGCGCACCCCGGCTCGATGACATCGAACTCGAACACTCCTATTCGCTCGTGCGCGCCTATGGTTCCTCGAAACTGTATGTATGGTGGCTGATGCGGCAGTTCGATGCGCGGCTCAAAGCGGCCGGCGTCGCCAACATCACCGTGAACACCGTCGAACCCGGATCGGCCGTCACCGGATTGCAGCGCGAATCGTTGCGCAAGTCGCCGTTCATGCTACCGCTCGTCATCCTGTGGACGCCGTTCATGCGAACCGCCGCGCACGGGGCTAGAACCAGCGTGCTGATGGCTACCTCTCCGAGCGTCGAAGGGGTGAGCGGCGAGTTCTGGGGTAACCGCAAGCCCAAGCGCATCAACCCGAAATGGATCTCTCCGCAAGGGGAGAAGGCTGTCTGGGAGTATTGTGCGAAGGCGTGCGCAGCGTATCTGGACGGGTCGGCAACACCGATTGACCTTGCCTGACGGAACATCACGCGGCCGACGAGGGCGCGTGCCGAATCACGGCGTTTATGGCGACGACATGGGCATCAACGTTCACGCCCATGTGGTCGCCATATACGTATACGCTCTGAACCCATGTGTTCCCTACTGATGACCATGTGCCCACAGACCGATGGTCTGCTGGGCCGATACGAGTACTGAGGCCCGAACCGCGACCGTTCGAGCCCAAGCGAAGCTGTACCCAAATGCGCGTAAGGCACGCCCGATCATCGCCATCCATCATTGTCATCAAGCAAACGGCGCGATACGCCACGTTTCCCACGTATGCGCCCAACGAAGAAAGTCCGAGAACACATCCATGTCTCAGAACAACCGTGCCGTCGAAACGACGGCAATCGCACATGACCGGCGCGAGGACGGCTGGATGCGCCGCGTCGCGCTCCTGCTCGCCGGCCAGGCGTTCTCCCTGCTCGGCTCCAGCATCGTCCAATACGCCCTGTGGTGGTGGATCGTCCTCGAATCGCGCACCGGCGCGTCCATGCTGTTCGCCACCCTGTTCGGCGTGGTGCCGCAGGCCATCGTCTCCATGTTCGGCGGCCCCATGGCCGACCGGTACAACCGCAAGATCCTCATCATGCTGCCCGACCTTGTCATCGCGGCCGTCACTGTGTTCCTGTCCGTGAGCTTCGCGCTGGGATGGGCGAACCTCGCGGTGATTTTCGCGGTCCTGTTCATCCGCTCGGCGGGCGGCGGCATCCAGATGCCCGCGGTCCAATCGTTCATCCCCGATGTGACGCCTACGGGCAAGTTGCTGCGCGTCAATTCGATCTACGGCGTCATCAATTCGGCGAACATGATCGTCGCGCCGGCGATCGCCGCCGTGCTCATCAACATGGTGCCGTTGTGGTCGATCCTGCTGGTCGATGTGACGACCGCGGTCATTGGCGTCGGCTTCGTCGCGATGATCCGTGTGCCGGCGAAACGTCCGGCGGACGGATCAAAGGTAGATGCCGACGTGGCCGACGCAGCAGGGGAGCCGTTGCCGGACGGACCGCTGCCGCTCGCCGTGCTCAAGCGCACGTTCGCGGATCTGAAGTCCGGCTTCGCCTACACGATGGGCAACCCGCGTCTCAAGGGCGTGATCGTAGGCGACGCGCTCACGTGCTTCGTGGCCGTCGCCCCGATGAATCTGACGCTGCTGCTCATGACCCGCGAATACGAGGGCATCGACCTGCATCTGGGATTCGTGAACCTCGTCACCGCGTCCGACAAGCTCGCCGCCAATGAGCTCGGCTGGAGCGCGGGCATGCTGCTCGGTGGCGCGCTCATGTCCACGATCGGCGCGAAGGTGCTGCGTGACGGCCGCTCACAGATGCGCATGGTCGTGTTCGGCATCGCCATGGTGGGCGTCACCGTCATCGGGCTCGGCACCGCTCCCAACCTGCTCGCCTATCTCGTCATCAACGTGCTCAACGGCATGTCGTCGGCCATCTGCGTCGGTCCGATGCGCACGATCATGCAGTCCGAATCCGACGAGTCGATGACCGGCCGCGTCTTCGGTCTCGATACCACGCTCGCCACGTTCGGCATGCCGCTCGGCATGCTGATCTTCGCCCCGCTCGCCGACGTGATCCCGATCTCATGGGTGTTCATCGCCGGAGGCCTGCTCACCCTGCCCGTCGCCTGGTACGTGCTGTATTTGACCCGGCGCGGCGTATCCGCGCGAACCTGAGTCGCGTCCGGCGCCGTCCATGCCTATCGGGGCGGCATGCCCGCTGGGCTTGGCTGTTTGGTTTTCGCCAGCGTCCGCGGTATGCGGGGTGATGCGTGGGAGCAGCTCCTCGGACATGAACCTGCCGATCTCGGTGGGGTCGATGAGATCGCGATCGTTGATCGCCGCACGGAGGATACCGAGAATGCCAGAGAGATAGAAATGCTTGAGCAGTTCCAGCCGACGTCGTTCCTGCGGGTCTTTGATGTCCTCGACGTTCGGGGTGTCCGGGAACAGAATGGGTTGGATGTACGGCCAGACGCTCTCCTCGGCGCGTGCCACGAACTTCGGGTCGCCATGCGGACCGAGCAGTACCCTGCCGTAGCGAGACAGCGCCACGGGCAGGGCGGTCAGTTCGGGGGTGATGTCGAGCTTGCCGTCATGCACCGATGCATCGAGCATCGCGTCTCGCCGGGCGAGCAGATCGTCCTCGATCTGGTCGCGCACGTCGCGCACCGAGGAGAAGTACAGGTAGAACGTGGCCCTGTTGTAGCCGGCAAGATCGGTGATCTGCTTCACACTGATCTTCTCGATGGGCTTCTCCTCATACAGCTTCCAGAAGGCCTCCTTGATGTTCCTGATGGTCTGTCCGGTCAGTTCCGGGTTCTTCCTGGCCACTACTCACGCTCCTTGAATCACTCGGGGAATCACTCGATATATCACGGGAAATTGTCGATTGATGATTGCCGTCGACCTCATTATCGTGTGATGCGACGACATACTGTCGAGTAATCACAAGAGAGGAAACCCACCATGCCCTTCCTTCAATTCCATGACGTCGTGCGCCGTTACGGCAGCGGCGAATCAGAAGTGCTGGCACTGAACCACGCGACCTTCGACATCGAAAAAGGCGAGCTCGCCGTCATCCTCGGCGCATCGGGCGCCGGCAAATCCACCACGCTGAACATCCTCGGCGGCATGGACCGCGCCACTTCCGGAACCGTCACCATCGACGGCAAGGACGTGACCAAGGCCAGCGAGGCGCAGCTGACCGATTACCGCCGCTTCGACGTCGGATTCGTGTTCCAGTTCTACAACCTTGTGCCCAACCTCACGGCCCTTGAGAACGTGGAGCTCGCCAGCCAGATCTGCCCCGACGCGCTCGACGCCCGCGAAACCCTGAAGAAGGTCGGGCTGGGGGAGAGACTCAACAACTTCCCGGCGCAGCTCTCCGGCGGCGAGCAGCAGCGCGTCGCCATCGCGCGCGCCCTCGCCAAGAACCCGAAGCTCCTGCTGTGCGACGAACCGACCGGCGCACTCGACTACAACACCGGCAAGCAGATCCTCCAGCTGCTGCAGGACGCCTGCCGCGATCGCGGCATCACCGTCGCGCTCGTCACGCACAACTCCGCGCTGGCCCCGATGGGCGACCGTCTGATCCGCTTCCGCTCCGGCAAGGTCACCGAGATCAAGCACAACCCGAACCCGACGCCCATCGCCGACATCGAATGGTAGGAGACGACATGGGACACGCACATGGCGCGCGCAATGCGCGCACGAAACGCACCGTACTCTACAAGGACGCCTGGCGCGCGATCGCAGGCAACGGTAAACGCTTCGCGGCGATCGCGGTGATCTGCGCGGTCGGCGTGATGATGATGGGCGCGCTCTCCTCGATCAGCAACGACCTGCGCGCGGGCATGGACGAGTTCCTCGACACGACGTCGATGCATGATCTGAGCATCGTCTCCACGCTCGGCTTAGACGATGACGACATCGCCGCACTGCGAGACGTGGACGGCGTGTCCGCGGTCGCCGGCGTACGCTCCTCCAACGCGTACACGAAGATCGACGACAGGCAGGCGTCGGCCACCGTGACCGCGCTCAACGACCGCCACATCGACGAACCGTACCTGACCGAGGGACGACTTCCCAAGGCTGCACACGAGATCGCCGTGACCAGCCAGTATCTGACCGACAGCGGCAAGAGGATCGGCGATACGCTCACGTTCACCCCCGACGAGTCGACAGCGTCGGCAGTGTCGGCCCTGTCCTCCACGTCAGGCACAGCCGATGAATCGACCGGCACGTTCGAGGACGGCGACTACACGATCGTCGGCACGGTCATCGATCCGAACGACATCGTCAACCCCACCGGACCGCTCGCACTCGTGACCGCAACGAAGACCGTGTACCCACTGTTCGTCGCCCCGCAGGCGGTGGCCGACGACAACACGCCGTACACGTCCGCCGCGATCAGGGTGGACGAGGCCAACGCGATGAACACCTACGATGACGCCTACCTCGAGCGCGTGTCCGACGTGCAGTCGAACATCGAGAAGATCCAGTCCGAGCGTGAACAGACACGCACGGGCACGGTCAAGGACGCCATCCGCGAACCCGTCCAGCAACAGCTTGACGAGCAGAAGGCGAAGCTCGCGGCCCTGCCGGACGGCAACCCCGCCAAAACGGCCGCCGAGCAGAAGATCGACGAGGCCGAATCACAGCTGGATGACAAGCTCGATGCCATGCCCTCCGCCACATGGGTCATCCGCGACCGCAGCGTCCTTGCCAGCTGGGCGGACGTGAAGACCGAATCCGAGATGATCAGTCGTCTCGGCAAGCTGTTCCCGATCCTGTTCCTCGTCATCGCGATCCTCGTGAGTCTGACCGCGGTGGCACGCATGGTGGAGGAGGACCGCCAGCTCATCGGCACCTACAAGGCGCTCGGCTATACGCGGCACGAGACGATGCTCAAGTACCTCATCTACTCGGCAGCCGCCGTGCTCGTCGGCGGCGCCATCGGCGACCTGATCGGCCTGCTCGGACTGCCGTTCGTGTTCACCAAACGCATGCTGCACCTGCTGTACGTGATCCCCACCTACCCGCTACTCATCGACTGGACGATCGGACTGGGCGGCATCGCCCTGTTCCTCGTGCTCATCACCGGCAGCGCGATGGCAGTATGCGCCGGCTCGCTACGGCTGAACCCAGCCGAACTGCTGCGTCCGAAGGCGCCAAAGGCCGGCAGAACCATCCTGCTGCAGCGAATCGGCTTCATTTGGAACCACCTGAGCTTCCTCGGCAAGGTGACCGCGCGTAACCTGTTTAGATACAAGTCCCGCGCGCTGATGGTGATCATCGGCGTGCTCGGCTGCACCGCGCTCATGACCGCCGGATTCGGCATGGGCTCGTCGGCTCTCACGCTCATGCCTCGCCAGTTCGACGAGATCGCGAAATACGACATCATGGCCGCGACCTCACCGGCCGACCATGATGCGGCGCAGCGTGACCTCGACAGCAACCATGACGTTGAATCCTCGCTGCCGATGCACATCGAAAGCGGCACGCTGTCCTCAACGGCAGGGCAGACGGAGGGATCCGACGGCAGCGACTCCGACGAGAAGCTCACCGCGCAGCTCATGGTCGTGCCCGACGGCGAATCCCTCGACGGCTACCTTGATCTGCATACGAGCGACGGGGAGACGATCACGCTCGACACCTCCGATTCGGTATCCGCGATCGTCACCGCCAACGCCGCGAAAACCCTATCGCTGTCCAAGGGAAGCAGGGTCTCCCTGGCCGACGCGACGAACAACACGACCGAGGTGCAGGTGACCGGCGTGGCCCAGTACTACACCGGCAACATCGTGGTCATGTCCGAAAGCGCATACCGCGCCGCCTTCGACATCGACAGTGATACGGATTTGACGCTCAATGCCGACCTCATCAAGGTGAAGGGCGATGACGACGCGCAGATCGCATTCGCCGACCGGCTGGCCTCGCAGGACGAATACCTGTCCGTGACGAGTGCCGCCAAGCAGATGAGGGACTTCGGCAAGAGCTTCATGATCTTCTTCGTGATGATCGGCTTCATCGTCGTCATGGCGGCCATCCTCGCCGTGGTGGTGCTCTACACGCTCGCCTCCACGAACATCTCCGAGCGCGAACGCGAGCTCGCCACCATCAAGGTGCTGGGCTTCCGCAAGCGCGAGGTGCACGGGTACGTGAACAAGGAGATGCTGCTGCTCGCCTGCCTAGGCATCGCGATCGGTCTGCCGTGCGGCCGCGGCCTGCTCGGATTCCTCCTGAGTCAGCTCGATCTGCCGGGCATGAACATCGTGCCGAATGTGGCATGGTACTGCTATGCCGTTGCCGCGCTGCTGGCATTGCTGTTCACCGTGCTGGTCGAACTCGCCACGAACCGCTCTCTCGACCGCATCGACATGGTCGGCGCGTTGAAGAGCCCCGAGTGACGAACGAATCAGAACAACGGATCCATGTCCGCCCCCGATTCGCCGATCGCATCGGCACGGGGGCGGACGCGTGCCTCAACGATCCATGAACCGCTTTCGTCCAGCCGCGCCCTAGCCTCGAAGGCCCCCGTCTCGAATCCGCGTCGAATGCCGTTGTTGATCTTGTATGCGGCCTTGCGCGCCGCCGAACGGTTCGCGGCGTCCGCGACGAGATGCCATCCCTCGTGGGTGAGTAGCCAACGGGCGAGCTTGGGGCCATTGCGCTTGACGTTGAGCTGCTGTTCGTCCTCCACAGTCGCCTTCGGCGATTCCAATCCCAATTCGCGCAGACGGAACAGCCATGCGCGCGCGGAGGCCCTATCGGGAAAATCGAAGATTATACGCACGCGATCCATGCGCTTCACGATACGCGACCGGATACATCGACTCGCCGCATCCCGCGTATCGTTGGAATCATCGCATGAACCCGTACGGATAGGGGAGGGAAGCCACATGGAGACGAAACGAATCCCGGCAAAACTCATCGGACTGATCGCCCTGCTGGCGGCGGTTGCCATCGTGTTCGGGCTGGTCGTATGGAACGCCTCCCGTCCCGCCCCTACGACCTCCCAACCGACCAGAACCGTCACGGTCGACGGATATCTCGGAGGAGAGAAGATCGGCCTGTTCGACGATCCCGAGTTCGGCAGGATCGCCGCCGCACAGGGTCTCGATGTCTCGTATCGCAAAGCCGGAAGCCTTGCGATGATGGACGCCAATCGAAAGGGCCTCGACTATCTGTTCCCCTCCTCCCGCATCGCCGTCGAATACGGCAAGGCGCAGGGAGTGAAGGCCGTGCGCAGCGATATCGTGTTCAACTCGCCGATCGTCATCTACACGCATAAGGCCGTCGCCGACGGTCTGGTGTCCACGGGGCTCATGAGCGTGAAGGATGGTGTGTATCGCATCGACATGGCCAAGGCGGTCACGGCCATGGAGGCGAACAGATCATGGACGGACGTGGGGTACGCCGCCGGCTACGGACAGTTCCGCATCGACTCGACCGATCCCGTCCAATCGAACTCCGGTAACGAATACGCGGCCCTCATCGCCACCGTCATGAACGGCGGCGCACCCGCCACCACCGAATCGGTCACACGAGACGGCCCACGCGTGAAGGCCATCTTCGAGAAATCGGGATGGATGGAGACCTCCAGCGAGGATTCGTTCAGTCAGTTTCTCACTCTCGGGGTCGGTTCCAAACCCATGACCGTGGGATACGAAAGCCAGATACTTGATCTTGCAGTCAACAAGCCGGACGCGTTCAAGCAGGTCAAGGACGATATCGTCATCGCCTATCCCACGCCCACAGTCTGGAGCACGCATACGCTCATGGCTCTGGATGAGAAGGGGGAGAGACTGCTTGATCTGCTCACATCCTCCGACGTGCAACGTCTCGCGTGGAGACGTCACGGATTCCGGTCCGTCGATTACACCGGCGACGACTCCATCGCGCGGTTCGGTGTGAACGGCGTCGTGGATCAGGTCACGGACGTTGCTGAGCTTCCAGGCAACCAGGCCATGCAGGCGCTTATCACAGCGCTGAAATGACGATTGTCGAATAACTGTCGAATAAACGATGCAATGGGTCCACCAGCAACCCCGTCGGCGGACCCGACGATCAAGGCTCAGTGCCGGGTGGCACCGAGCCTGCCCTGCTCCCTGCGGGACAGCTCCTCAAGCGTGGGCATGGACGCAAGCGTGCTCCGGGCCGACTCGAGTCCTTCGAGCATCGAGCATTGGCTCGGCACCTCGCCGTCGTGAACACGCAACATCCTGAGCATCTCATCACGGCTCATCGGTTTCGCCGTCATCAACAACCTCCCTGACTGACGTCGATTCGTTCTCCATCCAGCTTAATCGCCGTTTGTCTCGACGGTGGGCTAACTTGGCCACCATCGATTTCAATATCGTCGATTCTGCTGCTTTCTGCACTTGTTATCCCATTTTTAGCATCGGGCGGACCAACCCTCCTAGGGTGTCGGCCCTGTTTCCCATTTTTCGAAAGGACCAAGCATGTTCATCAAACAGCGTTCCGTCTTCGACTATCAGGCGATCCTTGCGGATGCGCCGAACGGCATCGAGGCGCGTATCACGCGACTGACTCCCAATCTCACCTACGACGCCACGGTGATCGTTCCCGAATCGTATGGTCTCCCCGCATCCGTCGAGGATAAGGTGGTAGTCACGTCGATGGACCGCAAGGTCGTCCACCGCTCGTTCGACGCGTTGCACGACGCCCGCACATGGGTGAACGATCTGGTCACGACCGCCTGAATCCCCGTCATCGCGCCTCTCTCGAAAACTGCACTCGCCCCGTTGCGACACGCCGTTCGGCATGTCCCGGACGCGTGCAGACGGATACGCGTCCACCCATCGGCCATATACCGTGTGAAGCGGATATTGTCGGGGTCCGAACAGCGGGATCCGGCCCATCGAACCGGCATCGAACCGGCGTCAGGCAAAAATTTGAGACCGAAATTTAGCGAAAGGCACCTCATGGCCTGAAAACACAGTTAATATAGATGGAAGTTGCGTTATGCACGCAGTTGAAATTTAAGATTAACGATACGTGAGGACTAATGGCAGAAGGTAGTACCGGAAGGCGGCGGTTTTCGGACAAGTGGGGTAAGCACGAGCTCGATGTGCTGGCCGTGTTGTCATCCGCATTCCCGCAGTGGCTCACCTCACGTCAGATCGCGCAACGAGTCAAGGCGTACGCCGACTCCTACGGGGAGCTGGCCGATCAGGCAGCCAAGGCCGCTTTCGCCAAGCAGTTCCAGCGCGATCGCGCCAAGCTGGCGGCCATGGGAATCGCCATCGAGTCACGTCAGCCCGAATATTCGTCCAAATCCGAAGGACAGGACTTCGCTTCCTATCGTCTTCAGCTGGGAGACGAACCGCGCGTACGGCTGCGCTTCGACCCGGAGGACATGCCTGTCCTGGCCGCAGCGAACTATCTGGCACGGTCCATGTCGATGTCCAGCGAATCCGATCAGTCGGCGGCAAGCAGCCATGCCTCCCGCACGGCGCCTAGGGTTCCCCAGACCCCGATTCCGGGTCTCGGCCTCGATTCGATCGCCCCGGGACTGGGCACGCAGACCATTCCGGACGCACTCGTCAAGGTCATCGACTCACGCCGTTTCGCCGCCACCATCGACGTGGACGGCGAGCACATCAACGTGGCATATACCGATTCGGATGATCTGGCCATGTACGTGCTCGAGCATCCGGGCGCCTCGATCGTCAGCCCCCAGGAGGCGGCCGACGCGTTCCACCGCCGTCTCGTCGCCGCCGAGGCGCTGGCTCTGGCCGACGCCGACGCCGAGAAGAAGGCCGTCGTCTCCGCCGACACCACTCGAACCGACAACGACCGGGAGATGGACGAGGACGACGGTTCCAAGCAACGTTCCAAGAAGTCGTCGTTCCAGACCGGCAGCGAGGTGGATCGTCGTCTCCGGCTGATGCTGTTCCTCTCCGCGCATCTGGGCGAGGAGTTCTCGCTCGAGGAACTCGCCGAACGGTTCATCGGCCGTCCCCGCACCCCGGAGGAACTCAAGAAGTCCGTCAACGTGATCCACAAGGACATCAACACGCTCACCACCGTTTCCGATGACGGCGAGATGGCCGGAAGCCAGTTCTTCGACATCGACTGGTCACTGCTGGATGCCGAGGGCATCGTATCGGCAACCAATTCGCTCGGCTTGGAACGGCTTGCCGGCATCTCACCCCAGTATCTGAGCATGCTCACCGCATCCGTCAGCTATCTGGCCCATTCGCCGCTGCTCCCGGATGATCAGCGGGCCCAGGCCGAAAGCCTTTATCATCGTCTGCATCAGCATGTCAAGCCCGGTCAGACCCCGTGGCTGAGCCTGACCGGCTACGAACTCGAACCACACAACTTCGGCATGGTCAAGCGCGCCATCACGTCGCAGTCCCTGCTTGACATGACCTACACGGACGGTGCCGGCAACAATCGTCGCCGTCTCGTGGCACCGGTCAAGATCTATGTGGATGAAGGCGTGTACTACGTGGCCGTATGGACCGATGTGGCCAAAGCGGCTCCGGCGGACAAGCAGGACATCATCCTGAAGAATCCCGCCATCAACAAGGCCAACGGCAAGCCACGCACCTGGCAGGTGCTTCGCATCGCCCGCATCGAACAGGCGAAGCTCGTCGAGCCGACCACGCGTCTGGATATTCCGGACATGCCGTTGAGCGAGCTGCGCAAGTGGAGCTTCGACAACGGAACCGCTGCGGCGTTCATCACCGACACGAAGGATATGTCCTTCGTCAAGAACCTGCCCGGTGCCACCGTTACGCCGTGTGGTGACGGCGAGAAGGTGAATCTCATCGTCTCATCCGATTCGTGGTTTGTGGCGTTCTGCATCGCACATGCACGTCATATCGTCGCCGTTGCGCCCGAGACGCTGCGTACGATGATCGTGGCCCGTGCACAGCGCGAGCTGAGTATCGCCGCACGCGACGCGGATTAACGCGGATTAAGGGGAAGAGTCATGCCTTGGTGGATCTGGCTGCTGCTGGCGCTGTTCATGATCGCCATGCTCGTCATCGGTGGCATCTACGTATTCCGACGTGCCCTCGCCGCATTGTCGGTGATCTCCGAAACCGGTGCACGGATCGGAGATCGGCTCACACGTATGAGTGAGCCGGTCGATCAGGAAAATCCTGACGAGGCACCGATATTCACGCAACCGTTGAAGGTCGCCGCCGAGCGCTACGAAGAGGCGCACGTCGGCGTGATCCTCAGGAAGGAAGCCAGACGAGACCGCCATGTTCAGGCATGGCGGCGTTGGCGTCACGGCATTCTCGGATAAATGAGCACAAAGAGCAATATCACAAAGAAACACCGCAACGGCGATCACGATGCGGTCATGTCCTCGCCCGCCGCGAGGTATGCCGCGTTCAGGAAGCGTCAGATCCGCACCTCGAGTGTGGCGTCACGCTTCGCGCGTACCCTGCCGTTCGAACTCGACGACTTCCAGACGCAGGCCGACGAAGCGCTTGAGGCCGGCAAAAACGTCCTCGTCGCGGCACCCACCGGAGCCGGCAAGACGGTCGTGGCCGACTTCGCCGTCTATCTCGCACAGGAGCGCAACGTCAAGGCGTTCTACACCACGCCGATCAAGGCGCTGAGCAATCAGAAATACCACGATCTCGTCGACGTGTACGGTCAGGACAAGGTGGGTCTGCTCACCGGCGACACCTCGATCAACTCCGAAGCGGACATCGTCGTGATGACCACCGAGGTACTGCGCAATATGCTCTACGAGCACTCCACCACACTCGATGCGCTCCATTACGTGATCCTCGACGAAGTGCACTACCTCGCCGATCGGTTCCGCGGACCGGTGTGGGAGGAGGTCATCATCCATCTGCCCGAGCGCGTACGCATCGTGGCACTGTCCGCAACGGTCTCCAACGTCGAGGATTTCGGCAAATGGATCTCATCGGTCAGGGGAGATACCGAACTGGTCGTCTCCGAGCGCCGTCCGGTTCCCCTCGAACAGCATGTCATCGTTCAGCAGGACGACCGCACCGAGCCGGAGATCATCGACCTGTATCAGCGTGACGACTCAGGTGAGCAGACCACCAAGGTCAATCCCGAACTCGCCAATCGCCTCGACCAGCTCGACCGGCGTGCTGCAAGACGTGCCGGCGCGGAGCGTCCTCACAAGGGCCATGATCATGGCCACGGTGGCAAGGGTCGGGGGCGAGCGGGGGCGCCGGCTCGCAAGCCGGAACGGCATACGCCGCGTCGGTGGGCCGTCGTCGACGAACTCAACTTCCTCGATATGCTGCCCGGAATCTACTTCATCTTCTCCCGCAACGGATGCGATCAGGCCGTCGAGCAGTGCATCAACGCCGGGCTCGAGCTCACTAGCGAACAGGAGGCGAAGCGTATCCGCGCCATCGTCGACGAGATGGTCGAAGGGCAGCTCTCGCAGGATGATCTCAAGGCGTTGGGCTTCTCCCGCTTCCGATTCGCACTCGAGGAGGGGTTCGCCTCCCACCATGCCGGCATGGTGGCCCTGTTCCGACAGATCGTCGAACGACTGTTCGAGGAGGGACTCGTCAAGATGGTCTTCGCCACCGAGACGCTGGCCCTCGGCATCAACATGCCCGCACGATGCGTCGTGGTCGAGAAGCTGGAGAAGTTCGACGGCACCGGACACGTGGCGCTGACGCCGGGGGAGTTCACCCAGCTGACCGGCCGCGCCGGACGCCGCGGCATCGACACGATCGGACACGCGATTGTCGTCGATCATCGAGGATTCGTCCCGGCCACGGCAGCGGCGCTCTCCAGCAAGCGCGTCTATCCGCTGCACTCGAGCTTCAAGGCCACGTTCAACATGGCGGTGAACCTGCTCAACGCCAGTGATTACGAGACCAGCCGCATCACGCTCGACCATTCCTTCGCACAGTGGGAGGCGAATGCCTCCGCATGGCAGCTGGAATCGCGCATGGCCACGCTCCGTGAGGCGATCGAGGGCTACGAGCGCGCCTTTGCATGCGATCACGGTGATTTCAGACAGTTCATGACCATTCGCATGCAGTTGAGCGATCTTGAGAAGACCGAACGCAATCGACTCAAACACACGGCCTTCTCCTCTGATCGGGCGCGTTCCGATGCGTTCCGCGATCTGGATCGACGTATCGGCGATCTGCGCAGGCAGGAGCAGCAGCATCCGTGTCGCGAATGCCCCGATCTGCAGCAACATCTCAAATGGGGGCACCGGTGGACTCGCGAAATGCGCGAACTGATGCGTACGCAGGAGCGCTACGATTCACGCACCGGTTCCGTGGCGCGCCAGTTCGATCGCATCTGCGACGTGCTTACCGAACTCGGGTATCTGGAGCAATCAGGTGAGCATGATCTCGTGCTTACCGAGCACGGCCAGCTGCTGCGTCGCCTGTACAGCGAACAGGATGTGGTGCTTGCGCAGGCGATCCTCACCGGCGCTCTCGATCTTCTGCCCCCTGCTGGTCTTGCGGCTGTGCTGTCGCTGCTGGTGTACGAGGCGCGTCGCGGACTCGGTGGCGAACCGCGCTACTATCCCGGATCGGTGCATGGTCCGATCGCCGTGGCCGCAGGAGAACTCAAGGCGATCCGCAACCAGGTCAACGCCCTGTGCGAGGATCACGGACTCGATCCGCTTCCCGATCTTGATGCCGGCATTCTCGACATCATGTACGAGTGGGCCGATGGAAGGGATCTGGCGGACGTCCTGCACGGCGTCGAACTGACCGGTGGCGATTTCGTACGCAATGCCAAGCGGCTTGCCGACGTGCTGCAGCAGATCGCGGCGGCCGAAGCCTATCTCGGCCCTGGCGGCGAATCGCTTGCAAAACGGGCGCGTAGAGCGGTCGAAATGGTCAATCGAGGTGTCGTATCCTATTCCGGTGTCGACTGAGTTCCTCTTCCGGACCGGAATATAACGCTCGTCCGAGCTGTTTCGTAATGTTGATAGGTCGTATAAGGAGGACGTGAACTATGGCAGAACGCAGTCTGCGTGGCATGAGCATCGGTGCGAAGTCGTTGGAATCCGATTCCAACGTCGACTTCGCCGCGCGCGAAGAGGTCGCCTACGTGTGCCCGAATGGGCACCGCACCATTCTGCCGTTCGCCGAGGGAGCCGAGATCCCGGACGAATGGGAGTGCCGTTGCGGTTCGACCGCGCATCGCGAGGGAGAGGACGCCGAGGCCAACGAGATCGCCAAGCCAACGCGTACCCACTGGGACATGCTGCTTGAACGTCGTAGCGAGGAGGAGCTCAAGGAGCTGCTCGAGAAGCGCCTGCAGATGCATCGCGACGGCTGGATTCCCGATTACGAGTGATTGCCTTCGGCATCTCACGGATGGCAACGTATAAGCGATACGAGTACCGCGAACGAGTGTCATGAGTGAACAGTGCATGAACGTTGTGCCCGGCCCGATGGACCGGGCACTTTTCTTCCGTGCTACAACGTAATCTATTCTAGGCAAGCGGCCCGGGGCACAAGAGCAGATGATCCCGTGGCCGATGGAAATGACGAGATAATCAGGGGAGTGACACCGATGGCTGAACATCCGAGGAACGTGGTCCTGCTTGATCTGGACGGCACGCTCACCGATTCCGCGCCCGGCATCATCGCGGCCGTGACCGAGACCTTCAGGAAGATCGGCATGACGGTGCCGGACGACGAGGAACTGCACCGCTTCGTGGGCCCCGCCATCATCACCTCGCTACGTCGCAACCACGTCCCGGAGGATAAACTCGACGAGGCCGTCGACATCTACCGCGACTACTACGCCAACCAGAACGTGTTCGATGACCCGAACAACCCCGGACAGAAGGTCGCCGGACGCTATGTCAACAAGGTGTTCGACGGCATCGCCGAGCAGCTTGATGTGTTGCGTGCTGACGGCTATTACCTTGCCGTGGCCACCTGCAAGCCCGAATACCAGGCCAAGCCGATCTGCGATCGATTCGGCGTGACGCCGATGGTGTCCGGAATCTATGGAGCCAGCAAGGACAACTCGCGTCTGACCAAGGAACAGGTCATCCGCTACTGCTTCGAACACATCGACTTCGACGCGGCCGCCGGCGACAGGGCGCTCATGGTCGGTGACCGTTGGACCGATGCAGACGGCGCTCTGGCATGCGGACTTGATTGCCTCGGCTGCGGTTGGGGATACGCCGAACCCGGCGAGCTCAAGGAGCACGGCTGCTACCGCATCATCGACGACATCGCCGATCTGAGCACCGCGGTCGAGGAGTACTTCGCGAAGTAGAGTTGCGGCGGTGACATTCCGTTGGTGGTGACATCCCGTCAGTTGCCCGGATCGATGCTCATGCGGATGTAGGCGGCGTGCTGGCGTAGCCGAGATCCTTGCCCATGCGGTTGGCTATCACCGATGTTGAGGAAGGACCGTCATTCTGGGCCATCGCCAATAGGTATGTCTTGTCCACGGGGGAGAGGCTGTCCAGTTCCGGACCGTGCACCATGTCTCCCAGTCGGGAAAGCGCCTTGGCGATGCCCTGCTCCGCGTCCTCCATGGAGATGACGGGATCCAGAGGATGCAGGCGGCTGGCGAGCCGCCAGATGTGGTAGCCGACCAGTTGCACCATGAACGGGTAGCCATAGGTGGCTTCGGTGGCGATGCTCAGCGCCTGACCGGCAATCGTCATGCCGGATTCGGAGAAGGTGTCCTCAAATGCTTCCGCCACCTCTGGCGCCGGTGATGCGCATCAGACGTGATGGGGCGCCAGGGCCATCGCCCAGTCCCTCCGTGAAATCATCGATGACTTCATCCCTGCCTATCAGCAATGGGGGAGTATGGCCTGCACTGGGCTTGAAGGGATTCCCGTTCGCCCTGACCATAGCAGTCCTTTCAGGAGAATTATGAAACATTCATAAAGATTATAAAACATTATGAAAACATAAAAAGCTCCTCACGATCTTGTGAGGAGCTGGAGAAATGTGAGGCTTCTGTTGTTTTCGTGGGTTAGTTGGTGGGTTGGGGTAGTCGGATGTCGAGGCCGCCGCATCGGAGCATGACCAGGGCGATGAGGTTGTCGACGTGGTGGAAGCCGTAGGCCATACGGATGGTGACCTTGATCCGGTTGTTGAACGCCTCGAGTCTCGCGTTGGAGTAGCCGAGTTCGATGGTGCGCAGGATGTCGGGGCGGCGTCTGCGGATCTTTTTGGAGAGTTCGACGATCTCGGGGATGCGGCTGTGGGACGCCCAGAACACCCAGTGGTTCAACTCGCCCTTGGCCTGTCCGATGGGGTGTTTGAGCAGGGTGCGCAGGAGTTCCTTGAGCTGCCAGGCGCGGTAGAGCTGGCCCTTGGGGTCCGTGTTCCCCAATGCGGTGAGGGATTCGTCCTGCCGGTCGGTCAATTGGTCGGGA